>RECW01000166.1 GCA_007693835.1 Paracoccaceae bacterium | reverse complement strand
GCCGTCACGTCCAGTCGAACGGCGTCGCCTGATAGAGCTCGTTGAGCCAGTTGCCGAACAACAGGTGCGCGTGGCTGCGCCAGCGGTTCTCGGGCGCCTGGGCCGGGTCGTCGCCCGGATAGTAGTGCGCCGGCGGCGCGATCGCCTGACCAGCGGCGACATCGCGGCGATACTCCTCGTCGAGCGAGGTGGTGTCGTATTCGAGGTGGTTGAACATGTAGAGCGCGCGGCGCCCGGCGTCCTCGATCAGGCACGGCCCCGTCTCCGGCGAGCAGAGCAGCATCCTGAGCCCCGGCGGCACGTCCGCGGCGCGCACTTCGGTCCACCGGCTGACCGGCACGACGATGTCGTCGGAGACGCCGCGCAGATAGGGCGAGCCCGGCGCGAGGTTGCGGTGGCGGAAGCACCCGAACGCCTTCCGCGCCAGCGCATGTTTCGGCACGCCGTGGAAATGGTGCAGCATCGCCTGCGCGCCCCAGCAGATCGCGAAAGTCCCGGTCACGTTGGTCTGGGTCCAGTCGAACAGCTCGGTCAGCTCGCCCCAGTAGCCGACCGCCTCGAACGGCAGCCGCTCGACCGGCGCGCCGGTCACGATCAGCCCGTCGAAGCGGCGCGCCCGCGCCTCGGCGAAGGTGGTGTAGAAGGCTTCGAGGTGCGCCGGCGTGGTGTTCTTCGACACATGGTCGGTCATGCGGATCAGCGTCAGCTCGATCTGCAGCGGCGTCGCCCCGATCAGCCGGGCGAACTGCGTCTCGGTGCGCTCCTTGTTCGGCATCAGGTTGACGAGGCCGATCTGCAGCGGGCGGATGTCCTGCCGCAGCGCCGTTTCCGACGACATCACCATGACGCCTTCGGCGCGGAGCACGTCGATGGCGGGCAGGGCGTCGGGGATCTTGATCGGCATCGGCGTCTCCTCGGCGGATCGCGGACATAGGGCGCCCAGACTGACCGATCAACGCATGGCGATCAGCGCCCCGCCGCCTCCAGCGCCCTCGCCACCAGCGCATCGAAGGCTTCGATGCTGTCGACGGCGGCGAGATCGGCGGCCTCGACGGACACGCCCCACCCTTCCGCGATGGCGGCGTAGATCGGTCGGCGGCGGCGCAGCAGGCGCGCGAAACCCCAGGCGGTGAAGGCGTCGGGGTCGACGGCGTCCTCCGCGAGCCCGGTCTCCGCGAGATACTCCGCCCAGATCGCCCGCAGGAAGCCTTCCTCGTAATACATCGGCTTCGGCGCGCGCACGAAGCGGCGCACCAGTTCGTCGGCCATCGCGTCGGTCTCCCGCACGCCGACGAGCAGCATGTGGTCGGCGAGCGTGGTCAGCACCGGATCGGTCGGATCCGACGGGTCGACCACCTCGCAGATCGACCCGCCGGTGTCGGCGAGAAAGTGGTCGTAGCCGTAGATGTCGCGGGCCTTGCCGATGAAGTCGGGCGCGTCGAGGAGCGCCGCGATCTCCGCCTCGCGGTGCTGTCGCTGGCGGCGCACGTATTCCTCGAACGCCAGCCCGCCCTTCGCCGGGTCGCCCGGCTTGCCGAGGTAGACGCTCAGCGGCGTGAGGTTCTCGAAGGTGATGTTGGAGGCGATGTAGATCGAATCGCTCAGCAGCATGTCGCGCAGCAGCGGCACGCGCATCGCCTCGCGCTTGAAGCCGTCGACGATGTGCTCGCCCATGTAGCGGGTGCCGATCCTGTAATCGACGGAGTAGTGGAACCAGAGCCCCGAAGTGCGCAGCTGCGCCGCGACCGAGGTCTTGCCCACCCCGGACATGCCGATGAGCGCGACCGCTTTCCGCGGGGCGCGAAGATAGGCGTCGGCGTTCGGATAGAGCCTTGGGTTCATTGCAGATCGGTAACGCGCAAAGCGGCGGGCGGCAACGCCGTCAACGCAATCGCGTGGCGAGAGCCGCTCCGATGGTCCCGGCGGTCGCGAACCCGAAGGCGGCGAGGATCGTCGCGTCGTAGCCGCCGAGCCGCCAGAACGCGGCGCCCGCCCACGGCGCCGCCGCCGCGCCGAGCAGGTAGGGCATGGCGAGCCATCCGGCGATCGCCCCGAAGCCGGCATGCCCGAGCGCTTCGGCGATGGCGACGGGCTTCAGGATGGACGTGACGCCGTAGCACGCCCCTTGCAGGGCGACGAAGGCGAACACCAGCCACGCCGCCCAGCCGGACGCGTAGAGGCACGCCGCCGCCAGCGCCACGCCCGCGAAGCTGAGCGCGGTCAGCCCCAGCGCGCGCCGCCCGCCGCCACCGGCCATCAGCGCGAGGCGCCCCGCCACCTGCATCGGGCCGATCAGCGAGGCGGCGAGCACCGCGGTCGCCGGCGCGACGCCCCGCGCGTCGAGGATGCCGAGCAGGTGGTTCAGCAGCATCCCGTGGTTCAGCCCCATCATCGGCAGGCTCGCCGCCAGCGCCCAGAACACCGGCCGCCGCAGCGCCGCGCGGACCGCCGCCCGGTTCTCGCCCGCCGCGGCCGGCGCATGGGTCGCCGGCGCGGACGCCTCGAGCAGCCGCGCGCCGCCGTAGAGCAGCGGCGCCGCCAGAAACGCCGCCGCCGCGGCGGCCGTCCAGACCGCCGCGCGCCAACCGTGCGCGTCGGCGATGGCGGTCGCGACCGGAAAGGAGAGCGTCGAGGCCAGACCCGCGACAAGCGTGATCCGCGTGATCGCCGGCCGCGCTTCGGGACCGAGCGTGCGCGTCACGAAGGCGAAGCACGGCTCGTAGAGCGTCGCCGCCAGCGTCGCGCCGATGGCGGCCCAGAGCGCGAGGAACGCCGGCAGCGTCTCGACCCGCGCGAGCAACCCGAGCAGACCCGCCCCGACGAGCGCCCCGACGCCGAGCAGCGCCGCGCCCCGCCCGGCGTCGATGACGCGCCCCGCGAGCGGCGCGGTCAGCGCGGATGTCGCCAGCGCGAGCGTCAGGCCGAGCGCGATGGCCGCCTTGTCCCACCCGAGCGACCGCTCCCATACCAGCAGCAGCGCCGCGAACAGGTAGTAGAGCGACGCCCAGACCACAGTCTCTCCCAGCGCGAGCGACCAGACGGCCGCGGCGCGACGGGAATCCTTGCGGGTTTGGACATGGCGCATCCCGCCAGCAACACGGCTCGTCGCGGCGTGGCAAGCGTGAAGCTCTTTGCGCGAGATCGAGAGAACCGGTACACTAGACAAATCCCGCAGGGTGGAGCCGCAGCCCGATGCTGTCCCTCGCCTACGTGTCACGCGCCCACATCGGTCCGTATTCCGCCGAGATGCTCGACATCGCCCGGGTCGCCCTGCGCGAGAACGCGGCGCATGGCGTCACCGGAGCGCTGTATTTCGACGACGCGGTGTTCTTCCAGGTGATCGAAGGCCCGCCGTCGGCCGTCGAGGCCCTGTTCGCCGCGATCCGACGCGACCGCCGCCATGGCGATGTCCGCCTGATCGACCGGCGCCGGCTGGCGCAGCGGCGCTTCGGCCGTTGGGACATGAAGTTCATCGACGGCGCCAGGCGACGCGACCTGCGCGACGCGTTCGTCTACGAGGCTCTGGCGGCGGCGCATCCGTCGACGCTGAACCGTTGCGCGGCGCTGATGGCCGAGTGCTGAAAGCGGCTTGCCGACCGCCCCGGCGTCTTCGACAAGCGCCCGGTCAGGCGGCCGCCCGACGCCCCAGCCAGACGTCGCAGGCGGCGAGCGCGCGGGCGCTCATCGCCTCAGCCCGCGCCTGCTTGCGCGCCGCCTTGCGGCCCCTGGCGCGCGTGTCCAGCGGGGGGAACAGACCGAAGTTGACGTTCATCGGCTGGAACGTCTCGGCTTCGGCCCCGCCGGTGATGTGCGCGAGCAGCGCGCCGTGCGCGGTTTCGGGGGGCGGGGGCACGGGCGCGCCGCCCAGCGCCTCCGCCGCCGCGAAACGCCCCGCCAGCAGCCCCATCGCCGCCGACTCGACATACCCCTCGACGCCGGTGATCTGCCCCGCGAACCGCAGCCGCGGCGCGCCCTTCAGCCGCATGAGCCCGTCGAGCAGCCGCGGGCTGTTCAGGAAGGTGTTGCGGTGAATGCCGCCAAGCCGCGCGAACCGCGCATCCTCAAGGCCGGGAATCATCCGCAAGACATCGGCTTGCGCGGCGTACTTCATCTTCGTCTGGAAGCCGACGATGTTGTAGAGCGTGCCGAGGGCGTTGTCGCGCCGCAGTTGCACGACAGCATGGGGCTTCACCGTCGGCGCGTGCGGGTTGGTGAGCCCTACCGGCTTCATCGGCCCGTGGCGCAGCGTCTCGCGCCCGCGCGCGGCCATCACCTCGATCGGCAGGCAGCCCTCGAAATAGGGCGTGTCGCGCTCCCAGTCCTTGAAGTCCGAGACCGGGGCGGCCAGCAGCGCGTCGATGAAGCGTTCGTAGGTCTCGGCGTCCATCGGGCAGTTGAGATAGGCGGTGCGGTCGGCCTCGGTCTCGCCCTTGTCGTAGCGGCTCTGGAACCAGGCCTTCGACAGGTCGACGCTCTCGGCGTGGACGATGGGGGCGATGGCGTCGAAGAAGGCCAGCGCCTCGCGCCCTGTCCGCGCCCGGATTTCCTGGGCGAGCCCGGGCGCCGTCAGCGGGCCCGTCGCGATGACGACGTTCGCCCAGTCCTCCGGCGGCCAGCCGACTTCCTCGCGCCGGATCTCGATGTTCGGGTGCGCCGCCAGCGCCGCGGTCACGGCCTGCGCGAAGGCTTCGCGGTCCACCGCCAGCGCGCCGCCCGCCGGCAGGCGGCATCGGTCGCCCATCGCCATGATCAGCGAGCCCGCGCGCCGCATCTCCTCGTGCAGCAGGCCGACCGCGTTGGTCGCGGCGTCGTCGGAGCGGAAGGAGTTGGAGCAGACGAGTTCGGCGCAGTCGCCTGTCCGGTGCGCCTCGGTCCCGCGCACCGGCCGCATCTCGTGCAGGATCACGTCGCAGCCCGCCTCGGCCGCCTGCCATGCGGCTTCGGAGCCGGCCATGCCGGCGCCGATGACATGAATGGGCGTCATTCCGCGGCCTGCGCCGGCGCCTGCGCCTCGGCCGACAGGAAGCGCTCGGCCTCGAGCGCCGCCATGCACCCCATGCCCGCCGAGGTCACCGCCTGACGATACACGTGGTCGGTCACGTCGCCGGCCGCGAAGACGCCCGGAACGTCGGTCGCCGTGCTGTCCGGCTTCGTGACGACATAGCCGCCGTGGTGCGTCGGCAGCTGGTCGGCCACCAGCTGCGAGGCGGGCGCGTGGCCGATGGCGATGAACACGCCGTCGACGGCGATCTCGCGCGGCGCGCCGGTCTGCGCGTGGCGCAGGCGCAGGCCCGTCACGCCCTTGGGCTCCGCATCGCCCAGGATCTCGTCCACGGTGTGGTCCCAGATCACCTCGATCTTGGGATGGTTGAACAGCCGATGTTGCAGGATCTTCTCCGCGCGCAAGCTGTCGCGGCGGTGGACCAGCGTCACCTTCCGGGCGTGGTTGGTGAGATACAGCGCCTCCTCGACGGCCGAGTTGCCGCCGCCGATGACCGCCACCTCCCTGCCGCGGTAGAAGAACCCGTCGCAGGTGGCGCAGGCCGAGACGCCGAAGCCCTTGAACGCCTCCTCCGACGGCAGGCCGAGCCACTTCGCCTGCGCCCCCGTCGCGAGGATCACCGCGTCGGCGCGGTAGACCGTCCCGCCGTCGCCCACGGCGGTGAACGGCCGCGCCGAAAGGTCGAGGCGCTGGATGTGGTCCGACACGATCTCGGCGCCCACCGCCTTGGCGTGCGCCTCCATGCGCAGCATCAGATCGGGCCCCATCACCATGCTGTCGCCGGGCCAGTTCTCGACGTCGGTGGTGATGGTGAGCTGGCCGCCCGGCTGGATGCCCTGCACCAGCACCGGCTCCAGCATGGCGCGCGCGGCGTAGACGGCGGCGGTGTAGCCCGCCGGCCCCGAACCGATGATCAGCACCCGCGCCCGCTTCTCGCCCATCGTCGCCGCTCCCTCAGTTGCGCCCGCCGCCATCTAGGCCCTCGGAGGTCGCAGGCCAAGCCGCGGCGTCGCGCGGGGCGAGCAGGGCGGCCGCCCGCTCGGCGACCCGATCCGCCTCGCGCAGGGGCGCATAGCGCCAGAGCGCGATCTCGCCGTCGAAGGGCCGCGCCGCGCCGCAGGCCGCGAGATCGCCGTGGAACCGCGCGATCTTGGCGTCGACCCGGCCCATGGGCGCGACGAACAGCGGCTTGCCCGAGGCGGCGGCCTCCGAGCACATGTTCACCGAGTCCGCCGTCACCACCACCGCGTCGGCGAGGCCGAGAATGCCGGGATAGGGGTTGTCGCCGACCCCGGACCACACCCAGCCGCCGAGACCGGTCAGCGCGTCGGCGAGCTTGTCGACCGCCGCCCGCGGCGTGCGGCGCGAAGGCGTCACCATCAGCCCTGCGCCCTCGATGGCGAGCCGCGTCAGCCCGTCCGTCAGCCGTTGCAGCCCGCGCGCCGTGAAATCCGACGACCGCGACGGCCCGCCCACGAGCACCGCCACCCGCGGCTCGGGGATGTGGCGCAGGCGCGGCCGCCAGCGGTCGGCCTCGGCCGCGAGCGTCGCGTCGTCGAGCCCGTTGAGCGCGCCGAGGGTCTCAACCACCGTGTCGCCCGACAGCCGGTCGTGGCGCGGCGCGACGATCAGGTCGAAGGCGGCGCGGCGCATGCCTGGGTCCATGATCTGCACCGCCGGCATGCCGCCGAGCCGGCGCAACGCCGCGACCGCCGGGGCGCAGCGCCGCCCCGCGCCGATCACGAGGTCGGGCCACGGCCGCGCGAGCCCCGCCCCGCCGTCGGCGAGGCCGGTGAACGGCCAGCCGCCCTCGCGCGCGCCGAAGGCCGCCCAGAGACCGGCCGGCAAACGGTCGTAGGGTTTGCGGGGTTGGGCGAGCCGTTCCTCGACGGTCGCGCCTGTGCGCCGCGCCACGGCGTCGGCCAGCGCGCGGGCCTGAACGGCGTTTCCGGCGAGCCCGTCGCTGATCGCCCAGATCCTGGGCGCCCTTTGGGCTGTTTGCACAATTTCCATTTGTTTCCCGACTCAGCAATATTATTGCCAGCGTCGTCCGGCCTTTGTAATAGGGTCGCGCGGCGAGGGCGTCGCCGCAAGCATCAGATGACCGGACAATCATGAGCGGCGGCAGGCTGGACCCCATCGACCGGAAGATCCTCGCCGAACTGCAGGCCGACGGGCGGATGACCAACGTCGAGCTGTCGCGCCGCGTCGGCATCTCGGCGCCGCCGTGCCTGCGGCGGGTGCGGACGCTGGAGGAATCCGGCCACATCCGCGGCTATCACGCGCGGGTCGACGCGCGGGCGCTCGGCTTCGAAGTCAGCGTGTTCGCCATGGTCGGGTTGGTCAAGCAGGCCGAGGCCGACCTCGTGGCGTTCGAGGAGCGCTGCCGCGCCTGGCCGCTGGTGCGCGAGTGCCACATGCTGAACGGCGAGATCGACTTCCTGCTGAAGTGCGTCGCGCCCGATCTCTCCACCTTCCAGTCCTTCCTCACCGGCCAACTGACCGCCGCGCCGAACGTCGCCAGCGTCAAGACCTCGCTGGTGATTCGCGCCGCCAAGGACGAACCGGGGGTGCCGTTCGACATCATCGAGGCGCGCGCGGCGCTCGATCGCTAGGCGGCGCGGCTGAAGGCCGGCGCCGCGCCCTGTCGCTCCCCCATCTCCCACACGCCCGGCGGGCCGGCCTTGTCGCGCAGCAGCGTCAGGCGCCAGCGCGCCGGCCCGCCGCCGGCCGAAGGCGGCGCCGAGGCCCAGCCGGGCAGCGGCTCGACGCGCCAGCGCGTCTCGACCGCCGCAGCAGAGCCGCCCTCGGGCGTCAGGATCAGGCAAAGCGGCCCCCCTCCCCCGGCCTTCTCCGCCCCCACCTCCGCCGCGAGGTTGAGCCGGCGCACCGGCGTCAGCGCAGGCGGCGCCGGCGGCTCCACCACCACGAGCGGCGCGGCGCCCGAGCGCAACGCCTCCTCGGCCGTCCAGAGCGCGTCGACCCCGCCCCGGCAGCGCGCGACGACGAGGCGGCCGGGGTCGAAGAAGGCGAGCAGCCCCTCGGGGTCGAGCCGCCCTTCCGTCTGCGGCCCCTGCGCCCAGATCACCGGCCCCGACAGCCGCCCCGCGGCGAGCGCTGCGAACACCCGCCGCGCCGGCCCCGACGCCTCATGCGCGCGGCCGAGCGCCAGCGCCGGGCCGTCGGGCTCGGGTGAGAGGCGGAGCGGCGAACGACGGCGCAGCGCGAGCATGGCGCATGTTCTTATTATGTTCGCGCCCGATTCTCAACGCGCGCACCTTGGCCCGCTCAGCGCAGCTTCGGGTTCAGCGCGTCGCGCAACCAGTCGCCGAGCAGGTTCACGGCGAGCGCCAGCACCAGCAGCGTGAGCGACGGGAACAGCAGAATCCACCACTCCCCCGAGAACAGGAACCGCTGCCCGATGCGGATCAGCGTGCCGAGCGAAGGCTGGGTCGGGGGCGCGCCCACGCCGAGAAAGGAGAGCGTCGCCTCCGCGATGATGGCCAGCGCCAGCGAGATGGTCGCGATCACCAGCACCGGCCCCATGGCGTTCGGCGCCACGTGGCGCAGCATGATCGCGGCCTTCGAGCGCCCGACGAGACGCGCCGCCGCCACATAGTCCTTCTTCGCCTCGACCATGGCGGCGGCGCGCACGGTGCGGGCGAACTGCACCCAGTCGCTGAGGCCGATGGAGAGGATCAGCACCCAGATCGCCATCTCGTTGCGCAGCTCGGGCGGCGTGAAGCCCTTGGCGACGCCGAAGATCAGCATGGCGATCAGGATGGCGGGAAAGGTCAGCTGCACGTCGGCCACGCGCATGATCACCGTGTCGGGCCAGCCGCCGACGTAGCCCGCGATCAGCCCCAGCGTCACGCCGATCAGCATGGCGAGGCCGACGGCGGCGAACCCCACGAACAGCGAGATGCGCAGCCCGTAGAGGATCGCCGAGAACACGTCGCGCCCCTGATCGTCCGTCCCCAGCAGAAACTCCGCGCCGGTGAAGGCGTTCGCGGTCATCGGCGGCGTGAAGCCGTTCATCAGGTTGAGCGACGCGGGGTCATGGGGGTTGTGCGGCGCGATCCACGGCGCGAGCAGGGCGGCGAGGATCATCGAGACGGTGACCAGCGCCGCGACCACCGTCAGCGGACTGCGCCGGAAGCGCCACGCGAGATCGCTGTCGAGCGCGCGGGCGAAACGCCCTGTCGGCCGCTCGGCGATGGGGCCCGGCGCGTGTTCGGCGACCGCGTTCTCGGGAATCGCGTTCTCCGGGATCGCGTTTTCGGAGACGTCCGTCATGTCAGCGCGCCGCCGCCGTGCGGTCCGCGCGCAGACGGGGGTCTATCGCGACGTAGAGGATGTCGACGACGAGGTTGATCAGCACGAAAAGGGCTCCGATCACCATCAGGTAGGCGGCCATCACGGGGATGTCGACGACCTGGATCGCGTTGATGAACAGCAGGCCGACGCCCGGCCACTGGAACACCGTCTCGGTGATGATGGCGAAGGCGATGATCGAGCCGAGCTGCAGCCCCGTCACCGTGATCACCGGCGCCAGGGTGTTGCGCAGCGCATGGCGGAAGTTGATCGAGCGCTCCGCCAGCCCGCGGGCGCGGGCGAAGCGGATGTAGTCGGCGCGCAGCACCTCCAGCATCTCCGAGCGCACCAGCCGCATGATCAGCGTCATCTGGTAGAGCCCGAGGGTGATCGCCGGCAGGATGAGGGCGCGCCGCCCGCTTTCGGTCAGCAACCCCGTGCGCCAGCCGCCGAGGTCGACCGTCTCGCCGCGCCCGAAGCTCGGCAGCCAGCCGAGTTCGACCGAGAACACCCAGATCAGCAGGATGCCGATCAGGAAGGTCGGCAGCGACACGCCGATCAGCGAGACCGTCATCACCACGCTCGCCAGCCACCCGTCGCGCCGGATCGCCGTGTAGACGCCGAGCGCCACGCCGAAGCCGATGGCGAGCGCCGCCGAGATCAGCGCCAGCTCCAGCGTCGCCGGGGCGCGCTCCAGCAGGATCTCTGATACGGGCCGCGCGAGGCGGTAGCTGACGCCGAACTCGCCCTGCACCGCCCCCTGCAGGAACCGCGCGTACTGCACGAGGAACGGCTGGTCGAGGCCGAGTTCGGCGCGGACGCGGGCGATGTCGGCCATCGTCCGCTCCTGGCCCAGCATGTTGTCGACCGGGTCGCCCACGAAGCGGAACAGGCCGAAGGCGACCAGCCCGACGGCGAGCAGCACGAAGACCGACTGCGCCAGCCGGCGGATGATGAAGGCCGCCACCGCTCCCGTTCCGCCGCCGCGCTCAGTCCGCCATCACGAAGTACTTGAACAGGACCTGATCCTCGGGGTCGACGATGGTGTCGATCCGGTCGGAGAACGCCCAGTTCAGCACCTGATGGTGGACCGGCAGATAGATCGTCTCGGCCTGCACCACCTCCCAGATCGCGGCGATGTCGGCGTCGCGGGCTTCGAGGTCGATGTTGGAGGACAGCGAGCGGATCTTCGCGTCGAGCTCGGGGTTCGAGTAGCGCGTGGCGTTCCACGAGCCGAAGCCGTCGTCGCGGGTGTGGACGAGGAAGTTGAAGATGTACTCGCTGTCGTAGGTCGGCACGCCCCAGCCGAGCATGTAGAAATCGGTCTCGAGATTGGCGAGCAGCGGGAAGTGCTGGGCGCGCGGGCGGGCGTCGAGCGTCACGTTGATCCCGATCTGGCCGAACATGCCGACGACCGCCTGGCAGATCGCCTCGTCGTTGATGTAGCGGTCGTTCGGGCAGTCGAGCCGCGTCGAGAAGCCGTCCGCGAAGCCCGCTTCGGCCATCAGCGCGCGGGCGCGGTCGAGGTCGACGGGCGGGAAGGCGTCCAGTTCCTCGGTCCAGCCGTTGACGAAAGGCGGCATGATCACGCCGGTGGGCTGGGACTGGCCGCGCATCACCACCTGCCTGATGGCCTCGCGGTTGATCGCGATGTTCATCGCCTCGCGCACGCGCCGGTCGGCGAAGGGGTTGCGGCCCTCCACGTTGTCGGAGGCGAGGTCCTCGTCGGCGACGTTCAAACCGAAGAAGATCGTGCGATTCTGCGCCGTGGTCCCGAGGACCAGACCGTCGGTGTTCGCGATGCGGTCGAGATCCTGCACCGGCACGTCCTGAATGAAGTCCACCTCGCCCGAGAGCAGCGCGGCGACGCGGGTGGCCGGGTTCTGGATCGGGGTGAAGATGATCTCGGTGACGTCGAGCGGAAACTCGCCGATGCCCCAGTAGTCCTCGTTCAGCCGGAGCACGGAGCGGCTGTCGGGGTCGCGGCTGACCAGCACGTAGGGACCGGTGCCGTTGACGTTGCGCGCGGCGAAGCTGTCCTCGCCGGCGGCGAAGTTGTGCACGTCCACCACATCGTTCGCCCGCGCCCACGCCTCGCTCACCATGAAGATGTTGGTGAGGTTCGCGGGCAGGATCGGGTTCGGCCCGTCGGTCACGAGGTCGAGCGTGTGGTCGTCCACCACCCGCGCCTCGACCACCGAGCCGAGCAGTTCGCGGAAGTTCGACGCCTCGGACTTCGCGCGCATGATCGAGAACGCGGCGTCGGCTGCTGTGAAGGGCGTGCCGTCATGGAAGGCGACGCCCTGGCGCAGGTCGAACCGCCAGACGTTCGGGTCCTCCTCCAGCGGGCCCCAGTTGACGGCGAGCCCCTCCACGAAGGCGCCGGTCATGTCGGCGAGGATCAGGGTTTCGTAGATCTGATGGAGGAAGGTGGTCGTCGGCCCCTCGTTCTGGGAGTGGGGGTCGAGGGTCAGCGCCTCTCCGGTGCGCGCCCAGCGGAGCGTGCCGGCCTCGGCGTCCAGCGCCGTCAGCGCGATCGCCGCGGCCGCCCCGAGCAGAATGGCTCTCATCTCGTCTCTCCTGTCGACGGCGCGCGTCCCGTGCGCCCGTTGTTTCCGCGGTCGCGCGCCGCGTTTCGGAAGAGCATCATCGACGGAAAGCCGGCGCGCGCAAGCGACGCGGCGCGGCCGCAGGGCCGGCGCCCAGGTTTTCAGCCGAAATGATCGGCGATGACCGCGGCGGCGGCGGCGAGGGCGCCCTCCCCGTGAGGGATCCCGCAGGCGCGCAGACCTGCTTCGGCCGCGCCCAGCGTCCCCAGCAGCATCGGCGGGTTGAGCCAGCCCATGTGGCCGATGCGGAACGACCGCCGCTCGAAATCGCCGAGACCGACTCCGAGCACGAGCCCCAGGTTCTGGTGGCAAAAGCGCCGGAACCGCTCCACGTCCGCGTCGCCGGCGAGCACGGTGGTCACCGAATCCGCCCGCTCGGCCGGCTCCACGATATTGAACGAGAGCGGCCCGTCCGCGCCCCACGCCGCCACCGCGGCCCGCACGGCGCGCGCAAGCGTCGCGTGGCGCGCCCACGCGGCCTCCAGCCCTTCGGCGGCCAGCATGTCGAGCGCGGCGCGGAGCGCGTAGAGCAGGTGGACCGGGGGGGTGCCGCAGTACTTGCGGTAGTGGGGATCCTCCAGCCGCAGCGACCAGTCCCAGTATTGCGTGCGCAGGTCCGCGCGGGCGTGGGCGGCCATGGCCTTCTCGCCAGCCCACGTGAAGGCGAGGCCCGGCGGCGTCATCAGGCCCTTCTGCGCGCCGCCGACCGTCACGTCGACGCCCCAGGCGTCCATCTCGTACGCCATGCAGCCCTGGCTCGCGATCACGTCGACCATGAACAGCGCCGGGTGGCCGGCGGCGTCGATCGCCGCGCGGATCGCCGCGATGTCGTTGACGACGCTCGACGCGGTGTCGACCTGCACGACGAGGATCGCGCGGATGGCGTGGTCGCGGTCGGCGCGGAGCCGCGCCTCGACGGCGTCCGGGTCGACGGCGCGGCGGGGTTCGGCGCGCAGCACCTCGACCTCGACGCCGAGGGTCGCGGCCATCTCGCCCCAGCCGACGGCGAAGCGGCCCGATTCCAGCACCAGCGCGCGGTCGCCGCGCGACAGCGTGTTGGTCAGCGCCGCCTCCCACGCGCCATGGCCGTTGGCGATGTAGATGAACGGCAGACCGTCCGTGCGCGCCACCGGCTTCAGGTCGCGCAGCAGCCCGTGCGTGATCTCCTCCAGCTCGCCCTCGTAGATCGAGACGGCGGGCCGGTGCATCGCCTGCAGCACCGCGTCGGGGATGACCGAGGGGCCCGGGATCGAGAGGAACTCGCGGCCCTGGGCGAGGGAGACGGCGCGGCGCATGGGGTTTCTCCTGACGGCGACGCGCCGCACCTATCCCGCCGCGCGCCGCTTGCAAAGCGCCCGCCGCGACCCTTCGCCGCCGTGCCCCGCGCGGCCCGCGCGCCATAGTGCCCCGCGACCCCGAGGGAGCGCCCCATGCCGCTGATCCGTCTCTACGCCGCCACCCACGACGGCCACACCGCCCGCATCGCCGAGCGCATCTCGGCGCGGGTCGAGACCCACGGCGCGGCGACCGACATCCGCGTCCTGCAAGGCGGCGACGAACCCGACACCGCGGGCGCCGACCTGCTCGCGCTGGTCGCGGCGGTGCGCTACGGCAAGCATCTGCCGGCGGCCGAGGCCTTCGCGGCGAAGCTCGCCGCGATCCAGCAGTCCACACCCGTGGCGCTCGCTTCGGTCTGCCTGACCGCACGCAAGCCGAACAAGCGCACGGCCGAGGAGAACCCCTATCTGCGCAAGCTGATCGCGCGCCATCAGCTGAACCCGGTGGCCGCCCACGCCTTCGCCGGCAAGCTCGACTATCCGCGCTATCGCTTCGTCGACCGCCAGATGATCCGCCTGATCATGTGGATCACCGGCGGACCGACGGACGGCGTCAGCGTGATCGAATACACCGACTGGAGCACGGTCGACTCTTTCGCCGACCAGTTGGCCGCCGCGGTCGAACCTGTCGCAAAGGCGGGGTAGACCGTCCGGGCGCACGCCCCGGACCCGGAGACCCGCCATGACCGTCGCCCTCACCCGCGAAGCGCTGGAAGCCCATCTCGAGCGCGGGCTCATGCAGGCTCTGGAGGAGACGCTCGCCGAGGAGCACCCGGCCGACGTCGCCGCGCTGCTCGCCGACCTGCCGCCGACCGAGGCGTGGCGCGTGCTGGCGCTGATGCCCGCGCCGCGCCAGGCCGAGACCTTCGGCTACCTGCCGCACCCCGCCGCCGCGCGCCTCGTCGAGACCGGCGAGCGCGCGCGCCTCGCCCTCGTCGTCTCGGAGATGAACGCCGACGAGCGCGCCGACCTCTACAACGCCCTGTCCGAGACCCATCACGAGGCGTTCATCCCGGCCCTCGCCAAGGCCGAGCGGGAGGACCTCCGTCGCCTCGCCGCCTACCCGCCCGACACGGCCGGCGCGCTGATGACGTCGGACTACGCGACCCTCGCGCCCGACCTCTCCGCCCGTGCGGCGCTGGAGAAGCTGCGGCTCGAGGCGCCGGACAAGGAGACGATCTACCGCGCCTATGTCGTCGACCGCGAGGGCCTGCTCGTCGGCTCCGTGCGGCTGCAGGACCTGATCCTCGCGAAACCGGACGCGACCGTCGACGGCTTCATGGAGCGGCGCACCCTCGCCGTGCCGGTCGACGCCGACCGCGAGGACGTGGCGCGCAAGATCGCGAAGTACGACGTGCTGGCGCTGCCGGTGGTCGACGCCGACGGCCGGCTCGTCGGCATCGTCACCCACGACGACGCCACCGACGCCATGGAGGCCGAAGTCACCGAGGACTTCCACAAGGCCGGCGGCTCGGTCTCGATCGCGGGCGGCCTGCGCGACGCGAGCCTCTGGCTGCTCTACCGCGCGCGGGTGCCGTGGCTCGTGGTGCTGGTGTTCGGCAACCTGTTCTCGGGCGCCGGCATCGCCGCCTTCGAGGACGTGATCGCCGCCAACGTCGCGCTGGTGTTCTTCCTGCCGCTGCTGATCGACTCGGGCGGCAACGCCGGCGCGCAGGCGAGCACGCTGATGGTGCGCGCGCTCGCCACCGGGGACGTGCGGATGGGCGACTGGGGCAGGATGCTGGCGCGCGAACTGTCGGTGGCGTTCCTGCTCGGGCTGACGATGGCGCTCGCGGTCTCGGGGCTCGGCTACGTCCGCGGCGGGCCTGAGATCGCGATCATCGTGGCGTCCTCCATGGTCATCATCGTCACCGTCGGCTCGCTGATCGGCATGACGCTGCCGTTCGTCCTGACGCGGCTGAAGTTCGACCCCGCGACGGCGAGCGCGCCGCTGATCACCTCGATCGCCGACGCCACCGGCGTGCTGATCTACTTCGCGATCGCGACGCAGTTCCTGATTCCGGCGCTCTGATCGCCCGATCGCGCGTCGCGCGACGCTACGCCGCCGCGACAGCGCGGCGCCGGAGACCCATGTTGCACAGCCGAAAGGCGTGGAAGGTCCCCCAGACCTGACGCCGTGACACAGCCGCATCGCAGGTTCGGGAAAGCGGAAGCCATCATGAACGTCGAGACGCCCGACGGCCTCAAGGCCGATGTGCAGGTCGAGGAGCCGCGGCTCTACAAGGCGCGGGAGCCCATCTTCCCGAAGGACGTCTCCGGCAAGTTCCGGACGTTCAAGTGGCGCATGCTGATCGGCGCTCTCGCCGTCTACTACCTGCTGCCGTGGATGCGCTGGCCCCGCGGCGAGTTCGCGCCCAATCAGGCGGTGCTGATCGACCTCGCCAACCGGCGCTTCTACTTCTTCTGGATCGAGATCTGGCCGCAGGAGTTCTATTACGTCGCGGGCCTGCTGATCATGGCGGGGATCGGGCTGTTCCTGATCACCTCCTCGGTCGGGCGCGCGTGGTGCGGCTATTTCTGCCCGCAGACGGTCTGGACCGACCTGTTCATGTGGGTCGAGCGCAAGATCGACGGCGACCGCAACGCCCAGATCAAGCTCCACAGCCAGCCGATGAACGCCGAGAAGCGCGCCAAGCGGATCAAGAAGCACGCCGCCTGGCTCGGCATCGCGCTCGCGACCGGCGGGGCCTTCGTGTTCTACTTCGCCGACGCGCCGACGCTGCTCTGGCAGCTGATCACGCTCCAGGCGTCGAACGTCGCCTACGCCACCATCGGAATCCTGACCTTCACCACCTACTCGCTGGCCGGGCTGATGCGCGAGCAGGTCTGCATCTACATGTGCCCCTGGCCGCGCATCCAGGGCGCGATGCTCGACCAGCGCTCGCTGACCGTCACCTACAACGACTGGCGCGGCGAGCCGCGTCTGCGGGGCCTCAAGGCCCGCGAGGCGGCGCGGACGTCGGAGAAGGCGGTCGGCGACTGCGTGGACTGCAACGCCTGCGTCGCGGTCTGCCCGATGGGGATCGACATCCGCAACGGCCAGCAGCTCGAGTGCATCACCTGCGCCCTCTGCATCGACGCCTGCGACAACGTCATGGAGAAGGTGGGGCTGCCGAAGGGCCTGATCTCCTACAACACCTTCGCCGACTACGAGGCGCAGTCGAAAGGCGACCACCGGCCCGCGCCGGTGATGCAGCGCCTGTTCCGCCCGCGCACCCTCGCCTACTTCGGCGTCTGGGCGCTGATCGGGGCGGCGATGCTGTTCACGCTGGCGGGTCGCGACCGGATCAACCTGACGGTGCTGCACGACCGCAACCCGCTGTTCACCCAGCTTTCCGCCGGCGACATCCGCAACGGGTTCACCGTCAAGGCGCTGAACATGATCCCCGAGGAGCGGCGCTTCCGCCTCAGCATGGAGGGGCTGGAGGACGCGACCATGGTCGTCGCCGGCTTCGACGACGAACCCGGCCGCGCGGTGGAGTTCGACGTGGCCCCCGACGTGCTGCGCAGCCTGCGGGTGTTCGTCACCTCGCCGAACGCCGAGCGCCGCCGCGAGTTCGCCTTCCGCCTCGACGAGATCACCGCCACCGGCGAACTCGGCGAGACCGCGCGGGCCGAAGCGACCTTCTACGGACCCGGCCGATGACCCGGCGCGCCCCGAAGACCGACTACAACCCCGGCGGCGCGCCGTTCACCGGCCGCAAGATGCTGATCGTCATGCTCGCCTTCTTCGGCGTGGTGATCGCGGTCAACGTGGTGATGGCGACGCTGGCGATCCGCAGCTTCCGCGGCGTGATCGTCGACTCGGGCTATGTCGCGAGCCAGGACTTCAACCGCGACATGGCCTTGCTCGCCGCGCAGGCCGAGCGCGGGTGGCGGGTGGAGCCCTCGGTCGCCGGCGGCTCGCCGCTGCTCGCCTTCCGCGACGCGGAGGATCGGCCCATCGACCGCCTCGACATCACCGCCGTCGCCCTCTGGCGCACCGACGAGCACGCCGACGTGGCCCTGACGATGGTCGAGGCCGCCCCGGGCCTCTACGCCGCCGAGGAAGCGCTGCGCCCTGGCCAGTGGCGGCTGTCGGTGCGCGCCGAGGGCGTGGGCGAGCCGTGGGCGGGCGTCTTCGACCTCTACGTCCGACCGGAGAACTGAGATGGGCTGCTGCCCCGCCGACGCGGCCGTCGCCCTCGCGGGCGGCGACCTCTCGCCCGAGGCCGCCGCGCGCGCGCGCCGCGCCGCCGAACTCGACGCGGCGCTGCGGGAGACGCGGCCGGGGGTGGCGCTTCTCCAGCTGATCGCGCCGGGCATGAAGTGCGGCGGCTGCGTCGCGTCGCTCGAACGCGGGCTGAAGGCCGTGCCGGGCGTGCTGTCGGCGCGGGCGAACCTGACGGCCAAGCGCCTGACCGTCGAACTCGATCCCAAGAAGGCGCGCGCGCTCGACGTCGCCGACGCCGCGGAGAAGCTCGGCTTCGAGACGTGGCCGCTGGAGGCGGCGGACGCGGCGGACGCGGCCGAGAAGCGCGAGACCCGCGACCTGCTGATGCGCGTCGGCGTCGCGGGCTTCGCGACGATGAACGTGATGCTGCTCTCGGTCTCGGTCTGGTCCGGCGCCGACGGGGTGACCCGCGATCTGATGCACTGGATTTCCGGCCTGATCGCCGTGCCGGCGGTGGCCTACGCCGGCCGGCCGTTCTTCGCCTCGGCCGCCGCCTCGCTGAAGGCGCGCCGGCTCAACATGGATTGCCCGATCTCGCTCGCGATCATCCTCGCGACGCTGATCTCGCTGTCGGAGGTGCTGCGGAGCGGGCCGGAGGCCTATTTCGACGCGGCGATCATGCTGACCTTCCTGCTGCTGGTCGGCCGCTACCTCGACCGGCTGATGCGGGCGCGGGCGCGGTCCGCCGCCTCCGCGCTGGCCCGCCTGCAACCGCGGGGCGCGACGGTGCTGACCGCGGACGGGCCGACGTGGCGCCCGCTGGAGGAGATCGCGCCCGGCGCCGCCGTGCTGGTCGCGCCGGGCGAGCGCGTGGCGGTCGACGGCGAGGTGGTCGAAGGCGCGTCCGACGTCGACTGCGCGCTGGTCACCGGCGAGACGACGCCCGAGGCCGTCGCGCCCGGCGCGACCGTCCGCGCCGGCGCGCTCAACCTCTCCGGCGCGCTGACGCTGCGCGCGACCGCCGTCGGCGAACAATCCTCGCTCGGCGAGATCCAGCGGCTGATGGCGGAGGCGGAGTCGCGGAAATCCCGCGTGGCGCGGCTGGCCGACCAGGCGGCGCGGATCTACGCCCCGGTGATCCACCTCGTCGGCCTCGCCACCTTCCTCTGGTGGCTGTCGGCCGGGGCGGACTGGCGGACGGCGGCCTTCACCGCCATCGCCGTGCTGATCATCACCTGCCCCTGCGCGCTCGGCCTCGCCGCGCCGATGGCGCAGGCCACCGCCGCCGGCGCCCTGTTCCGCCGCGGCGTGATGCTGAAGGACGGCGCGGCGCTGGAGCGGCTCGCGCTGGTGGACCGCGTGGTGTTCGACAAGACAGGCACGCTCACCGCCGGACGTCCCGTGCTGCGCCGCCCTGACGACCTTCATGCGGCCGCCGCCGCGGCGGCGCTGGCGGCGCGCAGCCGTCACCCGCTCGCGGCGGCGCTTGCGGCGTGGGCGCAGGGCGCGGGGCTCGCGATTCCGCGCGCGGAGCAGGTCGCCGAAAGACCCGGCTTCGGCGTCGAGGGGCTGGTCGACGGCGCGCCGGCGAAACTCGGCCGGGCGGCGTGGGTCGGGGCGGCGGAGGACGCCGCGGCGGAGGAGGCGACGGCCGTCTGGCTGCGCCTCGGCGAGGCCGCGCCGGTCGCCTTCCTGTTCGACGACGCGCCGCGCGCCGACGCGGCCGAGACGATCGCGGCGCTGCGGGGCGACGGTCTGAGCGTCGAGATCCTGTCGGGCGACCGCGCCGGCCCGGTCGCGGCGCTCGCACGACGCCTCGGCGTAGAGAGTTGGCGCGCCGGCGCGACGCCCGAGGAGAAGATCGCCCATGTGGCGGCGCTGTCGCAGGCCGGCGGCAAGGTCCTCATGGTCGGCGACGGGGTGAACGATGCGCCCGCGCTCGCCGCCGCCTCGGTTTCGATGGCGCCCGCGGCCGGCGCCGACGTCGGCCGCGCCGCCGCCGACATGGTGTTCTTCGGCGAGGCGCTCGCCCCGGTGGCCGAGGCGCGGGCGACCGCCGTCAGGACGCGGCGGATCATCCTGCAGAACTTCGCCATCGCCGGCGGCTACAACCTGATCGCGGTGCCGCTCGCCATGATGGGCTACGCGAGCCCCCTCGTCGCCGCCGTCGCCATGTCGACCTCGTCGCTGCTGGTGGTCGCGAACGCGCTGCGCCTGCAGGCGGCGCCGACGCAGCCCGCGCCGTCGGCGCTTGCGGAGGCCCCCGCGTGAGCAACCTGCTGTTCCTCATCCCCGCCGCCCTGTTCCTCGGCGGCCTCGGCCTCGCGGCGTTCATCTGGTCGCTGAAGTCGGGGCAATACGACGACCTCGACGGCGCCGCCGAGCGCATCCTCCACGAGGACGACGACGCCGGAGACGACGGGCGGTGAAGCCGTCGCTCGACCTGATCGACCGCAAGATCCTGCTCGAGCTGCAGCGCGACGCCACGCTCTCGGTGGCGCAACTGGCCGACCGGGTGGGGCTGTCGGCGACGCCCTGCTGGAAGCGCGTCCAGAAGCTGGAGCACGCGGGCGTGATCCTCGGCCGCGTCGCGCTGGTCGACCCGGTGGCGCTCGGGCTCGGTCTCACCGTGTTCGTCGAGGTGCAGGCCGCCGACCACGGCCCGGCGTGGCGCGAGCGCTTCGCCGAGGTGGTCGCCGCGATGCCCGAGGTGATGGAGCTGCACCGCATGGCCGGCGACGTCGACTATCTGCTGCGCGTCTCGGTGGCCGACATGGCCGCCTACGACGCCTTCTACAAGCGCCTGACCGACGCCGCCGCGCCGAAGAACGTCACCTCGCGCTTCGCCATGGAGCGCATCAAGAGCGTGACCGCCTACCCGGTGGACGTGACGACCCGCTGAGCGCTATCACGGCGCGGAACCACGCCGGGAGGACGTCCATGGAAGGCTGGCTGAGACCTGCGCTGATCCTCGGCGCGGTCGCCGCGCTGATCGCGGCCAACGTCTGGGAGTTCAGGGGCAAGCGCCGCGCCGACGCCGAGGCGCTGGCGCGGTTTCCCGAAGCGGACGCGGCCGAGTCGTGGCTTGCGCGGCGCACCTACGAGACCGCGCAGAACGTCGAGCAGGTGCTGCATATCGTCAACACGGTGCTGGTCGCGATCCTCGTCGCGATCCTGACGGCGTGAGGGGCCCATGCGGATCGCGGTGATCGGGGCTGCGGGCGTCGCGGGGCGCGCCTTCACGGCGGCGGCGCTGGCCAAGGGCTGGGAGGTTCGGGCGCTGGCGCGGGGCGAAGGGCGCATTCCGCCCGCCGAGGGGCTGACGGTCGTGACGGGCGACGCGGCCGATCCGGCGGCGATGGCGCGGGCCATGGAGGGGGTCGACGCGGCGATCCTGACGGTCGGCGAGCGCCCGACTTTGCGCCAGATGGCGCTCGCGCCCGAGACCAGCGTCTGCGTCGACGCGACCCGCGCCGCCCTCGACGCCCTGCCCGGGCGCGCCCGGCTGATCGTGATCAGCGCCTACGGCGTCGGCGACACGCGCGAGCGCGCGCCGTGGCTGTTCAAGCTCTACTTCTTCCTGGCGCTCCGCGCCCAGTTCGCCGACAAGGAGCGGCAGGAGGCGATGGTGAAGGCCTCCGGCGCCGACTGGACGATCGTCCAGCCGGTCGGGCTGGCGCCGGGCCAGGCGAAGGGCGACTGGCTGGCGAGCGCCGAGGGCGAGATCCGCCGCGCCACCATACGCTACGCCGACGTCGCAGCCTTCGTCATCGAGACGCTGGAGACCGGCGCGCACCGCCGCGCCTCGGTGGCGCTGTCGGGCTGACGGCTACTCGGCGGCGGCCGTCTCCTGCGCGGCGGGTTCGCGGGGCTGCGGCGCACCCGGCTTCTCGGCGCACTCGCGGAAAATCCGCGCCGCGCACTTGGCGCACACCGCATCCGAAAGGCGCTGCGTCACCCCCTCGATGGCGTCGGCCTTGCGCGGGTAGACCGCGCCCTTGTCGAGCCGCGCGATCACGCCGAGCTTCGTCAGCCGCTTCATCAACGGGGCGTAGCGGGTCACGATCGAAAGCGATCCGCCCATCGCGCGCCGCCGCCGGGCTTCCTCGGCGATCACCTCCGCCCCGGTGAAGTCGATGTCGCCCATCCCCTTCAGCATCAGAACGACATGCTTCTGGCTCGGCCGGCGGCGCTCGATTTCGCGGAAGGCGCGCGTCACCGCTTCGGCGGACCCGAAGTAGAGCGGGCCGTCGAGCCGGGTGAACACGATCTGCGGACACTCCGGCAAGTTGAAGAGCTGCGCGTTACGGAAGACGCCGCTCGGGTCGGGCGCCGAGATCGCCAGCGTCGGCCGCGCCGTCTTCGACAGGAAGATCAGCAACGACAGGATCACGCCGACGTAGATCGAGAACTCGAGCTTCACCACCAGCCCGGCGACGAAGGTGGCGAGGATCGTGACGGCCTCGGCCCGGCTCGCGCGTGCGGCGTTGGCGATGGCGCGCACGGCGATCAGCTTCGCCGCGACGTAGAAGATGACGCCCGCGAGCGCCGGGATCGGGATGTGCGCGACGACGGGCGCCAGGAACCACAGGATGCCGAACAGGAACGCCGAGGCGAAGATCGCCGCCATCGGCGTCTGCGCCCCCGCCTCGGCGTTCAGCCCCGAGCGCGTGAAGGAGCCCGACCCCGGATAGCACTGGAACAGCCCGCCGACCGTGTTGGAGAGCCCCTGCCCCACCGTCTCCTGATCGGCGTCGAAGGGCTGGCGGGCGCGGCCGGCGAAGGCGCGCCCGATCGAGATCGCCTCGAGAAGACCGATCAGCGCGATGGCGAAGGCCGCCTCGCTCGCCGGCCCGAGCTGGTTGAGCGGAAACGCGGGCAGGCTGAACGCGGGGATCACGGACGGCAGCGCCCCCACCATGCGCACGCCTTCCCGCTCGGCGTCGATGACGTAGCCGACGCCGCTCGCCAGCGCGAGGGCGAGCAGGAAGTTCGGCGCCCGCGGCGACAGCAGCCGGAACACCGCGACGGAGACCAGCGCCGTCGCCGCGATCAGCACCGCGCGCCAGTCGGCTTCGGGCGCGGCGCGCACGGCCTTCGCGGCGCGTTCGAACACCGTGTCCGCAGCCTCCACGGCGACGCCGAGCGCGTCGGGCGCCTGCGCCACGGCGATCAGCACCGCCGCGGCCGCGGTGAAGCCCAGCATCACCGAAGGCGAGACGAAGGCCGCCAGACGCCCGACGCCGGCGAGGCCGAAGGCGACCTGCATCACCCCCACCATCACCGTGACCGTCAGCGCCATCTGCACGAAGGCGGCGGAGCCCGGCGGGTGGATCCCGGAGATCACCGAGAACACCACCGCCGAAATCGCCGTGGTCGGCCCCGACACCATCAGCATGGAGGAGCCGAACAGCGCCGCCACGACCGGCGTCACCATCGCGGTGAACAGGCCGTATTCCGGCGGCAGACCGGCGATCGCGGCGAAGGCGACGGCCTGGGGCAGAACGATGGTGGCGCCGGTGAAGCCCGCGATCGCGTCGGCGCCGAGGGTGCGCGGCGTCACCTGCCGCCACCACCGCGCGGGCATCAGCGCGACCCAGCGCCCCGCCATCGGCGCCTCCCCTCGATCAGCGTTTCCCGTAGTAGGCGGCGACGGCGTGCTGCGCCTCGGCGAAGAACAGCCACCGCTCGGCCATGAGGCCGACCAGAAGGCTCGCGAGCGCCAGAACCAGCAGCAGCGAGCCGATGTTGCCCGACAGCAGAACCAGCAGCAGCGCGCCGCCGAAGCCCGCCCCCACCGCCACCCGGCGCAGCGCTGTCGCCCGCTCGCGCCCGACCTCGAACACCATCTCCTTCATGAGATAGTTCTCTCCGGTGTGCGGCGCCTCGAGTTGCTCCACCAGCCCGATGTCGCCGAGACCCGTGGCGTCTTCGGGCGTGGCGCCCGCGCTCTCCAGCGTCGCCTTCCGGGCGTTCTGCCACCACGCGTATTTCAGGCCCCAAGCGATCACGAGCAGGAACAGCGTCGCGCCCAGCGTGCGGCCCTCGTCGGACTCGAAGAACGCCGTCAGCGCCGCGAGCGCCAGTTCGCCCGAGGCCAGCGCGAAGGCGACGAAGCAGGCCGGCGTCAGCGGCGTCGCCCACTGCGGCACGGTCTTCAACTGGCGATAGATCATGCCCGTCGCATAGACCGTCGCGCCGGCGAGCAGCGCCGCCGCGGTTCCAAGCCAGCCGATCTGCACGCCGAACGCCACCCAGACCGCGGCGTAGAGCCCGAACACGGCCAGCGCCGCGACCGCCAGCACCGCCTCGCGCGACAGCCACGAGGTGCGCCACTGCGAGAAGGCGAGCTTCGCGCGGTCGGGTCGCAGCAGGTGGCGTGTCGAGGCGAGCAGCCCGCCCGCCACCGCGCCGACCGCGACGCCCGACGCCAGGAACGCGAAGAACCGGGAATGGCCGCCGAGGCCGATCCCCAGCCACACCATCATGCCGAAGCCGAGTCCGGAAAACACCGTGAACGCGACCAGTGAAAATGCGGGATGCATCAGTCCAGCCTCCTCAGCGCCTTGTCGAGCCAGGCGAGCACGCCGTCCGGCTCTCGCCGCGCCGGAGCGGCGGCGGGAGGCGGCGCGGACGCGGTCGCAACGTCCTTCGGGCGAGGGGGAAGGTATTTGTTGACCGGTTTCGTTCCTTGGTCTGGCATCAGATCGACGCCGCCCCGCGCGGCGACCAGCTTCGAGACGGCGCTTTCCGGATCGGCGAGATCCCCGAA
>RECW01000215.1 GCA_007693835.1 Paracoccaceae bacterium | reverse complement strand
TGGCTCCGGCGGTAGGATTCGAACCTACGACCAGCGGATTAACAGTCCGATGCTCTACCACTGAGCTACGCCGGAAGCACGCGGTCGATAGCAAATGGCCGCAGGCGCGTCCAGAGAGCGTTTGCGGCTGATCTCGCGCACAGCTCGCGGGCGTGGCGACGGTATGGCCGCGCCCGGCGACGCCGGTGCAGCGAACGCATCCGTCGACCTTCCGCAAATCCAGTCGCAGAAAGTCTCGGATCGCCGAATACAGAAATTGCACACGTCAGGCCAATGTAAAAAAATAAAGGAGCAGCGTCGATATCCAATCAGTCTAATGAGGCGGAAAATCATTCAAATTTAGATTTGAGACAGAAAAATGTCATGCAAGGCGTGGAGCGGCGGCCTTGCGTCGTCGTCCTCGTTCATGTTTCCATAAGCCATGGCTGAGCAAACGATTTATGACCTTGCGATCATCGGCGGCGGCGTGAACGGGTGCGGAATCGCGCGCGACGCGTCGGGTCGGGGTCTTTCCGTCTTCGTGTGCGAGAAGGGCGATCTCGCCCAGGGCACGTCGTCCGCGTCGACCAAGCTGTTCCACGGCGGGCTGCGCTACCTGGAGTTCTACGAATTCCGGCTGGTCCGCGAGGCGCTGATCGAGCGCGAGGTGCTGTTGCGGGCGATGCCCCATATCTCCTGGCCGCTGCGTTTCGTGCTGCCCCACCATGCAGGGCTGCGGCCTGCGTGGCTCGTGCGTCTGGGGTTGTTCATCTACGATCACCTCGGCGGGCGGAGGATCCTGCCCGGCACGCGGACCGTCGCGCTGCGGGAAGACCCCGCCGGCGCGCCCCTGCGCGAGAGCTTCGAGAAGGGCTTCGAGTACTCCGACTGCTGGGTCGAGGACAGCCGCCTCGTCGTGCTGAACGCCCGCGACGCCGCCGCGCGCGGCGCCACGGTGGCGGTGCGCGCCCGATGCGTCTCAGCCGAGCGGCGCGACCGGCTCTGGCGCGTGACGATCGAGGACGCGGCGACGGGAGCGCGGCGCGAGATCGCGGCGAAAGCGCTGGTCAACGCCGGCGGCCCCTGGGTCGACGAAGTCCTGCGCGAGCGCCTGCGGCTGAACACGCGGGATCGCATCCGTCTGGTGCGCGGCAGCCATATCGTGACCCGCAAGCTGTTCGACCACGACCGCGCCTACATCTTCCAGAACGCCGACGGCCGCGTCGTGTTCGCCATTCCCTACGAGACCGACTTCACCCTGATCGGCACGACCGATCGCGACCACGAGGGATCGGCCGACGGCGCGGCTTGCGCGCCGGAGGAGGCCGAATATCTCCGCGCGGCCGCGTCGGCCTATCTCAGGAAGCCGATCGCGGCTGAGGACGTCGTCTGGACCTACGCCGGGGTCCGACCGCTCTATGACGACGGCGCCAAGTCGGCGACCCAGGCCACGCGAGACTACGTTCTGCGCGTCGAGGGGGGCGGCGAGGCGGCCCCGATCCTCAACGTGTTCGGCGGCAAGATCACCACGTACCGGCGGCTCGCGGAAGCGGCCCTCGAAAAGCTGCGGCCGTTCTTTCCCGAGATGAAGCCGGCGTGGACCGCGGGCGTTCCGCTGCCCGGCGGCGACTTTCCGGTCGACGGCGCGCCGGCGCTCGTCGCATCGCTCCGCGAGCGCCACCCGTTTCTGGACGCGGCGTGGGCGCTGCGGCTGGTGCGCGCCTACGGCGTGGAGGCGGCTGAGGTGCTCGGCGGCGCCGAGACGGCCGAGGCTCTCGGGCGGCGCTTCGGCTGGAACCTGACCGAGGCCGAGGTGCGCTGGCTGATGACGCGTGAATGGGCGCGTACGGCGGAGGACGTGCTGTGGCGACGCTCGAAGCTCGGGCTCCGCCTCACGCCCGAGGAGGCCGCGGCGCTCGACGCCTGGATGCGCGGCGAGGCCGCGAGCGCCGCGGCGTGAAGCCGGCCCCTATTGATCGTGTCGTCCCGCATGCGCGCGCGACGCGTCGGGCGGCTGACGCGGCGTCAGTTCGCTTCGTCGAGCCGCTGCCCGATGTTGCCGCCCACCATGGTGCCGAGGACGGCGCCGGCGCCCGTCGCGATCAGCTGGCCGCTGCCGCCGCCGATCTGGGCGCCGAGGATCGCGCCGGTCGCGCCGCCGATGATCTGGCCCTGGGTGCGCTGGTCGATCGGCGCGGTCTCGCAGGCGGCGAGCGCGAGCGCGGCGCCGGCGATCACCACGGCGCGGCGCAGGGCGGGCGAAGGGGTTTTCATGGCCGTTCTCCTCAACGCGCGGCTTCGTGGGCGACGAGTCTGTCGAGCGTGATCACGCCGTCTTCCGAGGCGATGTCGAAAAACACGATGATGCGGTCGGCGATCGCCTCGCCGAGCGATATGCGGCCGTCGCCGTCGCGGTCGGCGGCGCGGAAGCGCTCCATGTCGACGTTCGGCAGGTCCTCCGGGCGCAGGAAGCCGTCGCCGGTGACGTCATGCCGCTGGAACGCCGCCACGAAGTAGGCGACATACTCGTCCACGTCGATCACGCCGTCGCCGTTGACGTCCGCCGCCTCGAACGCGGCCCGAAGCCGCGCCTCCTCGGCGGCCAAGGCGGATGCGCCGAGCCCGCCGCAGAGCATGGCCGCCAGCGCGGCCGCCACTATCGAAGTTCGCCCCATCATCCGCCGCCCCCTGTGCGTCCAGCCTGTCCGAGCGCCTGCGCGCCCACTATTCATACGCCTAAGCCGACGGCGGCGCGAGAGCGTCCGAGCAGACCGCCGTAGCGCGGCGTCTCAAGGCGCGCGGCCTCAACCTGCGCCGCCCGAGGGCGCGCAGGCGAACGCCGCGTCCGCCGCCGGCGCGGGCGTGGCCACGACGCGCCCCGCGTCGACCAGCGACAGCAGATGGGCGAGCACGTTGCGCTTCGCCGCAGGCCAGAGCGCGGGATCGACCGCGGCGTAGAGGCGCCGCGTCAGCGCCTCGGGCGTCGCCGGGCCGCCCGCCAGCGCGTCGAGGATCTGCGCCTCGCGCGCGCGCCGGTGGGCGAGCTGCCACGCGATCATGCCGTCGGGGTTGGCGACGGGGGGGCCATGGCCGGGCAGAAAGAGCCGGTCGCCGCGCCCCTGCAGCAGCGCCAGCGAGGCCATGAAGGCGCCCATGTCGCCGTCCGGCGGCGAGACCATCGTGGTCGCCCACCCCATCACATGATCGCCGGTGAACACTACGCCCTCGCCGTCGAGGGCGAAGCAGAGGTGGTTCGAGAGGTGCCCCGGCGTGTGCAGGGCGATCAGCCGCCGACCGCCCACCGCCACGGTCGCGCCGTCGCTCAGGGCGCGGTCGGGCGCGAAGCCGTGGTCGGCCCCTTCGCCGCCCCCGATGCCGGGAAAGGCCTCGGCGCGGGCGCGCTGCGCGGCCGTCATCCCGGCGCCGTGGGGTCCGAAGGCGAGCACTGGCGCGGAGAGCGTTTTCGCGAGCGGCGCGGCCCCGGGGCTGTGGTCGCGGTGGCTGTGCGTCACGAGGACCGCCGCCGCTTCGGCGAAGGGCGGCAGGGCGGCCAGCAGCGCGTCGCGGTGCGCCGGATCGTCCGGCCCGGGGTCGACGATCACGGCGGCGCGCCCGTCGGCGATCACGTAGCTCGCCGTCCCGGTGAAGGTCATCGGCGAGGGGTTGGCCGCCACGACGCGCGTGACGCCCGGCGCGACGGTCTCGGCCGCGCCGTGGCGCACGGCTGGGTCGCGGTCGAAGGGGTCGCCGGCGGGCGGTTTCGGAGCGTCGGTCATGGCGCGCAGGCTACACCACTCGGCCCGCCGCACCCAGCGGCGCGGCGCAGCATTGCATTCGCCGGCCGGGCGCCCACTTGCCTTGTCTCCCCCGCCCGACAGGCCAGAGGAGATGGCATCGATGACCGAAGACGCGTCGCCGAAAACGTCCAGCGCGCCGGCGCAGGCCGCCCCACCGCGCCCGTGGGTCCGCGGGGTC
The DNA here is from genome assembly GCA_007693835.1 of Paracoccaceae bacterium. GTDB lineage: Bacteria > Pseudomonadota > Alphaproteobacteria > Rhodobacterales > Rhodobacteraceae > Rubrimonas. The sequence goes on along the minus strand of RECW01000215.1, from coordinate 20,637 downwards.
TACATGGTGATCTTCTGGGTCACCCTCCGCGTCGCCGACGCGGTGCTGACCCTCCTGACCATCGTGCAGTACGGCTGGCTGCTCGCCTATCGCGAGCCCCAGCCGACCCTCCGCCGCTTCGGCGATTCGCTCGCGCAGTGGATGGCGCAGGTCGTGCGCTTCCAGACCGCGCGCACCGAAGACAAACCGTTCCCCTGGGCGGACTGGCCCGAACCCACCTGACCTGAGTTCGGCCAAACCGGCGGCGACGGGCGCGCGACCCGCCGCCGCCAGTCGGCCCGCCGGTCGCCTCAGGCGTTCCAGAACGCCTTGAGCGCGGCGAGTTCGCGGTCGATGCGTTCCTTGCACGCTTCGAGCAGCACCGCCTCGGGCGCGCCAGCCACCGCGTCGGAGGCGGCCGATTCGCTCCGTTCCGCCTTGTCGCGACGGGTGGCGCTCGGCAGCAGGTGCTCCATGGTGATCAGCTCGTCCTCGGGCAGATACCAGCTCATCGAGGCCTCGGCCGTGTTCTCGAAGACGAAGCTCCGCACGAAACCGGCCCGCCCGAGGCGGGCGCCGTAGGCGCGCTCGACCGAGCGCATGGCCTCGTTGTTGCGGAACATCTGCGAAGAGCCGCGCGCGGCGAAGAGCCCCTCCACAGGGCTGGTGAGCCAGCGGTAGGCGCGGGCTGCGCGGCTCCTGGGTTCGTCGGCGCGGTCGGTCGGGAAGGCGCGGCACTGGATCACCGCGACGCCCGAGCAGTGCTTGAGGATCCAGTCCTGCACGGCGGGCGTCATCAGCCAGCCGGTGGCGAGGTCCATGCCGTAGTTGTCGTAATAGCCGGCGTCCACGACGCGCCGCGTGGGCCGCGTCGGCAACGAGACGGCGGGCGAAACGTACGGGAAGGTCGCGTTCAGCCGCACGGCGGTCGCGAGCGAGAGCGTGGCGTGGGCCTCGGGGAAGGCGTCGAAAAGCTCGACGGATTCTCGGTTCACGAGAGCCTTGTCGGCGCCCTCGGGCAAGGTGCGCTCGCGCAGCGGCTTGAGGTCGAGGTTCGACAGGAACGCCGGCGCGCCCGACTCGACCAGCATCGGCGAGATGATCAGCGAGGGCGCGCGGCCCTCCGCCTCGGCGGCGCGGACGTCGGCGAAGCTCCGCTGCAGGGTGCGCCACTGGCAGTCGAGCGCGCGGCCGCGGTCGAACGCGGGCCTGAACGGCAGGAAGACGCTCACCATGTCCTTGCGGACCATCTGCTGCACGATGGGCGTCAGCGAGTCGCGCGGGATCGGGATGACCCGGCCCAGCCCGTCCCTCGCGCTCTGCCACGCCTCGAGATCCGCCTCGATGCGCGCGCGGACGCCGCCGAGGGCCATCGGGTGCTCCGCCGCCATCGCCGCGAAGTAGGCCCCGGCGACCATGCCGCCCGACGCGCCGGTCACCAGCCGGATGTTGCGGGCGAGGCCCGGAAACGCGCCGTCGGGTCCGCTCTCCGCGGCGAGGTGGTCGAGCAGGAGGGCGGTCCAGAAGCTGGCGCGATAGGCGCCGCCCGAGGTGGCGAGAATGACGAGCTTCGGGCGGAACGTCGGGTCGTCCTTCGGTCGCGCCGCGGCGAGCCATCCGTCGAGCGGGTCGGTGATCCTGATCGGCGCCGGATGGCCGGGCAACGGCGCCGAGGTGTCGTTGGGATCGACCGGCGCCGCGTAGGCCGCGTCGGCGAAGCCCGGCAGGCGCAGCTTGAAGCGATCGCCGTTGGCCACCACGACCCAGATCGCGAGGAGCAGCGCCAGCATCGCCGCCTCGCCGCCGTCGAGCCGGTTGAGCCAGCCTACGGCGATGGTCAGGATCACGGGCGCCCCGAGGATCGAGAGGCACGTGAGCGCCTTCTTGGTGTAGAGCGACGCCAGCACGAGGATGACCGCGAAGGCGTTGATCCAGAAGAGCTCCGATCCTGCCAGACCGCTCGCGGCGGTCGCCATGCGGGCGCCCTGATAGGCGAGGCCAAGCGCCGCGAGCCCCACGACAAGGCCCCCGACCCGTCGGCGCATCTCGCGCGTGTAGACCTCGCGCCGCAGCGCCCGACCGCCGACCCGCAGGCGGCGGAACTCGACGGTCGCGAGCCAGAGGCCGAGCGCGCCCGCCAGGGCGGCGGCGACCAGCATCCGCGTCATCGCCTCCGTCGCCGCCGCGTCGTCCCGCGGCCAGAGGCAGGAGGGGTCGCAGCGCACGCCGGGCTCCGCGGGTCCGACCGCCCCGTGGTGCATCGTCAGCCAGATCAGACCGAAGAACAGCGTTAGGCCGACGTGGGTCCAGAACGCCGAACTCGCCCACAGCACCCGCAGGCGCGAGCGTCCGGCGGGCGGGTCGAGCAGCCGGCTGTCGTCGCGGAACAGGTTCGCCACCCCGACCCCCCGCCCGATGACGCCGCCGAGCCCGAGGAGCAGCAGCGCGTAGAGGAGAAGCGGGAACCACAGACCGAGCGCGGCGAAGACGTCGTGGAGAACGGACGGAGGTTGCATGCCCATGGCGTCAATCCTTGCCTGAAAATTGACCATAACGCCGACGGCGGGCTTTGCGAACACGGATGTCTTCCCCCGCCGCGCCGCGACAAGATATAGCAGGCGCGCGTCAATGGAGCGTCAGCCGGAGGAGTCGCGGCCCATGTCGATCACGGACGAGCAGATCGCCGCCTACGCCGACTGGATCGGCCGCGAGACCGAGGCGACCTGCGTCGTCGCGCCCGAGAGCGCGGACCTGATGGCCGCGACTCTCGACCGTGACGATCCCGCCTACGCCCCCGGCGACCCGCTGCCGCCGATGTGGAGCTGGATGGCCTTCCGCCCCCACGCCCGGCGCAGCCAGCTCGGCCCCGACGGGCACCCGGCGCGCGGCGGCTTCCTGCCGCCCGTTGCGCTGCCGCGGCGCATGTTCGGCGGCGCCCGCTTCCGCTACCTCGCGCCCCTGCCGGTCGGCGAGGAGATCCGCCGCGTCTCCCGGATCGCCGGCGTCGAAGGCAAGCGCGGCGGCTCGGGCGTGATGGTCGTGGTGACCGTGGCGCAGACCTATTGGGTCGGCGGCGTCGCGCGCGTCGAGGAGGAGCAGGACATCATCTACCGCGAGGCGGCCGCTCCCGGAAACGCCCCGGGCGCCGCCCCCCCCGCCCCGCCGCCCGAGAAGCCCATCCCCCAGACGCCGTGGCGCGCGGTGTGGACGCCCGACACCATGACGCTGTTCCGCTACTCGGCGCTCACCTTCAACGCCCACCGCATCCACTTCGACCGGCCTTACGCGGAGGGCGAGGAAGGCTATCCGGGCCTCGTCGTCCATGGTCCGCTGACCGCCACCCTGCTTGCGGAGCTGTGCCGCGACCGCGCGGGCCGGCCGCTCTCGGCGTGGTCGTTCCGCGCGCGCGCGCCGCTGTTCGACACCGGCCCGATCACCCTGACCGGCACGCCGACCGAGACCGGCGCGACCCTCGGCGCCTACGACGCGCGCGGCCAGCTTGCGCTCAGCGCCGAGGCGACCTTCGCCGACTGAACGCCGAGGCGGCGGCTTCGGGCGTCGCGGCGGGACGCGCGCCCCGGCCGTATGGCGAGGGGGCGGCCGCGCCGCCCTTCCCGGCGCCGGCGACCCGCGGGTTCGCCCGTCGCGCCGAAACGTATGGAACTCTCCCGCCATGAGCGCTGCGATTTCGAAACCCTGCATCATCTGCGTCGCGATCACCGGATCGGTGCCGCGCAAGGCGCACAACCCCGCCGTGCCCGTCACCGTGGCCGAACAGATCGAGAGCGCGCACCAAGCCTTCGAGGCCGGGGCGAGCATCGTCCACGCCCACGTCCGCGACGAGCAGGAGAACCCGGTCTCCGACCCCGAGCGGTTCGCCCGGCTTCTGGAGGGCCTGCGCCGCCACGTGCCGCGGATGATCGTGCAGTTCTCCACCGGCGGCCGCTCCGGCGCCGGGCGCGACCGCGGCGCGATGCTGTCGCTGAAGCCGGACATGGCCTCGCTCGCCGTCGGCTCGAACAACTTCCCGACCCGCGTCTACGAGAACAGCCCCGAGCTGGTGGACTGGCTCGCCGGAGAGATGCGGGCCCATGGCGTCATGCCGGAGATCGAGGCCTTCGACCTCAGCCACATCTTCCAGGCGGCGGCGATGAAGCGCGACGGGCGCATCGTCGCCCCGCTCTACGTGCAGTTCGTGATGGGCGTGAAGAACGCCATGCCGGTCGACCGGCCGAGCTTCGACTTCTTCCGCGCCACGCTGGAGCGACTGGCGCCGGAGGCCGAGTGGTGCGCCGCCGGCGTCGGTCGCGATCAGATCACCGTCAACGAATGGTGCGTGGCCGAGGGCGGTCATGCGCGCACCGGGCTCGAGGACAACCTGCGCCTCGATCGCGACACGCTGGCGCCGTCGAACGCGGCGCTGGTGCGGCGCGTCGTCGACCTCTGCGCGCGCCATGATCGCCCCGTCGCCACGCCGGAGCAGGCGCGCGCGATCCTCGGGCTGCCGGCGGCGGCGGCCGGCTGACGCCGCTTTCACATCAAGCGCGCGATCAAGTCGCCGGGCCTGCGCTCGATCAGCCCGTCGATGTCCAGCTCGGTCAACACGGCGGCGAGGTCGGCGGGCGAGAGGCCTGCGGCGCGGGCGAGGTCGTCGAAGAGGACCGGCGCGCCCCCGAGCAGCGACAGCACGCGCCCCGCCTCGTCCCCCGCCTCGTCCCCGGCCGGCGGCGGCGACGGCTGGCGCGGGGCTTCCGGCGCAAGGGGCAGGGCCTCGGGGCGGGGCCGCCGCGCGCGCGGCGCGGCCAGCGCCTCGGCGACGTCGGCCGCCGAGCGGATCAGCGCCGCGCCCTCGCGGATCAGCGCGTTGCAGCCCGCCGCCCGCGGGTCGAGCGGCGAGCCGGGCACGGCCATCACCTCGCGCCCCTGTTCGAGCGCCATGCGCGCCGTGATCAGGCTGCCCGACCGTTCGGCGGCCTCCACCAGCACGACCGCCGCCGACAGCCCCGCCACGATGCGGTTGCGGCGCGGGAAGCTGCGCGCCGTCGGCTGCTCGCCCATCGGCGCTTCGGAGACGATCAGCCCGTCCGCCGCGATCGCCGCCGCCAGCGCCGCGTGCTCCGGCGGGTAGACCACGTCGACGCCGCCCGCGACGACGGCCACGGTCCCGGTCTCCAGCGACGCCTCGTGCGCCGCGCGGTCGATCCCGCGGGCGAGGCCCGAGACCACCGCCCACCCCGCCGCGCCGAGGTCGCGCGCGAGCGTCGCGGCGAAGCGCCGGCCCGAGGCGGAGGCGTTGCGCGCCCCGACCACGGCGACGCCCGGCTCGGCCGCGCGGGCCGGGTCGCCGAGCGCCCACAGCAGCGGCGGCGGATCGGCGATCTCGGCGAGTGCGGCGGGATAGTCCGCGGCGCCGAGACAGAGCATGCGCGCGCCGGCCCGCGCCGCCGCCGCCGCCTCGCGCCGGGCCGCGTCAGGCGCGCAGGCCTCAGCGTCGCGCACGAGGGACGGCAGCGCGTCGAGCGCCTCGGCCACGGAGCGGAACCGGGACATCAGGCGCAGGAAAGTGCGTGGACCGACGCCGCGGCTGCGGGCGAGCCGCAGCCAGTCGAGGCGCTCGGCCCCGGTCCGCGGCAGCCTGTCGGCGGCGATCATGCGCCCTTCGCGCCGATCTTCGACTCCTCGCCGCGGATCAGCCGGCCGATGTTGGCGGCGTGGGCGAGCCAGATCATCACGGCGAGGAGCCCCGCCATCAGCACCGTCCCCCACTGGCTCCAGAGCGCGAGCCAGAGCGGCGCGAGCGCCGCGGCGGCGAGGGCTGCGGCCGAGGAGTAGCGCGTCGCCGCCGCCACCGCGAGCCAGACGCCGAGGGAGACGAGCCCGGTCGGCCAGTGCAGCGCGAGCAGCACGCCGAAGAAGGTGGCCACCCCCTTGCCGCCCTTGAACTTCAGCCAGACCGGATAGAGGTGGCCGAGGAAGGCGCCGAGCCCCGCGAGCATCGCGGCGAGCGGCCCCCACAGGCCCATCAGCAGCACCGCGGCGGCGCCCTTCGCCGCGTCGAGCAGCAGCGTCGCGGCGGCGGCCTTGCGGTCGCCGGTGCGGAGCACGTTGGTGGCCCCGATGTTGCCCGAGCCGATGGCGCGCAGGTCGCCGAGCCCGCGCAGCCGCGCCATCACCACGCCGAACGGGATCGACCCAAGAAGATAGCCGACGGCGAAGGCCAGCGCGAGCCACGGGGCCGCGCGCTCCCACGCCATCACCTGATGCGTCATGCGTCCTCCGCGCGGTCGTAGATTGAACGCCCGCCGACCCACGTCCGCAGCACGCGGCCGGTCATCCGGCTCTGGTCGAAGGGCGTGTTCTTGGATTTCGAGCGCAGCGTCGCGCGGTCGAGGATCCACGGCGCGTCGGGGTCGAACAGCACGAGGTCGGCCGGCGCGCCGACCGCCAGACGCCCGCCGGGCAGGCCGAGCAGGCGCGCGGGGTTCAGGCTGAGCGCGCGGAACAGGCGCGGCAGGTCGAGCGCGCCGGCGTGGACGAGGCGCAGCGCGGCCGGCAGCAGCGTCTCCAGTCCGACTGCTCCCGTCGCCGCCGCCTCGAAAGGCAGGCGTTTCGACTCCTCGTCCTGCGGCCGATGCCCCGAGGCGATCACGTCGATCAGCCCCTCGCCCACCGCCTCGACCACGGCCGCGCGATCATCCTCGCGGCGCAGCGGGGGCGCGAGCTTGAAGAAGGTGCGGTAGTCGCCGACGTCGAACTCGTTGAGCGTGAGGTGGTGGACGCTGACGCCGGCGCTCACGGCGAGGCCCGCCTCCTTCGCGCGGCGCAGCGAGCCGAGCGCCGAAGCGGTCGTCACGGCGTCGGCGTGGTAGCGGACCCCGGTCAGCTCGGCGAGGGCGAGGTCGCGGTCGAGCCCGATGCGCTCGGCGAGCGCCGGCACGCCCGGCAGGCCGAGCCGGCCGGAGAACTCGCTCTCGGTGGCGCAGCCGCCGGCGGCGAGATCGAGCGCCTGCGGATGGTGGATCACCAGCGCGCCGAGGCCCTGCGCATAGGCGAGGCAGCGCCGGAAGACCCGCGCGTCCGCCACCGGCCGCACCGCATCGGAGAAGGCGACGGCGCCGGCGTCGAGCAGCAGCCCCATCTCCGCCATCTCGCGCCCCTCCAGCGCCTTGGTCAGCGCGCCCATGGCGTGGACGCGCACGGGGGCCGACTCCTCGGCGCGGCGGCGGACGAATTCCAGGATGGCGGGGTCGTCCACGGGCGGCTGGGTGTCGGGGCGCACGACCATGGTCGTGACCCCGCCCGCCGCCGCCGCGGCTCCGGCGCTGCGGAAGCTCTCCTTGTGGCGCGCGCCGGGCTCGCCCACCGAGACGCCGATGTCGACGATCCCGGGCGCCAGCGCATGGCCGCCGCAGTCGACGACGGTCGCGCCTTCGGGCGCGGCGGGCTGCTCGCCCCAGGCGATCGCCGCGATGTGTCCGCCCTCGATACTCACGGCGCCGGGGGTGTCGGCGCCGGTTTCGGGCTCGATCAGGCGGGCGTTGGCGAGGATCAGGGTCACGACCGCACCATCAACGCGTCTATTTCAGCATCGAGACGCCGCATCCGCCAGTAGCCCACGCCACTGAACCAATCGAACTGCCTTTCAAGATCTTTGACATCGCGAAAATCTGCGTTCAGCTCACACCCGTGCACTAAGTCATACAAGGCTTCAGGATTATATTCGTGCCGAAAGCCGACGTTCATCTTGCCTTCGAGGCGTCGAACAGCTTCCGATGCGAACTGGCGATACGGTATCACCTCGGGAACCCAGACCTCATACCCCTCGGCGTCCAACTCGTAATCGCCGTCCTCCCAGTCATAAACCTCGAAATCGAAACCTACCACGCTGCGGGCGACGTCGACGCGGCAGACGAGCTTCATACAGGAATGATCGCTGTAGCGGTAGCTATCTTGCTCTTTTGCTTCCGGAAACCAGTTGATCCCGGGGGACACTCGATAGAGATGGGCGCGAAAACGCGTCCAGTAATCGAGAAACCATTCCGCAGTTCCTGGTGTGGCGCTGATCACGCAGCGCCCTCCCCGGGAATATTGCGCGCCAGCAGATCAAGCACGGCCATGCGCACCGCGACGCCCATCTCCACCTGCTCGCGGATCACGGAGCGTTCGAGGTCGTCGGCCACCAGCGCGTCGATCTCCACGCCGCGGTTCATCGGACCCGGGTGCATCACGATGGCGTCGGGCTTCGCGGCCGCCAGCTTCTCGTGGTCGAGCCCGTAGCGGTGGTGGAACTCGCGCACCGACGGAATGAATCCGCCCGACATGCGCTCGGTCTGCAGACGCAGCATCATCACGACGTCCGCCCCCTCCAGCCCCGCCTTCATGTCGTGGAACACCTCGACGCGCCAGCGGTCGATCTCGGGCGGCAGAAGGGTGGAGGGCGCGATCACCCGCACCCGGTTCTCCATCTTGTCGAGCAGCGCGATGTTCGAGCGCGCGACGCGGGAGTGCAGGATGTCGCCGCAGATCGCGACCGTCAGCCGCGAGAGCCGCCCCTTGCGGCGGCGGATCGTCAGCGCGTCGAGCAGCGCCTGCGTCGGATGCTCGTGGGCGCCGTCGCCGGCGTTCACCACGGCGCAGTTGACCTTCTGGGCGAGCAGCGCCACCGCCCCCGACATCGCGTGCCGCACCACGAGGATGTCGGGGTGCATGGCGTTCAGCGTCACGGCGGTGTCGACCAGCGTCTCGCCCTTCTTCACCGCGGACGAGCCGACCGACATGTTCATCACGTCCGCGCCGAGGCGCTTGCCGGCGAGTTCGAAACTCGCCTGGGTGCGCGTGGAGGGCTCGAAGAACAGGTTGATCTGGGTGAGGCCGCGCAGGACGCCGCGTTTCTTGTCGCGGCGGCGGTTCAGCGCCACATACTCCTCTGCGAGGTCGAGGATCGCGAGCGCGCCGGCGGGCGCGAGGTCCGCGACGCCGAGAAGCGAGCGCTGGTCTAGCACGCGGCGGGCCTCCGTCAGACGGTCGCGCCGTTCTAGGGCGCGGCCGCGCCGCGCCGCAAGCCCGCCGCTTTCCGCTCACGCGCGAATCGGCCAGCATGACGCAGGGGGGGCGCGCAATGGCCCGAACGGTCTACAGCCGCGGAGAGATCGTCGCCGACGCCGTCGTCCACGCGGTCGGCGTCAGCTTCGCCGCGGTCGCCGGCCCGTTCCTCGTAGCGCGAGCGGCCGCCGCCGGCGACGCTGCGACGCTTGCGGCCGTCTCGGTTTATGCGGCGACCATGTTCGCCACGTTCGCGCTGTCGGCCTGCTACAACCTGCTGCCGGCGCCGCGCTGGCGCGAGGCGCTGCGCCGTCTCGATCACGGCGCGATCTACCTCAAGATCGCCGGCACCTACACGCCCTTCGCCGCGGTTTCGCTCGCCAAGAGCGTCGGAGGGGCCCTGCTGGTGGGCGTATGGACCGTGGCCGGAATCGGCTTTCTGGTGAAGATCGCCGCGCCGAGGCGGTTCGAAGCGGGGTCGATAGCGCTCTATCTCGCACTCGGCTGGGCCATCGTCTGGGTGGCGCGCGAAGCGTTGGAGGCGCTTTCGCCGGCGGCGCTCACCCTGCTGGCCGCCGGCGGCGTCCTGTATACCGTCGGCGTCGCATTCCACCTCTGGGACGCGCTTCGTTTCCAGAACGCGATCTGGCACCTGCACGTCCTCGTGGCGAGCGTGTGCATGTATGCGGCCGTCGTGGTCGAACTTTTTTGACCGACGCGGGTTATTGCTTCGGTCGTGCGGCCTGTGGGGGTGCGGGCTAGGGACGGAGCATGCTAGGGTGCAGTTGCGAAGGCGCCGTCGGGGCGCGTCAGAACGAGGCGGGAGCGTGAGATGCAGGATCGGGTGCGCAAGGCGGTCTTCCCGGTGGCCGGACTCGGGACGCGCTTCCTGCCCGCCACGAAGGCGATCCCCAAGGAAGTGCTGCCGCTGGTCGACCGGCCGCTGATCCAGTACGCCATCGACGAAGCCCGCGCAGCCGGCATCGACGAGTTCATCTTCGTCACCGCCAAGGGCAAGTCCGCGCTGGAGGACTACTTCGACAGCGCGCCGGAGATCGAGCGCTCGCTGCGCGAGAAAGGCAAGACCGACCTGCTCAAGGCGCTGGAGCCGAGCGAAATGCCCTCGGGCGCCATCGCCTACGTCCGCCAGCAGGAGGCGCTGGGTCTCGGCCACGCCGTCTGGTGCGCGCGCCGCCTGATCGCCGACGAGCCGTTCGCGGTGGTGCTGCCCGACGACGTGATCGAGGCGGACACGCCCTGCCTCGCGCAGATGGTGGAGGCCTACGCCGAGTATCGCGGGGCCATCGTCGCCGCGATGGAGGTGCCGAAGGATCAGATCAAGAGCTACGGCGTGCTCGACGTCGAGGCCGACCATGGCTCGGTCGTGAAGATGAAGGGCATGGTCGAGAAGCCCGATCCGGACAAGGCGCCCTCGAACCTCGCGGTGATCGGCCGCTACATCCTGCCGCCGAGCGTGCTCGACAACCTCAGCCAGATGAAACGCGGCGCGGGCGGGGAGATACAGCTCACCGACGCCATCGCCGACGAGATCGAGGCGGGGCGCCCCGTCCACGGCTTCCGCTTCGCCGGGCGGCGCTTCGACTGCGGCTCCAAGCAGGGTTACCTGCAGGCGACCGTCGCCTTCGCGCTGGCGCGCCCCGATCTCGCCGGAGAGTTCGCCGACTTCCTCGCCTCCACGGTCGAGTACGCCCGCGCGGCGCAGTAGGCGCGCCGTCATCGTTTCGTCTCGCGCGCCCGCTAATGCTTCGGGCGGCGCGGGAGGGTGGCGATGGATCGCGAGAGAACGGACGGGTGGATCGACCTCGAGCTTGAGGACGACTTCGACGAGGAACTCGAGCACGAGATCGACGACCGGCGCATTCCCGCCGCCCTGCGCCACCTGAAGGCGGTCAGGAAACACCGCAGCATCGACCGCCGCCTCTACTTCCGCGAACTGCTGCGGCTTCAGGGCGAACTGATCCGTCTGCAGGACTGGGTGCAGCATGCGGGCGCGAAGATCGTGGTGCTGTTCGAAGGCCGCGACAGCGCCGGCAAGGGCGGCGCGATCAAGCGAATCACCCAGCGCATGAACCCGCGCGTCGCCCGGGTCGTCGCGCTGCCGGCGCCGTCCGACCGCGAGAAGACCCAGTGGTACTTCCAGCGCTACACGCCCCACCTGCCGGCGGCGGGGGAGATCGTGCTGTTCGACCGGTCCTGGTACAACCGCGCCGGCGTCGAGCGCGTCATGGGCTTCGCCGGCGAGGCGGCGGTCGAGGACTTCTTCCGCGACGTGCCCGAGTTCGAGCGGATGCTGGTCCGCTCCGGGATCACGGTGGTCAAGTACTGGTTCTCGATCACGGACGAGGAGCAGCAGTTCCGCTTCCTGATGCGGATCCACGACCCGCTGAAGCAGTGGAAGCTGTCGCCGATGGATCTCCAGAGCCGGGTGCGCTGGGAGCAGTACACCAAGGCGAAGGAGGAGATGTTCGCCCGCACGAACATTCCCGAAGCGCCCTGGTACATCGTCGAGGGCGACGACAAGAAGCGCGCGCGGCTCAACTGCATCGCGCACCTTTTGTCGCTGGTTCCCTACGAGGAGGTTCCGCACGAGAAGGTGACGCTGCCCGAGCGCGTCTACGATCCGAACTACGAACGGCGCACCCTGCCCGACGCGCTGTACGTTCCCGATCGCTACGGGGCCTGACCGGGCGCGAAGAAGCGGGCGCGCAGGAGCGGGCGCCTTCAGGCCGGCCCGAGCGTCACGACCGGGCCGCAGGCGGCTGCGGCGTCCTCGGCGTCGTGGGTCACCAGCAGGGCGGGCAACCCGCGGGCGGCGAGGGTCTCGAAGACGAAGCGGCGGAAACTGGCGCGCAGCGCCGCGTCGAGGCGCGAGAACGGCTCGTCGAGCAACAAGGCCCGCGGCTCCGCGAGCAGCGCCCGCATCACCGCGACGCGGGCGCGCTGCCCGCCGGAGAGCGTTGCGGGGTCGCGCTCCGCGAAGCCTTCGAGGCCGGCTTCGGCGAGCGCCGCCGCGACCCGCTCGCGTCTAGCCGCCCGCCCGCGCAGGGCGGCCGGCAGCGCGAAGGCGAGGTTGCCGCCCACCGAGAGATGCGGGAACAGCACGTCGTCCTGAAACAGCAGGCCGATCCGCCGCGCCTCGGTCGGCAGCGCGCCGACGTCGCGCCCGTCGAGCAGGACGCGCCCCGACACGGCGAACGCCGGCGGCGCGGCGCCGACGATGGCCGCCAGCAGCGTCGACTTGCCGACGCCCGACGGCCCCATCACCGACACGGCGACGCCGGGCGGGACCGTCAGGTCCAGCGCGACCAGCGTGCGCCCGCGCGCGCCCTCGCGGATGCGCAGCCCTTCGAGCCTGAGACCGGCCGTCATCCTCTCAGGCCCCGGCGATCGCGGAAGGCGACGGCGGGGATCGCCAGCGCGAGAGCGAAGCCCACGCAGGCCGCCGCGGCTTGGGTCAGCGCGTAGACCCCGATCAGCCGCCTGTCGCCCCCCGAGGCGAGGGTCACCGCCTCGGTGGTCAGCGTCGCCACGCGCCCGGCCCCGATCAGCAGCGTCGGCAGATATTGCCCGACCGACACCGCGAAGCCCACCGCCGCCGCCGTCAGCACGGGCCGCAGCAGCATGGGCAGCCGGACCGCCCAGAGCACCCGGTCGGGCCCTGCGCCCAGCGCCGCGGCGGCGAGCCCCGCCCGCGCGTCCCACGCCCGCCACGGATCGGCGAGGGAGAGGAAAACGTAAGGCGTCACGAAGACCACATGGGCCGCCGCCACCGCCCAGCGGCCGCCGTCGAGGCCGGCCGCCAGCGCCAGCGTCTGCAGGCCGGTCAGGAACGCCACGTTGGGCACGACGAGCGGCAGGTAGAGCAGCCATAGGCTGCGCCGGGGCCGCCCCAGCTGGTGGCGGTGCTCGGCTTCGAGGCAGCCGAGCGTCAGCGCGAGCGCGACGAGGACGGCGACGACGCCGATCAGCGCGGTCTCGCCGGCCGCCGCCCCGAGGCCCGGCGCGGCGCGCGCCCAGGCGTCTAGCCTGAAGCTGCGCGGCCAGAAGTCGGGGAAAGTCCAGAGCCCGGCGACCGACCAGACCGCGAGCCCGGCGAGCCCGGCGAACACAGCGCCCGACGTCAGCGCCGCCGCCGCTCCCGCTGCGGCGCGCAGCGCGCCGTCCGCTCGCCGCCCGCGTCCGCCGCCCTCGACCCACGCGCGACCGAGCCGCGCCGCGGCCAGTTCGCCGAGCCGCCATGCCCCGAGCAGTCCGAGCGTGACCGCAAGCAGCAGCATGGCGCCGGCCGCCGCGACGAAGCGCATCGAGAGGTCGGGGTCGCGGGTCCAGAGCGTGATCTGCACGGCGAGCGGCGGGGGCGCCGTCGGCCCGAGGATCACCGCCATGTCGACCGTCGACGCGGAGTAGGCGAGCACCGCGTAGACCGGCAGCCGTATCTGCGGATAGACCCGCGGCAGCACGACCTTCAGCCACCCCCACACCCGCCCGTAGCCGAGCGCCCGCGCGAGCAGCGCGCCGCGCGCGGCGTCCGCCTGAGGCAGCGCCGCGAGGATCATCAGCAGCAGGAACGGAACCTCCTTGGTCACCAGCCCGGCGGCCAGCGACAGCGCCCAGGGGTCGCCGATCAGCAGCACGTCCGGCGCCGTGGTCCACCCGGTCGCCCACGGGCTGAGGGCGCGCGCCGCCCACCCCGAGGGCGCGATCAGGAACGCCAGTCCGAACGCCGCGGCGGCGTGCGGCGTCGACAGCAGCGGCGACAGCGCCCGCTCGATCAGCCGGAACCCCCGCGTCCCCCCCCACGCCGCCACGATCAGCAGGGCGAGCGCGAGGGACAGCGCCGTCGACAGCGCGGCGGAAACCAGAGTCGCCCGCAGCGACGCCGCAAACCCCGGCCACGCCAGAAGCGCGCGGAAGGGCGCGAGGGTGACCGTGTCGCCCCCAAGCGGCGGGAACCAGCCGAAGGCGGGCGCCGCCGCCCCGGCGAGGCCCGCCAGCACCGGCCCGATCAGAACCCCCAGCGTCAGCGCCGGCGCCCAGGGCAGCAGACGCGGCGGCCGCGGCCGCCAGCCGAGGCGCGCGGCCTGCGCGCGCGGCGCGCTCAGCGGCCGGCCCCGTAGCGGCGCGCCCACTCCGCTTCGAGCAGCCGCACCCAGCTTGGATGCGGCTCCGGCAGCGCCGGCCCCAGATCGGCCGGGCCGAGCGCGCCCACGCCGAAGTCGATCGCGTCGAACAGCGCGCGGTCTTCCGGCGGCAGGGCGTCGACCGCGATCACCGGGCCGTCGCCCCAGACCGCGGGGTCGGCCTTGCGCGCCTGCGCCTCGGGCGACAGCAGGAAGTCCGCCGTCGCCATCGCGCCGGCCTTGGCGGAGGCGTTGAACGGGATCGCCACGAAATGCACGTTGCCGATCGAGCCGCCGTCGAACACGTAGGCGCGCACCGTGTCGGGCAGCAGCCCGGTCGCGATGGCGAGGGCCGCCTCGTTGGGGTTGAACGAGAAGGCGAGGTCGATCTCGCCGTCGGCCATCATCGACCGCAGTTGCGGCCCGCTGGCGGGCCACGCCGCGCCGCGCCGCCACAGGTGCGGGTGGAGCGCGTCGAGGAACGCCCAGAGCGGCGCGGTCGTCCCGGCGAAATCCGCCTCCTCGGCCGGACCGAACAGGGGCGCGGCATCCTCGACGAGTTCGAGCAGCGCCTGCTTCAGAAACGTCGTGCCGGTGAAGTCGGGCGGCGCCGGATAGGCGAAGCGGCCCGGGTTCGCCTCCGCCGTCGCGAGGAGGGCGATCATCGAGCGCGGCGGCTCGGGCATCCGCGCCGCGTCGTGGAAGAACACGATCTGCGCCTTGCCCCACGGGCTTTCGAGGCCCTCGGTCGGCACGGTGAAGTCGAAGCGCACGCCGGGAACGCCCTCGACGTCCACCAGCGCCCAGTTCGGCGTCGCCTCCGCCCACGGCCCGAACAGCAGGTCGTTGCGCTTCATCGCGGCGAAGTTCTCGCCGTTGATCCACATGAGGTCCACCGCCCCGCCGGTCTCGCGCCCGGCCCCCTTCTCGGCGAGCACGCGGCTGACGGTCTCGGAGATGTCGGCCACCTTCACGTGTTCGACGCGCACGCCGTGGCGCGCCGCCATCTCGCGCCCGACCCAGGCGATGTAGTCGTTCACCTCCGGCGACCCGCCCCAGGCGTGCCAGTAGACGGTCTGGCCGCGCGCCTCGGCCAGCACCGCGGGCCAGTCCGCCGGGTCGGGGCTGGCGAAGGCTGGCGCGGCGAGCGTTGCGGCGGCGGCGAGGACGGCGAGGCGCATGGCGGGTTCCCGAACGGCGTTGCTGGCGAGGCGCGCCGGCCGGCAGCGCCCCCTGACTCTTCGTCCGAACGGGCGGCGACATTACGCCCGTCCGGGTGGCCGGACGGTCCGCCGGATCGGGTATGGCGGTCAAGCGCGCGGCCGGGATAGGGTCGCTGCGTCCAGTTGATCGGAGGGGTCGTCGATGACCATCACCACAGGCGCCGACGACCGCTTCGAGCGCACGCTCGGCTTTCTGATGGGCGCCTTCGCCGAGGTGCTCGAGAGCCTCGGCGAAGGCGCGGTCGCGCGGCGCCTGCCCTGGCGCGACCTGTGGGCGGGCGACCGCCCGGCGCCCGAGGGCGCGGCGGAAGCGCCGCCCGAGCGCGTGGCGCAGGCCTTCTCCATCGCCTTCCAGTTGATGACCCAGGCCGAGGAGAACGCCGCGGCCCAGCGCCGGCGCATCGCCGAGGACGCCGGCGCGCTGGTGGCCGAGTCGGGATCGTGGGACGGCTGCTTCGCGCGGAGCGCCGCCGCCGGCCACGCGCCGGAGGCGATCGCGGCGGCGCTGGCGTCCACGCGCGTCGAGCCGGTGCTGACGGCGCACCCCACCGAGGCGAAGCGCCAGACGGTGCTGCGGCACCACCGCGTTCTCTACCGGCTGATCGTCGAACTCGAGAACCCGATGTGGACGCGCGCCGAGCGCGCCGCGCTGGAGGCGGAGGCGCGGGCGTGCATCGAGCGGCTGTGGCGCACCGGAGAGATCTTCCTCGAAAAGCCGAGCGTCGCCGACGAGCGGCGCAACGTCCTGCACTACCTCGTGGAGGTTTTCCCCACCGCCCTGCGCGGCCTCGACCGCGGGTTGTCGGCGGCGTGGGCGCGCGCGGGCTTCGCGCCCGCCCTGCTCGACGGCCGTCGGCCGCAGCTCCGCTTCGGCGACTGGGTCGGGGGCGACCGCGACGGCCACCCCTTCGTCGACGCGGCGACCACGGCCGAGACGCTGGCGCTGTTCCGCGCCGAGGGCGTGGCGCTGGCCGCCGCGCTGCTCGACGACCTCGGCGCGCGGCTCAGCCTGTCGGGCCTGCGCCAGACGGCGCCGCAGGCGTTGACCGAGTGGATCGAGGCGCGCGCCGAGGCGCTGGGCGAAGCCGGCGCCGCGGCGCTGGCGCGCAACCGCGACGAGCCTTGGCGCCAGGCGGTGAACCTCATGGCGGCGGCCCTGCCGAACGCGTCGGCCCCGCCTGCGGCCTACCGCGCCGCCGCGGCGCTCGCCGACGACCTGCGCCGCCTGCGCGACAGCCTGATCGCCGTCGGCGCGGCGCGCCTCGCGGCCGACGACGTCGAGCCGGCGCTGCGCCAGATCGAGACCTTCGGCTTCCATCTCGCGACCCTCGACGTACGCCAGAACAGCGCCTTTTACGACCGTGCGCTGGCGAGCCTGCTCGCCGCGTCCGGCGAGCCGGACGGCGCGAACTATCCCGAGTGGGACGCGCCGCGCCGCGCGGCGCTCATGGCGCGCGAATGTTCCTCGCCGCGCCCTTTCGCAGGCCCCGGCCCGCGCGACGACGACGCGCCCGGCCGCCCGGCCCTCGGCCCCGAGGCGACCGACGCCGTGGGCGCGCTCCGCGTGCTCGCCGAGCATTCGGCGCGGTTCGGCGACGAAGGGCTCGGCGCGCTGATCGTCAGCATGACGCGCAGCGCCGAGGACCTGCTGGCCGTGTTCCTGTTCGCCCGGGAAGCGGGGCTGACGCACATGGCGGAGGACGGCCCGTGGCTGCCCATGCCCGTCGTGCCGCTGCTCGAGACCATCGACGACCTCGAACGCGGCCCGGCGATCCTCGAGGCGTTCCTCGACGCGCCGATCGTGCGCCGCTCGCTCGACCGCCAGGCGCAGGCGGCGGGGTTTTCGGAGCCGGTGCAGCAGGTGATGGTCGGCTACAGCGACAGCAACAAGGACGGCGGGCTGGTCGCGAGCTGGTGGGCGCTCTACCGCGCCCAAGCCGCGCTCTCGGCGCTCGGCCGGCGGCGCGGCGTGCGAATCCGCTTCTTCCACGGCCGCGGCGGCGCCATCGGTCGCGGCGCCGGGCCGACGCATCGCTTCCTGCGCGCCCTGCCGCCCGACACGGTGCGCGGCGACCTGCGCATGACCGAACAGGGCGAGAGCATCTCGCAGAAATACGCGAACCGCATCACCGCGACCCACCAGCTCGAACTGCTGCTCGCCGGCGCCCTCGGCGCGACGCTCGACCGGCGCGAGGACCCCGAACGCCTCGTCGCGGCGATGGACCGGCTGGCGGCGACGGCGCGCGCGGCTTACGGCGCGCTGGTCGGCGCCGAGGGGTTCTTCGACTTCTTCGCCGGGGCGACGCCCATCGACGCGATCGAGCAGACGCGGATCGGTTCGCGCCCGGCGCGGCGCACCGGCAAGCGCACGCTCGCCGACCTCCGGGCGATCCCGTGGAGCTTCGCCTGGAACCAGGCGCGCTTCGGGCTGCCGGGGTGGTTCGGGCTCGGCGCGGCGCTCTCGGCGGTCCGCGAGGACGACCCGGCGCTATTCGCCGATCTCGTCGCGGCGAAGGCGGAGGAGACCCGCTGGCCGCCGTTCCATTACCTGATCAGCAACGCCGCGACGGCGTGGGCGTCGTCCTCGCCGGAGGTGATGGCGCGCTACGCAGACCTTGTGGAGGATGCGGCGCTCCGGGCGGTGTTCCTCGACGCGATCCTCGCCGAACACGCGCGGACAGGCGAGGCGCTGGCCGCGATCTACGGCGCGCCGGTTGCGCGATCGCGGGCGGGCGTCCAGCGGATGATCGACCTGCGCGACGCCGCGCTGACGCCGCTGCATGAGCACCAGATCGCGCTCCTCCGGGGCTGGCGCGCCGCGCGGGCGTCGGGAGACGCCGCCGCCGCCGAAGCGTTGCTGCGCGAGACGCTCGTCTCCGTCAACGCGATCGCGTCGGGCCTCGGCGGCACCGGCTGAGCGCCGGCGCCGGCCTCCATCAAAGCCGCTTGGCGAGATACTGCTGGTGATAGCCCTCGGCGTAGTAGAACGGCGGCGCGTCGCGTATCTCGGTGCTGATCTCCCCGAGGCCCGCCGCCGTCAGCGCCTTCTGACGCTCGGCCCGCGACGCCTCGGCGGCCGCCTTCTGCGCCTCCGAGAACGCGTAGATCCCCGAACGGTACTGCGTGCCGACGTCGACGCCCTGCCGCATGCCCTGCGTCGGGTCGTGACCCTCCCAGAAAATCCTGAGCAGCGCCTCGTAGGAGGTCTCGCCCGGCAGGAACACGACCAGCGCCACCTCGTTGTGGCCGGTCATGCCGGTGCATACCTCCTCATAGGTCGGGTTCGGCGTGTGGCCGCCGGCGTAGCCGACCGCGGTCACCCACACGCCGGGCGCGGTCCAGAAGCGCCGCTCGACGCCCCAGAAGCACCCCATGCCGAACAGCGCCGTCTCGGCGCCCTCCGGGTAAGGCCCCTTCAACGGGCGACCGTTAACGAAGTGCGTCTCGGCGGTCGGGATCGGCTCGGGTCGGCCGGGGAGGCAGTCCGCGGGCGACGGGATGACGGCGGGTTTGCGTCGGAAAAACATCGTGTGGCCCTCCTCGCGCGACGATATGCGGCCGTCGCGGCGGCAGGCAAGCGAAAAGCGCGAACTTAAGGCGAACATTCTGTTGGCGCGACGACGCGGCTGCGCTACTGTGGGCTTCATGAACGAAACGTGGCGCAGCGACGAGGACGCCTTCGCGGCGTGGGATGACCGGCCGCTCTCGGCGCAGGCGTCGCCGGCGGCGCGCGCGCCGTATCTCGACGGGCTCAACCCGTCGCAGCGGCGCGCGGTCGAGGCGGTGGACGGCGCGGTGCTGGTGCTCGCCGGGGCCGGCACCGGCAAGACGCGCACCCTGACGACGCGGATCGCGCACATCCTCGCCACCGGGCGCGCGCGGCCCGACGAGGTGTTCGCCGTCACCTTCACCAACAAGGCCGCGCGGGAGATGAAGGCGCGCGTCGGCGCGCTGATCGGCGGCGCCGTCGAGGGGATGCCGTGGCTCGGCACCTTCCACGCCATCGGCGTCAAGCTGTTGCGCCGCCACGCCGAACGGGTCGATCTGGAGACCGGCTTCACCATCCTCGACGTCGACGACCAGCTGCGGCTGCTGAAGCAGCTCCTCGCGGCCGAGAGCATGGACGAGAAGCGCTGGCCGCCGCGCCTGCTCGCCGCGCTGATCGACCGCTGGAAGAACCGCGGCTGGACGCCGGAGGCGCTGCCGGAGGTCGAGGCGGCGCAGTTCGGCGGGCGCGGCGGCGAGTTCTACGCCGCCTATCAGGCGCGGCTGCGCACGCTGAACGCTGTCGATTTCGGCGATCTGCTGCTCCATTGCGTCGCGCTGTTCCGGAAGGACGCGGCGCTGCTCGAGCGCTATCGCCGGCGTTTCCGCTACATCCTCGTCGACGAGTATCAGGACACCAACGTGGCGCAGTACATGCTGCTGCGCCTGCTCGCCGGCGAGGGCGGCGCGATCTGCTGCGTCGGCGACGACGACCAGTCGATCTATGGCTGGCGCGGCGCCGAAGTCGGCAACATCCTGCGCTTCGAGAAGGATTTTCCCGGCGCCACGATCATCCGGCTCGAGCAGAACTACCGCTCGACGGCGCACATCCTCGGCGCGGCGGGCGGGGTGATTTCGGCCAACAAGGACCGGCTCGGCAAGACGCTCTGGACCGACGCCGACGGCGGCGAGAAGGTGCGCCTGATCGGCTGCTGGGACGCCGAGGAGGAGGCGCGCTGGATCGGCGAGGAGATCGAGCGGCTGAGCCAGGGGTCGGGGGGGCGCGATCCGGTCGGGCTCGACAGCCAGGCGGTGCTGGTGCGCGCCTCGCACCAGATGCGCGCCTTCGAGGACCGTTTCCTGACGATCGGTCTGCCCTACCGCGTGATCGGCGGCCCGCGGTTCTACGAACGCCTCGAGATCCGCGACGCGCTGGCCTATTTCCGGGTGGTGTGCTTCCCGCGCGACGGGCTGGCGTTCGAGCGCATCGTCAACACGCCCAAGCGCGGCCTCGGCGACAAGGCGCTGCAGGAGATGCACCGCCTCGCGCGCGAGGCCGGCGGCGACCTGATCGAAGGCGCGCGGCGTTTCGCGGCGGCGGGCGGCGGCGCGACGGGCAAGGCGCGCGCGGCGCTCGGACGGCTGCTCGCCGACATCGACCGCTGGCGGTCGGCGCACGCCGCGGAGGGCTGCGACCACGTCGAGCTGGCGCGGACCATCCTCGACGAGAGCGGCTACACGGCGATGTGGCAGGCCGACAAGTCGCT
>RECW01000264.1 GCA_007693835.1 Paracoccaceae bacterium | reverse complement strand
ACCGACACGCGGATTTTCAATCCGCTGCTCTACCAACTGAGCTACCTGGGCGTGCAGCACCGCTTCGCGCTGCGCAGGGCTAGGTAGCACTGCCGCGCGAAGCTTGTCTAGGTGGTGGCGGCCGGATCGAGCCGGTCAAAATTCGGCGCTGCCCAGTCCGGGCGGACAGCGCCAATGCCCCATGCGGTGTGGGCGAGACCGCGCGCAGACTGGTGTCTCCGCTGCCGGGGCGCGCGGCTGCCAGAACAGCCGCGCGCCCCGGTCTCGTCAGGCAAGGTCGAAGCGGTCGGCGTTCATCACCTTGGTCCAGGCGGCCACGAAGTCGGCCACGAACTTCCCGGCGCTGTCGTCCTGCGCATAGAGCTCGGCATAGGCCCGCAGGATCGAGTTGGAGCCGAAGACGAGGTCGACGCGGGTCGCCGTCCACTTCACCGCGCCGGTCTTGCGGTCGCGGATCTCGTAGAGATTGCCCTCCACAGGCGTCCAGCTGAGGGCCATGTCGGTGAGGTTGACGAAGAAGTCCGTCGTCAGCGCGCCGACACGGTCGGTGAACACACCATGGGTCGCGCCGCCATGGTTGGTGCCGAGCACCCGCATGCCGCCGAGCAGAACCGTCATCTCCGGCCCGGTCAGCCCCATGAGCTGGGCCCGGTCGAGCAGCAGTTCCTCGGGGCTGACGCGATAGTCCTTCTTCAGCCAGTTGCGGAACCCGTCATGGATCGGCTCCAGCGGCGCAAAGCTGTCGGCGTCGGTCGTCTCCGCCGTTGCATCACCCCGGCCCGGTGCGAAGGGCACCACGACCTCGACGCCTGCGGCCTTCGCCGCCTGCTCGATGCCGAGATTGCCGGCGAGAACGATCACGTCGGCCACGCTCGCCCCGGTCTCGGCCGCGATCGGCTCGAGAGCCGAGAGCACGCGCGCAAGCCGCGCGGGCTCGTTGCCTTCCCAGTCCTTCTGCGGTGCAAGGCGGATGCGTGCGCCGTTTGCGCCACCGCGCATGTCCGAGCCGCGGAACGTCCGGGCGCTGTCCCAGGCGGTCGCCACCATGTCGGCGACCGACAGGCCGGTCGCCGCAATCTTCGCCTTCACCGCCGCCACGTCGTAGTCGGTGCGGCCCGCCGGCACCGGATCCTGCCAGATCAGGTCTTCCTGCGGCGCGTCGGGCCCGAAGTAGCGGACCTTCGGCCCCATGTCGCGGTGCGTCAGCTTGAACCAGGCCCGCGCGAAGGTCTCCGAGAAGTAGTCGGGGTTCTTGTAGAACTTCTCCGAGATCTCGCGATAGACCGGGTCCATCTTCATCGCCATGTCGGCGTCGGTCATGATCGGGTTGCGGCGGATCGAGGGGTCTTCGGAGTCGACCGGCTTGTCCTCCTCCTTGATCCCGATCGGCTCCCACTGCCACGCGCCGGCGGGAGACTTCTTCAGCTCCCAGTCGTAGTTCAGCAGCAGGTGGAAATAGCCGTTGTCCCATTTGGTCGGGTGGGTGGTCCACGCGCCTTCGAGGCCGCTCGTCACCGAGTCGCCGCCGACGCCGCGCTTCGAATGGTTGATCCAGCCGAGCCCCTGGTCGTCGACCTCGGCGCCCTCCGGCGAGGGTCCGAGCAGCGCGGCGTCGCCGTTGCCGTGGCACTTGCCGACGGTGTGGCCGCCCGCGGTCAGCGCGCAGGTCTCCTCGTCGTTCATCGCCATGCGGGCGAAGGTCTCGCGCACCTGCCCCGCGGTCTTGAGCGGATCGGGCTGGCCGTTCACGCCTTCGGGGTTCACGTAGATCAGGCCCATCTGCACCGCGGCGAGCGGGTTCTCCATGGTCGCCGGGTTGTCCACGTCCTCGTAGCGGGCGTCGGAGGGGGCGAGCCACTCGGTCTCCGAACCCCAGTAGACGTCCTTCTCGGGGCGCCAGATGTCCTCGCGGCCGAAGGAGAAGCCGAAGGTCTTCAGACCCATCGACTCATAGGCGACCGTGCCGGCGAGGATGATCAGGTCCGCCCAGCTGACGGCGTTGCCGTACTTCTTCTTGACGGGCCAGAGCAGCCGGCGCGCCTTGTCGAGGTTGGTGTTGTCGGGCCACGAGTTGAGCGGCGCGAAACGCAGGTTGCCGGCGCCGCCGCCGCCGCGGCCGTCCGAGGTGCGGTAGGTGCCCGCGGCGTGCCACGCCATGCGGATCATCAGGCCGCCGTAGTGGCCCCAGTCGGCCGGCCACCAGTCCTGACTGTCGGTCATCAGCGCGTGCAGGTCGCGCTTCAGCGCCTCGACGTCGAGGGTCTTCAGCGCCTCGCGGTAGTTGAAGGCGCCGCGCATCGGGTCGGGCTTGCGGTCGTGCTGGTCGAGGATGTCGAGGTTGAGCGCCTTCGGCCACCAGTTCATCCCCGCGCCGACGGCCGTCGAGCCGCCGTGGATCACTGGGCACTTGCCGCCCGGAGCGTCGCTTCCGTCCATCATGCCGGTCTCTCCTGATCGCCTTGCGTGGCGGCGCGCCGTCGGCGCGCCACGGCGGTTCGTCGCCGCCGTTCACGCGTGCATGTAGCAACCGCCGACGATAATTGAAATTTGCATTTCCCAATCGTCACGATAGCCTGAGCCTATGAACGCCATCACGCTGAGGCATCTGCGCTACTTCGAGGCGCTGGCGCAGCACGGGCATTTCGGCCGCGCGGCGGAGGCCTGCGCGGTGTCGCAGCCCACGCTGTCGGTTCAAATCAAGGAGCTGGAGGCGATCCTCGGCGCCGCGCTGGTCGAGCGCGGCGCGCGGCGCGTGCGGCTGACCGACCTCGGCGAGGCGCTGGCCGCGCGCGCCCGCGACATCTTGCAGCGGGCCGATGATCTCGGCGATCTGGCGCGCGCCTCCTGCGGTCCGCTGACCGGGCCGCTCCGCCTCGGCGTGATTCCCACCGTCGCGCCCTACCTGCTGCCGGCGGTGATCAAGACCCTCGCCGCGCGTCGGCCGGGCCTCGACCTGCGCCCGCGCGAGGCGGTGACGCGGACGCTGCTCGACGAACTCGCCGCTGCAAGGCTCGACGCCGCCATCGTCGCGCTGCCCGTCGCGTCGCCGGGCCTCAGCGCGACGCCGCTGTTGACGGAAGCGTTCCTGCTTGTCCGTCCCGTCGCCGACGCCGACCGCCCGGTGCCGAGCGCCGCCGCGCTGCGCGCCATGCGGCTGCTGTTGCTGGAGGAGGGGCACTGCTTCCGCGACCAGGCGATCGCCTTCTGCGCCGCCGGCGGCGCGCCGCGCGAGATGATGGAGGGCAGCAGCCTGTCGACGCTGGTGCAGATGGTCGGCGCCGGCGTCGGCGTGACGCTGATCCCGGAGATGGCGGCGCCGGTCGAGGCGCGCGCGGCGCCGGTCGCCGTCGCCCGCCTCGCGCCGCCGCAGCCGACGCGGGTGATCGGGATGGTCTGGCGGCGCACGACGCCGCTCGCCGAGCAACTCCGCCAGATCGCCGACATCGTGCGCGAGGCGGCCTCCGCGCGGGCCTGAGCGACGCGCGCCTCGCACAGTGATCATGGAAACATCACGGAGTCGCCACGCAACCTAGACGGTTGCGCGGCAGAACCGTCGCCATGGCACAGGCGACGACATCAGCGGCGCGCCGCTCTTCGGGCTGGCTGGACGGCGTCCGGCGCGCGGCGCGGGCGGCGGGCGACCGCGCCGTGTCGCCGACGCTTCCCGTTCTCGGATTTTTTCTGCTGGCGCTCGTGGTCTACCTCCCGGGCCAGTCCGCCCTGCCGGTGACCGACCGCGACGAGGCGCGGTTCGCGCAGGCGAGCCGCCAGATGCTGGAGAGCGGCGATTTCGTCGACGTGCGGTTCCAGGAGGCGGCGCGCCACAACAAGCCGGCGCTCGCCTATTGGGCGCAGGCCGCCGCCGCCGCGGTGGCGGGCGGGCCGGACGCCGGCATCGCCGCTTTCCGCGCCCCGTCATGGCTCGCGGCGGCGGGGGCGGTGGCGTTGACGGCGTGGGCGGGGATCGCGTTGGTCGGGCGCAAGGCGGCGCTGCTCGGCGCGGCCGGCCTCGGGGCCTGCCTGCTGCTGGCCGCGGAGGCGCGTCTCGCCAAGACCGATGCGCTGCTCCTGTTCTGCTGCGTCGCGGCGCTCGGCGCGCTGGCGCGGGTTCAGGCTGGCGAGGCGGCGCGGCGCTGGCGCGTCGCGCTCTGGCTCGCGGTGGGGCTCGGGCTCCTCGTCAAGGGGCCCATCGTTCTGATTCCCCTCGCCGGGGCGCTCGCCGGAGCGGCGCTCGCCGCGCGATCGTGGGCGCCGGTCCGCGCGGCGCGGCCAGCGCAGGGCCTCGCCGTCGCGCTCGCGGTCGCCGCGCCCTGGCTGATCGCGATCACCATCGCCTCGGGCGGAGGCTTCTGGGCCGAAAGCGTGGGGCGCGACCTGCTCGCGAAGGCCGTGGCGGGGCAGGAGTCCCACGGCGCGCCGCCCGGCTACCACACGCTGTTCGCGCTCGCGACCTTCTGGCCGTGGGCCGTGCTGCTGCCGGTGGCCGCGCCGCTGGTCTGGCGACGGCGGCGCGAGCCCGCGGTGGCGCTGCTGCTCGGCTGGGCGGCGGCGACCTTCCTCGTCTTCGAACTGACGCCGACCAAGCTGCCCCATTACGTGCTGCCCGCCTTTCCGGCGCTCGCGCTGCTGCTGGCGGCGGCGGCGGTCGAGGGCTTGCCCGATCCGGGGGCGCGCTGGCGGAAGGCGATGACGGCGTTCTGGGTCTTGCCGCCTTCGGCTCTCGTCCTCGCCGCGGCGCTCGGCCCGTGGATGGTGACGGGCGCGCCGTCGCCCGGCGCGCTCGTCCTCGGGCTGGCGGCGGGCGCGGCGGGTCTCGTCGCCGCCGCGGCGCTGCTGCGCTGGCGCCTAACGCGCTTTGCGGCGGCGGCGGCCGTCAGCGCGGTGTCGGCCGCCGCCGCCGTGCTGCAGTTCGCCCTGCCCGCGCTCACCGTCGCCTTCCCTGCGCCGGCGATGGCGGCGGCGACCGAGGCGTGGCGCTGCGGCGATCCGCGCCCCCCCGTCCTGACCGCCTACCGCGAGCCGAGCGCGGTGTTCCACCTCGGCACGGACGTCATCCTCGCCGACGGGGCCGGCGCCGCGGCGGCGGTGGCGGAGGGCCGCGCCGGGCTCGCCTGGATCGGCGCGCGCGAGCGCGAGGCCTTCCTCGCCGTCCACCCGGACGCAGTTCCGCGCCACGCCATCGACGCCTTCAACTACTCGAACGGGCGGCGCGTCGCGCTCACCCTCTACGACGCGCGCGGGGAGAACGCCTGTGCGGACTGAGACGCCCACCGCGGCGGGTCTTTCGGACGTCGACGCGCGCGCGACGGCGCTGGCGCTGGTGTGCTCCGCGGCGCTGTTCTCCTTCACCTTCCTCGATCCGCTGCTGCTCGCCTATTTCCGCGGCGCGGACCCCGCGCTGATCGGCTTCTGGCGCGCCGCCACCGGCGTCGGCGACAGCGGGTGGATGATCGTCTCGTGCGTCGTCGCAGCGGTCGCCGCGCATCGGGTCGCGCGCCGCGACGGCCGCGCGCCGCGCCGGGCGGCGCTGGCGCTGCGGCGGCGGGCGGTCTTCGCGCTGGCCTCCGTGGCCGGGGTCGGCGGGGCCGCGGCGCTGGCCAAGCTCGCCATCGGCCGCGCGCGGCCGAAGCTCTCCGAGACGCTCGGACCCTACCACTTCGAGCCGCTGGCGTTCGACTTCAAGCTGAACAGCCTGCCGTCGGGCCATGCGACGGCCCTGTTCGCCTTCGCCGCGGCGCTCGCGCTGATGGCGCCGCGCTGGCGGCCGGCGTTCTACGCCGTGGCGCTCTGGGGCGCGCTCAGCCGCACGGCGGCGGGGGCCCATTATGTCTCCGACGT
>RECW01000261.1 GCA_007693835.1 Paracoccaceae bacterium | reverse complement strand
GATCTCGCCCGCGAGAAGCGGATCGAGGGCGTCGCCCACGTGCAGGACGAGTCCGACCGCTTCGGGGTGCGGGTGGTGGTCGAACTCAAGCGCGACGCGACGCCCGAAGTGGTGCTGAACCAGCTGTTCCGCTTCACGCCGCTCCAGACCTCCTTCGGCTGCAACATGCTCGCGCTGAACGGCGGCCGGCCCGAGCAGATGGACCTCCGCGCCATCCTGAAGGCCTTCCTCGCGTTCCGCGAGGAGGCGGTGGCCCGACGCACCGCGTTCGAACTGCGCAAGGCGCGCGAGCGCGCCCATGTGCTCTGCGGTCTCGCGGTCGCGGTCTCCAACGTCGACGAGGTGGTGGCCACCATCCGCTCCTCGGCCGACGTGGCGGAGGCGCGCGAGCGGCTGATGGCGCGGCGCTGGCCCGCGACCGACATCGCCGACTACATCCGCCTGATCGACGACCCGTCCCACACGATGAACGAGGACGGCACCTACAACCTCTCCGAAGCGCAGGCCAAGGCGATCCTGGAGTTGCGCCTCCAGCGCCTCACCGCGCTGGGCGTGAAGGAGGTGACGGACGAGCTCGAGAGCCTCGCCGCGAAGATCGTCGACTACCTCGACATCCTGCGCTCGCGCGAGCGCATCCTCGGCATCATCTCGGCCGAGCTTGCGGAGGTCCGCGACCTGTTCGCCACGCCGCGCCGCACCGAGATCGTCGAAGCCGAAGGCGAGGTTGACGACGAGGACCTGATCGAGCGCGAGGACATGGTCGTCACCGTCACCCACGGCGGCTACGTCAAGCGCACGCCGCTCGTCGACTACCGGGCGCAGGCGCGCGGCGGCAAGGGCGTGGGCGGCATGGCGATGAAGGAGGAGGATTTCGTCACCACCCTCTTCGCCGCCAGCACCCACACCCCGATCCTGTTCTTCACCACCGACGGCATGGTCTACAAGGAGAAGACGTGGCGCCTGCCGCAGGGCGGGCGCAACGCCCGCGGCCGGCCGATCGTGAACATCCTGCCGGTGGCCCAAGGGGTGGGGGTGGCGGCCATCATGCCCGTCGACGCGCCCGAGGACGACTGGGAGAAGCTCCAGATCGTCTTCGCCACCTCCGACGGCGACGTGCGCCGCAACCGCCTCAGCGACTTCACCAACGTGATGCGCAACGGCAAGATCGCGATGAAGCTGCCGGAGGGCGTCGGCCTCGTCGGCGCGCGCATCTGCGACGAAGGCCACGACGTGCTGCTCTCCACGGCCAACGGCCGCGCCATCCGCTTCCCCGTGACGGAGGTCCGCGTCTTCGCGGGACGCGACAGCACCGGCGTGCGCGGCGTGCGCCTCGCCGAAGGAGACCGCGTGGTCTCCATGGCCGTCATCCGCCATTTCGAGGCGACGCCGGAGGAGCGCACCGCCTATCTGAAGATGCGCCGCGCGGTCACGGGCGAGAGCGTCGAGGAGGACGCGGCGGCGGACGACGAGGCCGCCGGCGACATCGCCCTGTCGCAGGAGCGCTACGCGGAGATGTCGGCCGCCGAGGAGATGATCCTGACGATCACCACCAAGGGCCTCGGCAAGCGCACCTCCAGCCACGCCTTCCGCACCACCGGGCGGGGCGGGCAGGGGATCGTCGCCGCCGACCTCAGCCCCCGCAAGAACGACCCCGACAAGCGCCCGGCCCGCGTCGTCGCCGCCTGGCCGGTGCGCGAGGACGACCAGATCATGCTGGTCACCGATGCGGGCCAGTCGATCCGCTGCCCGGTCTCCGACGTCTCCGAGATGTCGCGCGCCGCGCGGGGTGTTCGGGTGCTCAACACCGCGGAAGGCGAAAAGGTGGTGAGCGTGGCCGTCATCGCCGAGGACAGCGGCGATCCCGCTTGATGCTGGCGCTTTTAACCTATAATTTTCTTGATTGAAATTGCCTGAAAGGGTACCGAAGATTTTAGTAGTCGAACGAGAAACACAAGTGTCGTTCGATGCGTGTGGTGAGTGCCAGGGAGTTTAACCATGAAGACGCTTGCTTTCGCCGCGCTTGGCGCAGCGCTCGGTTTTTCGGCGGCGCATGCGGCGCCGTTGACCTTCGACCTGACGGGCACGGTCCGCGATTTCCTCCCGAGCGGCGTCGCGGGCGGTCATCCGGACTTCCAGCGAGCCATCGACGGCCTTCGGACCGGCCAGGTCGCCCAGACTCTCGATGCCGACGGCAAGCCGGTGTTCGTCGGCCCCGAGAACGTGGGCAGCTTCACCAATCAGGCGAACTTCCGCCAGTGGTTCCGCGATGTTGACGGCGTGAACCTCAGCACGGATCACACGATCACGCTGACCGAGACGGCGCCGGGCTCCGGCCTCTTCGGTTTCTCCAGCAACGCCTTCTTCCCGATCAACGGCCAGCTCTTCAATGAGGGCGTCGCCGGCAACAACTTCCACTTCACCTACGAAATCAACACGATTGCGGCGTTGAGCATGGGCGACGTGTTCAGCTTCACCGGCGACGACGACCTGTGGGTGTTCATCGACGGCCGGCTCGTGGTCGATCTGGGCGGGGTCAAGTCGGCGACGACCGCAGGCTTCACGGTGGACGACGCGTTCCTCACGAGCACAGGTCTCTCGACAGGCGAAAACTACACGTTCGACATCTTCTTCGCCGAGCGGCACACGACCCAATCGAACTTCGCGATCACGACGAGTCTCGCCCTCGAGCAGCCCCCGGCGCCGATCCCGGTCCCGGCGGCGCTGCCTCTGCTCGCCACGGCCCTCGCCGGTCTGGGACTGCTGCGACGCCGTCGCGCCGCCTGAGAAGGCTTGATCCGTCACGCGCCGGCCGGGGTGACCCGGCCGGCGTCCGATGCGGGAGAGAGCCATTCGCGACGCCTTGGCGTTTCGCTTCGGTGTCCGCCTCGGGGCCGTCCACTGCACGGCGCTGGCCGGCCCTCGCGCGAGCGCCGCGATCCGCCAGGGGGCGCGCTGGTCGCGGCCGCCGGCGGATGGGCTGATCCACAGTCTCGTGCTGGCGAGCGCGACGCGGCTTTCCGTCCGTCGCCGAGCGCTCTACCTGCGTCGCCATGTCCCCGCTCGCCCCCC
The DNA here is from genome assembly GCA_007693835.1 of Paracoccaceae bacterium. Taxonomy (GTDB): domain Bacteria; phylum Pseudomonadota; class Alphaproteobacteria; order Rhodobacterales; family Rhodobacteraceae; genus Rubrimonas. Next base: position 2,769 of record RECW01000261.1, on the reverse strand, counting down.
GATTCGTCCGATGGTTCGCCGCCCGCGGCTGGGCGCCGCACGAACACCAACTCGCGTTGCTCGCCAACGCCGCGCTGGGCGGGGCGGACTTGCTCGTGGCGCCGACCGGCGGCGGCAAGACGCTCGCCGGGTTCCTGCCGTCACTGATCGAACTGGCCGAGGCGCCGCCGCGCGGGCTCCACACCCTCTATGTCTCGCCGTTGAAGGCGCTCGCCGCCGACATCCGCCGCAACCTCGAGCGGCCGATCGCCGAGATGGGTCTGCCCGTCCGCGTCGAAGACCGCACAGGCGACACGGGCGCCCACGTCAAGGCCCGCCAGCGGCGCGATCCGCCCCACATCCTGCTGACCACGCCCGAGTCCCTCGCCCTGCTCGTGGCCGCCCCGGAAGCGCCGACGCTCTTCGCCGGCCTCTCCCGCGTCATCGTCGACGAGGCCCACGCGCTCGCCGAAGGCAAGCGCGGCGACCAGCTCACCCTCTGCCTCGCGCGGCTGTCGACCCTCGCCCCGGATCACCGCCGCGTCGGCCTGTCCGCCACGACCGAAGACCCCGAAGGCCTCGCCGACTGGCTCGCCCCGGCTCCGGGCGCCTGCCGCATCGTGACGGCGCCGCCCGGCCCCGAGCCCGACATCCGCATCCTCGAAAGCGCCGGAGATCCGCCGTGGTCGGGCGGGGGCGGGCGCTATGCGGCGAAAGCCGTCTACGAGGCGATCAGGCGCGCCCGGACCACCCTCGTCTTCATCAACACCCGCGCGCTGGCCGAGCTGTTCTTCCGCGCGCTCTGGGAGGTCAACGAGGACGACCTGCCGATCGCGCTCCACCACGGCAGCCTCGGCCGCGAGGCGCGGAGCCGGGTCGAGGCCGCGATGGCGGCGGGGGAATTGCGCGCCGTGGTCTGCACCTCCTCGCTCGACCTCGGCATCGACTGGGGCGACGTCGACCTCGTGATCCAGGTGGGGGCGCCCAAGGGCGTGAAGCGGCTGGTGCAGCGCATCGGCCGCGCCAACCACCGCTTCGACGCGCCGAGCCGCGCGCTGCTCGCCCCCGCCAACCGGCTGGAGGCGCTGGAATGCCGCGCCGCGCTCGAAGCCGCGCGCGACGGGCGTCTCGACGGGGAGCCGCGCCCGCCCGGACGGCTCGACGTGCTCTGCCAGCATATTCTGCTCACCGCCTGCGCCGGCCCCTTCGACGCCGACGCCCTCTACGCCGAGACGCGCCGCGCCGGCCCCTACCGCGCCCTGCCGCGCGCGGAGTTCGACCGCTGCCTCGATTTCTGCGCGACCGGCGGCTACGCGCTCCGCGCCTACGACCAGTGGCGGCGGCTGCTGCAAGGCCCGGACGGCCTCTGGCGCCTGCGCGACCCGCGCTCGGCGCAGCGGTTGCGGATGAACGTCGGCACCATCGTCGAGGCGGAGACGCTGAAGGTTCGGGCGGGCTCGGCGCGCGGCGGCGGCCGGCTGCTCGGCGAGGTGGAGGAGGCCTTCGCAGCCACCCTCCGCCCCGGCGACACCTTCCTGATCGGCGGCGAGGTGGTGCGCTTCGAAGGTCTGCGCGAGCTGTCGCTCCAGGTGACCAAGGCCCCTGGCCGCGACCCGAAGATCCCGGTCTTCGCCGGCGGCAAGCTGCCGATCTCGACGCTGCTCGCCGAACGCGTGATGGCGATGCTGAACGACCCCGAAAGCTGGGCTGCGCTCCCCGCCCCGGTCTCGGAGTGGCTGCGCCTGCAAACCCTCCGCTCCGAAATGCCGCGCGCCGACGACCTGCTGGTGGAGACCTTCCCGCGCGCCGACCGCTGGTTCCTCGCCGCCTGGGGTTTCGCCGGGCGCAACGCGCACCAGACGCTCGGCCTCCTCGTCACCAGGCGCATGGAGGCGATGGGCGCCGCGCCGCTCGGTTTCCTCGCCAACGATTACGCCGCCCTTGTCTGGAGCCTCGACCGCGTCGACGATCCCGCGCCGCTGTTCGAGCCCGAGGGCCTGCGCGAAGGGCTGGAGCAGTGGCTCGCGGACAGCTCGCTGATGAAACGCGCGTTCCGGCAGGCGGCGGTCGTCTCCTGCCTCATCGAGCGCCGTTTGCCGGGTCTCGCCAAGACCGGGCGGCAGGCGACCTTCTCCTCCGACATCCTCTACGACACGCTGCGCAAATACGATCCCGGCCACCTGATGCTGGAGATCACCCGGCGCGAAGCGGCGCGCGGTCTCGTCGACTTCGAGCGGGTGGAGGCGATGCTGGCGCGCATCGGCGGGCGCGTGCGCCATGTCCGCGCCGCCCGCGTCACGCCGCTGGCCGCGCCGCTTCTGCTCGAAATGGGGCGCGAGAAGGTCGCCGGGTCGGCGGACGACCGGCTGCTGGAAGAGGCGGCGCTTATGGCCGAGGCGCTCGGGTGACGCGGCGACGGGCCGCGAGACTCCCCACCGGTTTCCCCGTACTGTCTTGCGGCGCATCAAATATCGGCGCGCGGGGGTTGCTCCGGCTGCTAGAGCGGTGCTTTCCTCCAACAGCGTGATATACCGGCCGCGCGGCGTCGAGAAGCCGGCGCCGTGGACTCGAGGGGTTTGGAGACGGAAATGGCTGAGAACAGTTCGTACCTGCCGATCGCGGTCGCCTTCGCCGCCGGCGTCGCGGTGGGGGCCGTGGTGACGTCGCGCGACGAGCCGAGGCGCGTTCCCGCGCCGGCGGTCGAGGAAACCGCGGCTGCGGCTGAAGAAGCCGCGGAGGCCGCAGTTGATGAAGGCGCCTCCATGATGGAGGCGGCCGAAGAAATGGCCG
>RECW01000259.1 GCA_007693835.1 Paracoccaceae bacterium | reverse complement strand
GCAGGCGCAGCGTGTCGCAGAAACCGCCGCGCGCAGCCCTTCGGCCGTCTCGCCGCCCGCCGGCCAGCCGACCGCCGCAGGGACGCCGTCACAGGGCGCAGCCGGCGACGTTGCGACAAGCGCCGCCGACGAGGCCGCCGGCGGCGGCGACCGCGAGGGCGCATCCGCGCCTGCGGCCGATCCATCCGCCAAGGCGGCGTACGTGGCGCGGCTGCGCGCGTGGATCGCGGCGCGCCAGCAGTATCCCCGGCAGGCCCGCGCACGTCGGCAGGAAGGCGAAGGCGTCGTGCGCTTCCGCATCGATGCGACAGGCCGTCTCCTGTCGGCGGAACTCCGCCGGAGCGCCGGCGCGGCGGCGCTCGACGCTGAGATGCTGGCGCTGCTCCGCCGCGCAGAGCCAATGCCCCCGATCCCGCCGGCTCTCGGCCTCGCCTACCTCGAACTCGATCTGCCGGTCTCGTTCATGATCCACTGAAAGGCGGATCGATTTGCAGAAGCGATCGGGATCGGGGCGCGCTCAGCATCGACTTCCCGCCTGACCCGGCGATCGCCTGCAAAGCCGAGAGGCCGGCGCGCGCGTCGGCCTCTCGCAGCGCTCCGCCGGCACCGCTGGCGTGGGGCGCCGAGCCTCAGCCGACCGCCGGCGAGAGGCGCCGCACGGTCGGCAGGGCGCCGAGGGCGCGGATCAACGGCTCGATGTCGCCGCCCTCGCAGAGCAGCATGGCGTGGGTCCGCGCGACGCCGGGGCGTGCGCGCCGCACCGCCATCAGGGCCTGCATCAGGTGGCGTTCGGGCTCGGTGAGGATCGCGGCGCAGCAGTCGCAATCGGGGTTGGAGAACACCAGCGGCGAGCGCCGCGCGCAGCGGATGCCCTGCACCACGCGGACGGCGCCGAGAAACAGCGCGCCCGGCTGCCGGTCGGCGAACCGTTGCTCTGCGAGCGCCGCCGCCCGGAGCCAGCCGTGGCCGGGCGGGTGGGCGAAACTGCCGAACACATGGCGCATCATCGCCAGCATCGTCTGCTCGAACGCATCCGGAGCGAGGTCCGCGACCGGGGTCTCGCCGGCGTTCAGCGCCCGTCGCCCGCATGGCGTCCGTCGCCCCGGTTCAGCGGTCATGGCGGCGCTCCCCGGGAAAGGGGATTACGACGGCGCGCGGGCATGTCGTCGCGGGCGGATCATCGGCGCGCGGCTCGAGCCGGATCAGCGCCGCGCGCAGCCTTGCGCAGAGACCGCCGCCATGGGGCCGCGCGAGCCCGTCGAGGCTCAGGAGAAGCGAGAGATCGTGCATGGAGCCTCCGTCGGCGTCAGCATCGGCATGGGCGGCTGGGACGACGCGGAAGGGACGACCTTGCTCGGGCGGAATAGTCGACTGAAACAGTCGGATCAGGCAATGCGACCTTCGGGCATGCGTTCCGGCGGCGACGTCGACCCGGACCGCGCGAGCCGGGAAGGGCGACGCGCGAACATCGCGCCGACGCCTGCGCGACCGCCGTCCCAAGCGGCGCGCGGCGTCCCGCGTGGCCCCGTCGCAGAAAACTTGACTGAAACGCACAGGTACTAGAACCTGACGCACAGCCAGCGACCCACCGGCGTCAGCGAACCCCGTCCACCCGCCGCCGAGACGCGGCATGACAGGTCTCGTCGCCGCCATGCGCCCACAAGCTCGAAAAACCCCGGACCCCCGCGCCGTCCTGCTGGCTGAGTGGCGCGCTTTGCTCGACAGCCGCCCGACCCCGCCCCGGGCGCGCGACGCGGCGGAGACGCTCGGCGTCAGCGAAGGCGCCCTCGCGGAGGCGCGTCGGCTGTCGGGCGAGGCGACGGCGCTGCGCGACCCCGGCGGGCCGATGGGCCTCGTGGCCCTGCTCGGCGCGCTTGCGCCGCTCGGCCCGCTGCTGGCCCTGACGCGCAACGGGGCCTGCGTGCATGAGAAGACGGGCGTCTACGCGGCCCCGACGCCGCACGGCTCCATGGCGCAGACCCTCGGCGAGATCGACTTGCGGCTGACGCCGGCCCAGTGGGTCGCGGCTTACGCTCTGGTCGAGGGGTCGGCCGATCGTCCGCGCCGGTCGCTGCAGGTCTTCGACGCCCACGGGGAGGCCGTCCACAAGATCCACGCGACCGAGGCGACCGATCTCGCCGCCTTCGAGGCGCTGGTCGACGCCTGGGCCGACCCGCTCGCGCCGCCCCACGCCTTCACCCCGCGGCCGCCGTCCAGGCCGGACGCGCCCGACGCGGCCATCGACTGCGAGGGGCTGATGTCCGCCTGGGCGCGCCTCGAGCACAGCCACGCCTTCGCCGGGCTGCTCGACCGCTTCGGCGTCGGTCGCGCGCAGGCGCTGCGGCTGGCCGAGGGCCGCTTCGCGCGGCGGCTGCGGCCCGAGGCGGTCGAGGCCGCGCTCTGCGCCGCCAGCCGCCGCGGCGTGGCGCTGATGGTCTTCGTCGGCAATCGCGGCGCAGTGCAGATCCACAGCGGCCCCGTGCGGCGCGTCGAGCCGATGGGGCCGTGGGTCAACGTGCTCGATCCGGGCTTCAACCTGCACCTGCGCGCCGACCGTCTCGCCGGCGTGTGGCTGGTGCGCAAACCTTCGATCCGCGGCGAGATCCACGGGATCGAGGCGTTCGACGGCGACGGCGCGCTGATCGTGCAGCTCTTCGGGGCGCGCGCGCCGGGCCAGCCGGCGCCGCCCGGCTGGCGCGTGCTGGTCGAAGAAGTGGCGGGAGAGATGGCGTGCTGAGCCGCCGCGCCCTGATCCTCGCCGCCGGGGCTGCGCTGGCGGCACCGGCGCCGGTGCGGGCGGACGGTCCGCGTCGGATCGTCGTCCTCGGCGGCGATCTGGTCGAGATCGTCTTCGCCCTTGGCGCGGGCGACCGGGTGGTGGGGACCGACGACACCGGGCGACACCCCGCCGCGGCGGCGGCGCTGCCCAAGGTCGGCTACCTGCGCCGCTTCGGGCCGGAGGGCGTGCTGTCGCTGGCGCCCGATCTCGTGCTCGCCAACCCGGCCGCGGGGCCCGAAACGGCGCTCGACCAGCTGCGCGCCGCCGGCTTGCCCGTCGCCCTCGCGCCGGGCGGCGAGGGGTGGCCGTCGGTCCCGCCCAAGATCGCCTTCGTGGGCGACCTGCTCGGGCTGGCGCCGGAAGCCGCCCGGCTGAGCGCTCGGCTCGACGCCGAAATGGCGCGGCTTGCGACGCGCATCGCCGATGTGCCCGACCCGCCGTCGGTGCTGTTCCTGATCTCGCTCGGGCGCGGCGCGCCGATGGCGTCGGGCGGCGGCACGGCGGCCGACGCGATGATCGCGCTCGCCGGGGCGCGCAACGCGGTGACGGGATTCGACGGCTTCAAGCCGCTTTCGGCGGAGGCGCTGACGGGTCTGGCGCCCGATGCGCTGCTGCTGCCCGATCACGCGGCCGAAGCCGTGGGCGGAGGTCAGGCGGCGCTGGCGCTGGTGGGGCTCGCGGGCACGCCTGCCGGCCGGGCGGGCCGCGTCGTGGTGATGGACGCGCTGAAGCTTCTGGGCTTCGGCCCCCGCACGCCCGAGGCGGTGCGCGAGCTGGCCATGGCGCTGCACGCCGACATGGCGGACCGGCTGTGACCGCCGCCGCAGACCCGTCAACCCTCGCCCACGCGGCGCCGAACCGAGGCGCGGGGCTCCTCGGCCTGCTCGGCTTGAGCGTCGCCCTGCTTGCGGTGGCGGGTCTGGCGCTCGGGCCGGTGACGCTGTCGCCGGCGGCGGTGCTGGCGGCGCTGGCCGGTCAGGGCGAGCCGATGGCCGAGGCCATCGTGCTCCACATCCGCGCGCCGCGGGTGCTGCTCGGGCTCGGCGTCGGCGCAGGGCTGGCGCTCGCCGGCATGGCCCTGCAGGGGGTGCTGCGCAACCCGCTCGCCGACCCCGGGTTGATCGGCGTCTCGGCGGGCGCCGCGCTCGGCGCGGTCGGCGTGATCGTCCTCGGCGGCTGGTTCATGGGCGGCGTGCCGGCGCCGCTCAGGCCGTGGATCATGCCGGCGGCGGCCTTCGGCGGGGCGAGCCTCGTCACGGCCTTCGTGTTCGGCCTCGCCCGGCGCGGCGGGGCCGTCTCCGTGCCCACGCTGATCCTCGCCGGGGTCGCGGTGAACGCCATCGCGGGCGCAGGCGTCGGCGCGATGATCTACGTCTCCGACGACCAGCAGCTGCGCGACCTCACCTTCTGGAGCATGGGCAGCCTCGGGGCCGCCGCCTGGGCGCCCGCGACGCTCGCGGCCGTCTGCATCGCCGCCGCAGGCGTCGGCCTCGCGCGCATGGCCCGCGCGCTCGATCTCTTCCAGCTCGGCGAGCGGGCGGCGTTTCACGCGGGCCTCGACGTCGAGCGCGCCAAGCGGCGCGTCGCGCTCGGCGCGGCGCTGGCGGTGGGGGCGGGCACGGCGGTGGCGGGGCCGATCGGCTTCGTGGGTCTCGTGGCGCCGCATCTGGCGCGTCTGGTCGTGGGTCCGGCCCACCGGCTGGCCTTGCCGGCGGCGGCGCTGCTCGGGGCCGGGCTGCTGCTGGCGGCCGATCTCGGCGTCCGCCTGGCGGTTCCCCCTGCCGAGCCGCCCATCGGTCTCGCCACGTCGCTGATCGGCGGGCCGTTCTTCCTGTGGCTCCTGCTCGCGCGCATGGAGCGGGGCGATGCCTGAGGCGCAGAAGCTTGAGGCGCGGCGCCTGCATCTGCGTCGGGCGGGCCGCCCGGTGCTGTGCGGCGTCGACGTCGCCGTGGCGCCGGGCCGGCTGCTTGCGGTGTGCGGGCCGAACGGCGCGGGCAAGTCGTCGCTGCTGGCGGCGCTCGCGGGCGATCTCAGGCCGGAGACCGGCGCGGCGCTGATCGACGGCGCGCCGGTCGCCGCCCTCGGCGCCCGCGCGCTGGCGCGGCTGCGGGCGGTGCTGGAGCAGGCGCCGGGCCTCTCCGCAGCCTTCACGGTCGAGACGCTGGTGCGCCTCGGGGCCGATGCGGTCCCCGAAAGCCCCGTCGAGCCCGCCCGCCTCGTCGCCGAGGCGCTCGACGCCGTCGGGATGAGCGCCTTCGCCGCGCGCCGGGCCGACCGCCTGTCGGGCGGCGAGCGGGCGCGCGCCCACCTCGCCCGCGTGCTCGCGCAGCTCCGGGCGGGCGAGGCGGCGGGCGGCGGGCGGTATCTGCTGCTCGACGAGCCGACGGCGAGCCTCGATCTCGCCCATCAGGTGACGGTGATGCGCGCGGCGCGCAGCGCGGCGGACGGCGGCGCCGGCGTGCTCTGCGTGCTCCACGACCTCAATCTCGCCGCCGCCTTCGCCGACGATGTCGCGCTGCTCGACGAAGGCCGCGTCGTGGCGGCGGGCGCGCCCGAGCAGGTGCTCACCGCCCCGGCGCTGACGGCTCTCTACCGCGCGCCGATCGCCGTGGAGCGCCACCCCGGCGGCGCGCTCCGCATCGCCCCCGATCTCGCCCCCCGCCGCCGGTCGGCGGCGTGACGCGAACGCCGAGAAATACGCCGCAGAGGAACACGTCGATGTACATCGCCATGAACCGCTTCCGCATCGCCCTGGGGTCCGAGGACGCCTTCGAGACCGTCTGGCGCACCCGCCGCTCGCGCCTCGACGCCGTGCCGGGGTTTCGCCAGTTCCACCTGCTGCGCGGAGCGACGCATGACGACCACACCCTCTACGCCTCGCACACGGTCTGGGAGAGCGAGGCCGCCTTCCTCGCCTGGACGAAGTCCGACCATTTCCGCGAGGCCCATGCTCGGGCGGGCGACCACAAGGTCCATTACCTCGGGCATCCGCAGTTCGAAGGCTTCACGCCCGTGGAGGGCGCATGACGCAGCCGGCGGATCAGAGCGCGCCGATGAGCGCCGA
>RECW01000168.1 GCA_007693835.1 Paracoccaceae bacterium | reverse complement strand
GGCGGCAGCACGTCATGCGCGATCGACAGCACCCGGTTGCGGATCGGGTCGACCTCGACCATCGCCGTGCCGGCCACCGCCCAGATGGTCCGGCTGCTGGAATGGGGCAGGCGACGGTTGACGCTCTCCGGGGCGGGCTCGAGCGCGACGTCCTCGGGCACCGGCGCGCCGACGACGAGCCGCGCCATCTGATCCTCCGCCAGCGGCTCGGGTTCGAGCATGAAGAGCGGGAGGACGGTCTGGCGCGCCTCCGCACGCAGCACGAGGGTCACCGTCCGACGCAGCGCCTCGTCGACGCCGGGGCGACCGCCGCGGGAGATGGCCGGCCGACCGGGGTCGCGCGGCAGAAGCTGCGCCGCGGCCGCAGCCGGGGCGGCCGCGAGAAACGCGAGGAAGGCGCGGCGGATCATCCGCGCGTCTCGCGTCGAAGCCGCTCCAGCAGCGGGGCGCTGTCGAAGCCGTCGGCCGGCAGACCGCGCGCCACCTGAAACGCGCGGATCGCGCTCCGCGTGTTCGGCCCGACGATCCCGTCCGTGCCCTGGGTGTCGTAACCGAGGCGCGTGAGCAACGTCTGCAGCTCCTCCTTCTCCGTGCGCGACAGGGCGCGCTCGCCCCGCGGCCACGCGCCGGCGAACGGACCGCGACCCGCGATCCGGTCCGCCAGATGGCCGATCGCCATCGCGTAGGACGTGGCGTTGTTGTAGCGGCGGATGACGTTGAAATTGTGGAAGGTCAGGAACGCCGGCCCCTGAGCGCCGGCTGGCAGCAGCAGGGCCGCGTCGCCGTGGTCGGGCAGGGGGCCGCCGCCGACCGCGCGCACTCCGAGCGCCGACCAGTCGGCGATGGGGCGACTGGTTCCGTCGGCGAGGGCGTAGTCGAACCCGCCCGGCAGGCGCGCCTCCACGCCCCACGGCGCGCCGGTCCGCCAGCCGAAGCGGGCGAGGTAGTTGGCGGCCGAAGCCAGCGCGTCGCGCGCGTCGGGCGCCCAGAGGTCGCGCCGCCCGTCGCCGGTGAAGTCGACCGCATAGGCCTCGAAGCTCGTCGGGATGAACTGGGTGTGGCCCATCGCCCCCGCCCAGCTGCCGACCATGCGCTCCGGCGTGATGTCGCCGGCCTGCAGGATGCGCAGCGCCGCGAGAAGCTGCTCCTCGCCGAAGCTGCGTCGGCGGCCTTCGTAGGCCAGCGTCGCCAGCGCCTCGATCACCGGGATCGAGCCGTAGTTGCCGCCGAAGTTGCTCTCGACGCCCCAGATCGCCAGCAGGATCTCGGGCTCGACGCCGAAGCGCGCGGAGATCGCCTCGAGGTCCGCGGCGCGTTCTGCGCGAAGGCGCCGGCCCGTGGCGATGCGCGCCTCCGACACGGCGCTGTCGAGATAGTCCCAGATCGGGCGCACGAACTCCGGCTGGAACGCGTCGAGGCGGAGCACCTCGGCGTTGACGCCGACGCCGGCGAAGGCGCGGTCGAACACGCGGTCCGAGACGCCTGCGGCCCGCGCTCGGCCGCGGAACCCTTCGCGCCATGCGGCGAAGGTGGCGGGCTGGGGCGACGCGTCGGCCGACAGCGACGCGGGCCGCGGGGCGGGCGCTGGCGCGGGGTCGGCTGCGGAGTCGGTGGTCGCGCACCCGGCGGCGAGCGCGACGACGGCGACGATCGGTCGGAGGGTCATTGGGGGAGCGGGCTCCGCGTGGGGGCGTTCACGGAAGAGAGACTAGCGCGGTCGGCGCGGGTTTCGAAAGGGGGCGCGCGGGCCAGCGCCGCCTCGCCGTGACGGCCCCGCCGCCCGTGGCCTCGATCCGGGCGGCGGCCTCGGCGAAGGGTTCGGCGACCACGGCCATGTGGAAGGCGTTGGCGTGCAGCAGGCGCGTCGGCGACAGCATCACGCCGACATGGCCGCGCCAGAACACGAGGTCGCCCCGGCGCAGGCGCGGCGCGTCCCGACCGGGCGCCGCCGCCTGCATGTCGCTGTCGCGCGGGCAGGGCAGGCCGGCCGCCTGACGCGCCACCTGGATCAGGCCCGAACAGTCGATGCCCGCCGCGCTGCGCCCGCCCCACAGGTAAGGCGCGCCGAGAAAGCGCGCCGCCTCCGCCACCCAGTCGTCCGCCGAGGCGGCGAGCGGCGCGAGGTGCGGGCGCGGAACGTGGCCGCCGTCGGCCAGCGCGATCCATGCCCCCTCCGCGGCCTCGGCCGCGACGGCCGCGCCGTAGGGCGCCGCCGCGCAGGGGCGGGTCTTGAGGTCGGGTTCCGGGTAGACCAGCGCCTGCAACGCCACGACGCGATGGGTGGGGGCGGGCGCGTCCGGGCCGAAGCACGCCTCGGGCGCGTAGCCGACGTAGCCGTCCGCCTCCGCCTGTCCCCAGACCCAGCCGCCCGCGGCCTCGTAGACGGCGAAGCGCTCGCCGAGCAGCAACTGCGTCGTCATCGGCGCCTCGGCGTCGGGCCGCGCCGTCACCGGGGCCAGCGTGGCCGCGACGCGCCGCCAGCGGGGCGCGGCGTAGCGTTCCGCGGCGACCACGCCTTCGAGATGGTCGGCGGCGAGATCGGGGCGCGCCGGCGTGATCCGCGGGTCGGGTCGGGCGGTCAGCCCGTCAGCCATGGCGGCGTTCGAGCATGGCGAAGACGGCGCGCGCCGCCTGCAACTCGCCACCCGCCGGCCGGCCCGGCTTCGCCTTCGGATTCCACGCGTAGAGGTCGACGTGCGCCCACGCCTTCGCGCCCGCCGCGAACCGGCGCAGGAACAGGGCTGCGGTGATGGCCCCCGCCATGCCGCCAGCGGGCGCGTTGTCGAGATCGGCGACAGGCGACGAGATGTCGGCGTCGTAGCCGTCCCAGAGCGGCAGACGCCAGAGCGGGTCGCGCGCGGCCACGCCCGCCGTCAGCAGGTCGGCGGCGAGGGCCTCGTCATCGGTGAACAGGGCGGGCAGATCGGGGCCGAGGGCGACCCGGGCCGCGCCGGTCAGCGTCGCGAAGTCGATCAGAAGGTCGGGCTCCTCCTCCGCCGCGAGCGTCAGCGCGTCGGCGAGGATCAGCCGTCCTTCGGCGTCGGTGTTGCCGACCTCGACGGTCAGGCGCTTGCGGCTGGTGAGGATGTCGCCGGGCCGGAAAGCGTCCGGGCCGATGGCGTTCTCCACCGCCGGTATCAGCACGCGAAGGGAGATCGGCAGGCGACGCTCCATGACGATCTCGGCGAGTCCGAGCGCCGCGGCGGCCCCGCCCATGTCCTTCTTCATCAGGCGCATGGCGCTCGACGGCTTCAGGTCGAGGCCCCCGGTGTCGAAGCAGACGCCCTTGCCGACGATGGTGACCTTGGGGCCGTCGTGGGGCCCCCAGGCGATGTCGATGAGCCGCGGCGCCTCCCGACCGGCCCGCCCCACGGCGTGGATCAAGGGCAAGCCCGCCTCGATCAGCGCGTCGCCTGTCGTGACGGTGATCCTGTCGCCGTGACGGAAGGCGATCTCGCGCGCCGCATCCTCCAGCGCCGCCGGGCCGAGCGCGTTGGCGGGCGTGTTCACGAGGTCTCGGGCGAAGAACACGCCGGCGGCGATCGCCTCGACGCGCGCCGCGTCCACGGACGCGGGCGCGACGAGCCGCCGCTCGGGGCGATCCGCCTTCTTGTAGCGGTCGAAGACGTACTGACCGAGCAGCCAGCCCAGCGCCTGCTCCTCGGCGCTGTCGGGCGGCAAGTCGGTCTCGAGCCGATAGACGCCCGGGGGCAGCGGCGCGCCGGCGAGATGGAACCTTTCCCGCCGCCGCGCCGCATGGTCTCCCCATCCGACGAGCACGGCGTCGACGCCGCCGTCGGGCAGGGGCAGGGCGACGACCTGCCCGAGCTTCGCCCGGAAACCTTGCGCGTCGATCCAGGCGCGCGCCGCCGGCGTCAGCGCCTCGCGCGCCGCCTCAAGGTCCTGCTCCTCGATCAGATGGATGTCTATCGCCGGTTCATCGGCGTGGGCGAAGCGCGGAGACATGGGCGAACTTTCGCGGATTTGAGACGCTGCGGACGGTATCGCCTGCGATCCGCGTGGGGAAGGGGCCTCGGCGCGCGACCGCCAGCCACGCGCCCAGCCTGCGGCGCGTCACTCGGCGGCGCGTCACTCGGCGGCGCGTCGCTCGGCGACGCGTCATTCGGCGGCGCGCGCGCCTTCGATCACGGCCAGACCCGCCCAGTCGCGCAACCGCTCCGTTTCGGCGAGGTCGACGAGGCGCTCTCCCAGTTGGGCGATGTCGTGCGGGCCGAAGACCCGCCGGGCCTGCGGCATGATCGCCGCTTCGACCCAGTCGAGGTGGCGGCGCTGTCCGTCGAAGAAGGCTCGCAGCATGAACCCGAGGGACTCCGCGTTTCGCGCCCGCCCGGTCGTGGCGACGAGATCCAGCTCCTCGGCCAGTTCGATGGCGCGTCCCGCGGCGTCGCCGTGTTCGCGCCGCGCGATCGCGATCGCCGCGCGGGTGATCTCGTCGTGCGCGCGGGATTCGAGCAACGGAAACAACGCCTCGTCCTCCAGCGCCGCATGGCGCGCTGCGGATCGGCGCAGCAACGAGGCGGCGAGCGCCGCGCCGGCGCGGCTCACGTCGAAGGGCAGACCGTCGGCGATGGTCTCGAGCAGGTCGGCCAAGGCGCGCTGCGCGCCGTGGTCGTAGTCGAGATAACCGAGCGGGTCCTCGCGTATCGCCTCGACATGGGGCGGCCTCTGGAACAGGGCGATCTTGTCGGCGGCGTCCAGCATCGGTGCCTCCATCGAGCGTCGGGCTTGCGCAGAAGGATGGTCCGCCATGCGTCGCCGCGCCTTGACTTGCGTCAACGAGGCTGACCCGCCGCCCCGCCGCAGCACGCGGGACCGCTGCGCTAATTGGTCATACCGCGCCGTGGAATATCCCCCACGCGACCGAGGGCGCATCCATAACTGTCTGCTTTAAAATGCATATCTTGGCCGTGCGCGGCAGCGTCGGACGGCGCGTCGCGCGGCCGCGGCCCGTGCTGCGACGCCTTTGCGCGGTGCGCGCCGCGCGACGCAGGGTAGAGACGTTCCAGTTTTGCGTCAGGCCGGCCGCAGCGCGCGCCGGGACGCCGGAAAAGGACGACGAGGACGAGATGGTGAGCCTACAGGCGGTGAAGCTGACCCTGTTCGGGGTGGCGACGCTGTTCGCGCTCGTGGCGGCGGGCCGCGCGCAGGACCAGATGTTCGCATTCCACATGATGATCTTCGCGACCCTCGCGCTGATCTTCTTCTTCCGCAGCTTCAAGCCGCGCGCGCTCACCCCGCTCGGCGTCGGCCCCGCCCACCCGAGCGAGGAACGCTACGAAATCTCCGTCCTGCGCTTCGGTCTGATCGCGACCGTGTTCTGGGGCTGCGTCGGCTTCCTGATGGGCGTGATCGTCGCCTCGCAGCTCGCCTGGCCCGCGCTGAACCTCGACCTGCCCTGGACCACCTTCGGCCGCCTGCGGCCCGTGCACACCTCGGCGGTGATCTTCGCCTTCGGCGGCACGGCGCTGATCACCACGTCGCTCTATGTGGTGCAGAGGACCTCGGGCGCGCCGCTCTGGTCGCGCAACCTCGCGTGGTTCGTGATGCTGGGCTACCAGCTGTTCATCCTGCTCGCCGCGTCCTCCTACGTGATGGGCGGGTCGCAGTCGCGCGAATACGCCGAGCCGGAGTGGTATATCGACCTCTGGCTGACGGTCGTGTGGGTGGCCTACCTCGCGCTGTTCCTCGGCACGCTGTTCAGGCGCAAGGAGCCGCACATCTACGTCGCCAACTGGTTCTACCTCGCCTTCATCGTGACGGTCGCGATGCTGCACGTGGTGAACAACCTGGCGGTGCCGGTGTCGTTCTTCGGCGCCAAGTCCTACTCGGCCTTCTCGGGCGTTCAGGACGCGCTGACCCAGTGGTGGTACGGCCACAACGCGGTCGGCTTCTTCCTGACCGCAGGCTTCCTCGGCATGATGTACTACTTCGTGCCGAAACAGGCGGAGCGCCCGGTCTATTCCTACCGGCTCTCCATCGTGCACTTCTGGGCGCTGATCTTCCTCTACATCTGGGCGGGTCCGCACCACCTGCACTACACCGCGCTGCCGAACTGGGCGCAGACGCTGGGGATGGTGTTCTCGATCATGCTGTGGATGCCCTCCTGGGGCGGCATGATCAACGGCCTGATGACGCTCTCGGGGGCGTGGGACAAGCTGCGCACCGACCCGATCATCCGCATGATGGTCGCCGCCATCGCCTTCTACGGCATGAGCACCTTCGAAGGCCCGCTGATGTCGATCCGGGCGGTCAACTCGCTCAGCCACTACACCGACTGGACCATCGGGCACGTCCATTCCGGCGCGCTCGGCTGGGTCGGCATGATCTCCTTCGGCGCGGTCTACTACATGGCGCCGCGGCTCTGGGGGCGGGAGCGGCTGTATTCGCTCGCCATGGTGAGCTGGCACTTCTGGCTCGCGACCGCCGGCATCGTGCTCTACGCCTCGGCGATGTGGGTCTCGGGCATCATGCAGGGCCTGATGTGGCGCGAGACCAACGAGCTCGGCTTCCTCGTCTACTCCTTCGCCGAGACCGTCGAGGCCATGCATCCCTTCTACGTGATCCGCGTGCTCGGCGGCGTGCTCTACCTGCTCGGCGGGCTGATCATGGCGTGGAACATCTGGAAGACCATCCGCGGCGACGTGCGCGTCGAGGCGGAGCACTACACGACCGTGCCGGGGCCCGTTTCGGCCCCCGCCGCCACGCCGGCCGAGTGAGGACCGAGTAGATGTCGATCTGGACCCATCACAAGAAGATCGAGAAGAACGCGACGCTGCTGCTCGTGCTCTCCTTCATCGTGGTCGCCATCGGCGGCCTCGTGGAGATCGCGCCGCTGTTCTACCTCCAGAACACCATCGAGAAGGTGCAGGGGATGCGCCCCTACACGCCCCTCGAACTGGTCGGCCGCAACGTCTACATCCGCGAGGGCTGCTACCTCTGCCACTCCCAGATGGTCCGCCCGATGCGCGACGAGGTGGAGCGCTACGGCCACTTCTCGCTGGCGGCCGAGAGCATGTACGACCATCCGTTCCAGTGGGGCTCGAAGCGCACCGGGCCCGACCTCGCGCGGGTCGGCGGCAAGTACTCGAACGACTGGCACCGCCAGCACCTGATCGCGCCGCGCTCTCTGGTGCCTGAGTCGATCATGCCGGGCTACGCCTTCCTGATGGAGCGCGACGTCGACGGGCGGGACATCGTCGATCACCTGCGCGCCAACGTCACGGTCGGCGTGCCCTACACCGAGGAGATGATCCGCAACGCCCAGCGCGACCTGTTCGCCCAGGCGCGGCCCGACAGCGGCGACGTCGACGGGCTGATCGAGCGCTACGGCGACACCGCGGTGGTGGCGGACTTCGACGGCCAGCCGAACCGGGTGACCGAGATGGACGCGCTGATCGCCTATCTCCAGATGCTCGGCACGCTGGTCGACTTCTCCACCTACGACGCCACGGCGCGCGAGAACCTGCGCTAGGGGAGCCTGTCATGGAGACCTACGAGGCCATGCGCCGCTTCGCGGACAGCTGGGGCCTTCTGGGGATGGTGATCGTCTTTCTCGGGGTCGTGGCCTTCGTGCTGCGCCCCGGGGCGAAGCGCGACGCGCAGGACGCGGCGGACATCCCCTTCAAGGAATACGACGACGAACCCGGCGGCGACGCCGAAAAGAACGGTAACGGGGATCGCTGAGCATGGGCGAGAAGCAAGTCGACGAAATCACGGGCGTCGAGACCACCGGCCACGAGTGGGACGGCGTCACGGAACTGAACAACCCCATGCCCAAGTGGTGGGTGAACCTGTTCTACGCCTGCATCGCCTTCGCCGGGGTCTATGTGATCTTCTACCCCGCGATCCCGATGATCAACGACCACACGCGCGGCCTGCTCGGCTACTCCGCGCGCGGAGAGGTTGCCGAACGCATCGCCGCGCACAGCGAGATGCAGTCGGTGTGGAAGGACCGGATCGCGGCGGCGTCGCTGGAGGAGATCCGGGAGGACCCAGACCTCTTCAACTTCGCCCTCGCCTCGGGCGCCGCCAACTTCGCGCTCAACTGCTCGCAGTGTCACGGCTCGGGCGCGGCGGGCAACGTCGGCGGCTTCCCGAACCTGAACGACGACGACTGGCTGTGGGGGGGCGACCTCGAGTCGATCTACACCACCATCGCCCACGGCGTCCGCAACGAGGACGACCCCGACGCGCGCTTCTCGATGATGCCGGCCTACGGCGCCGACGGTCTGCTCAGCCGCGCCGAGATCCGGGACGTGGCGCAGTACGTGATGAACTTCTCGGGCCGCGCGACCGACATGGAGGCCGTCGAGCGCGCCGCGGAGACCTGGGAGTACAACTGCGCCGCCTGCCACGGCGACGACGGCCGCGGCGACACCGACCTCGGCGCGCCGAACCTCACGGACGCGATCTGGCTCTACGGCGGCTCGGCCGAGGAGATCTTCAACCAGGTCTGGAATCCGCGTCACGGCGTCATGCCGCCCTGGCTGGAACGCCTCGGCGACACGACCGTGAAGGAGCTCGCCGTCTACGTCCACGCGCTGGGCGGCGGGGAATAACCGCGGCCGACCGCCGCCCCGCTTCGCACGCGTGCGCAGCGGGGCGGCGCGATCGAACCTGACTCCCCCTGGCTGGCGACCGCGCGTCGCGGGCGATTCAGAGGCCGATAAGTCCCCGCCGGAGCGCGACCGCGATGGCCTGCTCCTTGGTGCGCGCCCCAAGGCGCGCCTGGGCGGAGGCGATCTGGTTGCGCACCGTATGCTCCGACTTGCCGAGCCAGCTGGCGATGTCGCGCGCGCGCATCCCCCGCACCAGTCCCTCCATCACCAGTTTCTCGCTGTTGCTGAGAACCAGATCGCCGGGTTCGAGCCGAGGCAGGCCCTCGCGCAGGGCGACGTCGCAGAAGATGACGCCCGCGGCGCGCAACGCACATTCGTGCTTCACGAACTCGGCGTCGAAACAGGCCGGATCGGTGCGCGTCGCCGCCAGGGACATCACGGCCCGGTAAGCGCCCCCGAAATCGTTGAGGCTGATCGTCGCGCCCGCCGTGACGCCATGCTCATGGAACAGCGCCGCGATTTCGGCTGACGCGCCGTCGCCGTCGGCGCGGTCGCTCCCGAAATAATACTGCGACCATAGAGCGGCTCGTCTTCCGCGGAGCAGGGCGCGCAGCAGCGGGTCTCGGTTCTCGAGGCGTCGGTCGAGATAGTCGGCGACGAGGGATTCCATGACGCCCCGGGCGCAGCAGCGCGCCCCCGCCACGCCGTCGCCGTCGCGCCAGATCGCCCCGAACCCGAAACCGTCGACGCCGAAGGCCTTCAGGCAGGTCGCGAGGGCGTCCGCGGCGGCCTCCATCGAGTCGGCCCTAGAGATCGCAATCACATCGCGCCAGTTGTCTGAGGCGTGGTCAAGCGAGGCGGAAAAACGTGAGCCGTCACGGGAAACATTACTCATTTTTGTTTGTGTCCAGACAAATTCCCCCAAGATTTAGTATCTTTGCTTAATTAGTCGTTGGGCAATGGTCAAAATTGACCAAAACCGCAAGCGCTTGGGCTACGGGCGCGCGGGCGTTTCGTGGGTCGGCGACGGCTCGGACGGCGCGACCGGCGGCCCCTTGACGCCGCACCCGGCGAGCAGCGCGGCGAGCGCGAGGACGGCGAGGGCCTTCACGACAGCGCCGCCCGCCATCGCGCCACCTGGGCGCGCACCTGATCGGGGGCCGTTCCGCCGTAACTCGACCGGCTGCGGGCCGAGTTCTCCACGCCGAGGACGGCGTAGACGGAGGCGTCGATGCGCGGCTCCACCGCCTGCATCGCCTCGATGGGCAAGTCCGGCAAATCCACGCCCTGCGCCTCGGCGGCCTTCACCAGCGCGCCGGTCACATGATGCGCCTGCCGGAACGGCATCCCGAGGACGCGCACCAGCCAGTCGGCGAGGTCGGTCGCCGTCGAGAAGCCCTGCGCGGCGGCGCGCTTCAGCGCCTCGGGGTCGGGCTTCAGGTCACGCACCATGCCGGCCGCGGCGGCGAGCGCGATCTCGAGCGCGTCCGCCGCGTCGAACACCGGCTCCTTGTCCTCCTGCATGTCCTTGGAATAGGCGAGCGGCAGGCCCTTCATCACCACGGTCAACGCCACCTGCGCGCCGAGGATGCGGCCCACCTTGGCGCGCACCAGCTCCGCGGCGTCGGGATTGCGCTTCTGCGGCATGATCGACGAGCCGGTCGAGAAGCTGTCGGAGAGGCGCGCGAAGCGGAACTGCGCCGTCGACCACAGCACCAGCTCCTCGGCCATCCGGGAGAGATGCGTCGCGCAGATCGTCGCCGCCGACAGGAACTCCATGGCGAAGTCGCGGTCCGAGACCGCATCGAGCGAATTGGCGCATGGCCGGTCGAAACCCAAAGCCGCGGCGGTCGCATGGCGGTCGATGGCGAACGAGGTGCCCGCCAGCGCCGCCGCGCCCAGCGGGCATTCGTTCATCCGCGCCCGCGCGTCGCGGAAGCGGTCGCGGTCGCGCGCCGCCATCTCGACGTAGGCCATCATGTGATGGCCCCACGTCACCGGCTGCGCGACCTGAAGATGGGTGAAGCCGGGCATCACCACGTCCGCGCCGGCGTCCGCCTGATCGAGCAGCGCGCGCATCAGGCGCTCCAGCGCCGCGATGGTCGCGTCGGTCCGGTCCCGCACCCAGAGGCGGAAGTCTGTCGCCACCTGGTCGTTGCGCGAGCGCGCGGTGTGCAGCCGCCCCGCAGGCTCGCCGACGATCTCGGCGAGGCGCGCCTCGACGTTCATGTGGATATCCTCCAGCGCCTCGGAGAACGCGAAGTCGCCGGCCGCGATCTCGTCGGCGATCTGGGCGAGGCCGCGGTCGATGGCGCGGGCGTCCTCCGCAGCGATGATCTTCTGCGCGCCGAGCATCGCGGCGTGGGCGCGGCTGCCGGCGATGTCCTGCGCGGCGAGGCGGCGGTCGAACCCTATGGACGCGTTGATCGCCGTCATCAGCGCGTCGGGGGCCTGCTCGAAGCGTCCGCCCCACATCGCGTTCGCCGCGGGTTCGCCCGGCTTGCCCTCGCGCCTATCTTCGCCCATGACGTCCGCACCCCCGATCGGAGACGAGCCCATGCGCCTCGCCCTCATCGCCGCGAGCCTTTACACGGCGGCCCTCATCGGCGCCACACCCGCCGCCGCGTGGGACGCGCCCGCCATCGAAGCCGCCCGCGCCGGCGACATGGCGCGCCTCGCCGTCCACGCGGACCCGAGGCCGGTGATCGACGCGACGTTCCTCGACGCCGACGGGGCCGAGCGGCGCTTCGACGCCTGGGCGGGCAAGGTGGTGCTGGTCAACTTCTGGGCCACCTGGTGCCCGCCGTGCCTGAAGGAGATGCCCTCGCTCGACCGCCTCGCCCTCGCGATGGCGGAGGAGGATTTCGCCCTCGTCGCCATCTCCACCGACCGCGGCGACGGGTCGGCCCCGCGCCGCTGGCTCGACGAGAACGGGATCGAGCACCTCGCCTTCTTCCACGACCCGCGGTCCGCCGCGGCCCGCGCCGCAGGGCTGGTCGGCCAGCCGACGACGCTGATCCTCGACCGGCAGGGGCGGGAGGTCGCGCGTTTCCAGGGCGACGCGGAATGGGATGCGCCGGAGGCGCAGGCGCTGCTGCGCGCCGTGCTCGCCGCGACCGCCGATGACTGACGCCCTGCCGCCGGCCGCGCAGAAGGTGCAGGCGGCGCTGCGCGCGGCGGGCAGCGCGGCGCAGGTCGTCGAGACGACCGAAAGCGCGCGCACCGCGAAGGAGGCCGCCGCGGCGCTCGGCTGCACTGTCGGACAGATCGTGAAGTCCCTGGTGTTCCGCGGGGCCGAGAGCGGGCGCGCCTACCTGATCCTCGCGTCGGGCGCGAACCGCGTGGACGAGCCGAGGCTCGGCCGTCGCCTCGGCGAGAAGCTCGAACGCGCCGACGCCGATTTCGTCCGCGACCACACCGGCTACGCCATCGGCGGCGTGCCGCCGATAGCCCACGCCCATCCCTCGACGGTGATCCTCGACCAGGCGCTGTTCGCGCTCGATCCGTTGTGGGCGGCGGGGGGAACGCCGCGCACGGTGTTCTGCACGTCCGCCGACGAGCTGCGAAAGCTCACGCACGGCCGCGTCGTCCCCATCGGCTGACGGGAGAGCCGGCGGCCCGTCACTCGCCGCGCACCATCCGCATCAGCACCCGGTCGCGATCGATGAAGTGGTGCTTCAGCGCCGCGAGCGCGTGGGCGACCAGCAGCGCGGCCAACGCGACGGCGGCGGCCACGTGGATCGCCTTGAACACCGCCTCGATGCGCCGGTCGCCGGGCACGAAGGGGTCGGGGAGTTCGAACAGCCCGAACACCATGTTGCGGATGTTGTAGAGGTCCTGAAGCTCGGACGCCGACGCCATAAGCCAGCCCGAGATCGGCAGGATGAACATCAGCGCGTAGAAGGCCACGTGCGCGCGCTTCGCGGCCTTCGCCTGCCAGCCCTGGCCCGGCGGCTCGGGCGCGCGGCGGTTGAGCGCGCGCCAGCCGAGGCGCGCGAGCGCGAGGGCGAACACGACGAACCCCCAGCTCTTGTGAATCTGCGTCAGGCGGAAACGCTCGAACAGATCCGGCGTCATGTTCACCATGACGTAGCCGAGGCCGAGCATGAACAGGATCAGCGCGGCCATCGCCCAGTGCAGCGCGCGGGCCGGCCAGCCCCAGCCGGTTTCGGTGTTGAAAACTCTCACGGCGGCGTCTCCTTCCGAAGCGGACGCCTCTGATGTCGCCCATTACGGCCGCCCTGTCGCCCCCTTCGCGCCTCACACGCTGTTTCCGCCGCCTTGACAGCGGCGCGCGCGCCCCGCATATCGCGCGCTCCGGGCGGCGCGGCGTCGCGCACGCCCTCGTTTCGTCCCCTGCGTCGCGGGGGGCGCGCTGTCCGAGGCCGCGCCGCGAGGCGCGACAAGCGCGCCGCAAGGCGCCGCCGCAGGGCGCGGCTGATGATGGGGAACGCGGATGTTCGCGGTGATCAAGACCGGCGGCAAGCAATACAAGGTGGCCGCCGACGACGTGCTGACGATCGAGAAGCTCGACGCCGAACCGGGCGCGGCCGTGGCCTTCGACCACGTGCTGATGGTCGGCGAAGGCGAGGCGATCACGGTGGGCGCGCCCACGGTCGCCGGGGCGGTCGTCAACGCCGAAGTGGTGGAGCAGGGGCGCGGCCCCAAGGTCATCAGCTTCAAGAAGCGCCGGCGCAAGCACTCGTCGCAGCGCCGCAAGGGGCACCGCCAGTATCTGACGACCGTGAAGATCACGGGCATCGTCGCAGGCTGAGGAGGACGACATGGCTCACAAGAAAGCGGGCGGCTCGTCGCGCAACGGCCGCGACAGCGCAGGGCGCCGGCTCGGCGTCAAGAAGTTCGGCGGGGAAAAGGTGCTCGCCGGCAACATCCTCGTGCGCCAGCGCGGCACGAAGATGTGGCCCGGCCGAAACGTCGGCGTGGGCAAGGACCACACGCTCTTCGCGCTCACCGACGGCGCTGTGACGTTCCACAGCGGCCTCAAGAACCGCACTTTCGTCTCGGTGCTGCCGGCGGCCGACGCCGCCGAGTGACGAGACCCATCGCCGGCGCGAGACGGGACCGGCCGGGGGCCGGTCCTTTCGCGTTTCGGAGACCCGGCGAACCGCCGCCGGGCGGGAGAACTGCCCATGCAGGACGTGCTGCAGACGCCGAGGCTGACGCTCCGGCCGCTCCGCGCCGACGACGCTGGCCCGATGTCTTTCTGGGCCGCGCGCCATGAAGTGGCTGCGATGACGTCCGTGCCGCACCCCTATCCGCCGGGCGCGGCCGCCGCGTTCATCGAGCGCGCGACCATGGGCCGACTCAGGGAGCAGGTCTGGGCCATCGACGGGACGCCCTCGGGCGCCGCCGCCTTCCTCGGCGTGGTGGGCCTGAAGGGCGCGGACGCCGACCCCGTGCGCACGCTCGGCTACTGGCTCGGGCCGCCTGTGTGGGGGGCCGGCTACGCGACCGAAGCCGCCGGCGCCGTGGTCGACGCGGCCTTCGCCGAGACGCCCGCCGGCGCGGTCGGTTCGCGCGTCTACGTCGACAACCTCGCCTCGCGCCGCGTGCTGGAGAAGCTGGGTTTCGCCGCCGTGGGCGAGATCGAGGAGTTCAACGTCGCCCGCCGCGCGCCCGTGCACGCGCTGCGCTTCCGGCTGGAGCGCGCCGCCTGGGCCGCGCGCAGCCCCGCGGCGGCGGAGTAGGGGGCGATGAAGTTCCTCGACCTCGCGCGCGTCGAGATCCGCTCCGGCGCGGGCGGGCCGGGCTGCGTCAGCTTCCGGCGGGAGAAGTTCATCGAGTTCGGCGGTCCGAACGGCGGCGACGGCGGCCGCGGCGGCGACGTCTGGGCCGAGGCCGTCCCGGGCCTCAACACCCTCGTCGATTACCGCTACCGCCAGCACTTCCGCGCCAGGAACGGCGAGCACGGGATGGGCCAGCAGCGCACCGGCGCCGACGGCGACGACGTGGTGCTGAAAGTGCCCGTCGGCACCGAAATCCTCGATGATGACGGCGAGACGGTGGTGGCCGACCTGACCGAGATCGGCCAGCGCGTGCTGCTCGCCAGGGGCGGCAACGGCGGCTGGGGCAACCTGCACTTCAAGTCCTCCACCAACCAGGCGCCGCGCCGCGCCAACCCGGGCCAGCCGGGGGTCGAACGCACGCTGTGGCTGCGGCTCAAGCTGATCGCCGACGCGGGCCTCGTCGGGCTGCCGAACGCCGGCAAGTCGACCTTCCTCGCCGCCGTCTCGAACGCGCGGCCGAAGATCGCCGACTATCCGTTCACCACCCTCTCGCCCAACCTCGGCGTCGCGGCGGTGGACGACGGCGAGCTGGTGGTCGCCGACATTCCCGGCCTGATCGAAGGCGCCCACGAGGGGCGGGGCGTCGGCGACCGCTTCCTCGGGCACATCGAGCGGTGCGGGGCGCTGCTGCACCTCGTCGACGGCACGTCGGAGGACGTGGCGGCGGACTATCGCGTGATCCTCGGCGAACTCGACGCCTATGGGGCCGGGTTGCTCGACAAGCCCCGGCTCGTCAGGCTGAACAAGGCCGACGCGCTGACGGAGGAGGCTGTCGCCGAAAAGCTCGCCGCCCTTCGCGCCGCCGGCGCGCCGGATCCGCAGGCGCTGTCGGGCGCGACGGGGGCGGGGGTGCGCGAGACGCTGCGCGCCTTGCGCGCCGCCATCGCCGAGGCGCGCGCCGAGCCCGCTGCGGCGCCCGAGCGCTGGACGCCCGTCGATGAGCAGTGAGGCGCCCCGCCTCGCGGACGCGCGGCGGCTCGTGGTCAAGATCGGCTCGGCGCTGCTGGTGGACGGGCAGGGGCTGCGGCGCGGCTGGCTCGAAGGCTTGGCGGCGGATGTGGCGATGATCGCGGCGCGTGGGGCCGAGGTGTTGATCGTCTCCTCCGGCGCCATCGCGCTCGGCCGGCGCGTCCTCGGCCTGCCGGCGGGGCCGCTCCGGGTGGAGCAGGCGCAGGCGGCGGCGGCGGTGGGCCAGATCGGGCTGGCGCAGGCCTATGGCGCCGCGCTCGCGCCCCATGGGCTGACGGCGGCGCAGGTGTTGCTGACGCTCGACGACACGCAGGACCGGCGGCGCTACCTCAACGGCCGTGCGACGCTCAAGACGCTGACCGGCCTCGGTTGCGTGCCGGTGGTCAACGAGAACGACACGGTGGCGACCGACGAGATCCGCTACGGCGACAACGACCGCCTCGCCGCACGCGTCGCGCTGATGGCCGGCGCCGACGCGCTGGTGCTGCTGTCGGACGTCGACGGTCTCTACGACGGCGACCCGCGGAGCGACGCCGGCGCCCGCCGACTGCCGATCGTCACCGAGATCACGCCCGAAATCGAGGCGATGGCCGGCGGTCCGGGCGAGGGCGCCAGGGGCGGGATGGTCACCAAGCTGCTCGCCGCCAAGACGGCGGTGCGCGGCGGCTGCGCCATGGCCATCGCCCGCGGCGACGTCGACCGCCCGCTCTCGGCGCTGGAGGACGGGGCGCCCTGCACGTGGTTCCTCGCGTCGCAGACGCCGGCGCTGGCGCGCAAGCAGTGGATCGCCGGCATGAAGCCGGCCGGGCGGCTCGTGGTGGACGCCGGCGCCGCGGCGGCGCTGCGCGAAGGTCGTTCCCTGCTGCCTGCGGGCGTGCGGCGGGTGGAGGGCGTCTTCCAGCGCGGCGACCCGGTCACCATCGCGGAGGACGGCGGCGGCGATCTCGGCGCGGCGCTGGCGGGTTACGCCTCGGCGGAGGCGTCGGCGATCGCCGGGCGGCGCTCGGGCGACATCGCCGCCATTCTGGGCTATCCGGGGCGGGCGGCGATGGCCCACCGCGACGACATGGTGCTCTGGGGGGAGTGATGGACGGCGAAACCGATCTCGCGCGGGAGATGGCGGCGCTCGGCGCTCGGGCCCGCGCTGCGGCTGAAGCCTTGCGCGAAACCGACGGCGCGACGCGCGACGCAGGATTGCGCGCCGCCGCCGCGGCGCTGCGGGCCCGCAGCGCCGAGGTGCTCGCCGCCAACGCCGAGGACATGGCGGCGGCCGAGGCGCGCGGCCTCGCGCCGGCGATGAACGACAGGCTGCGTCTCGATGCGGCGCGCCTTGAGGCCATGGCGAAGGGGCTTGAAGCCGTCGCGGACCAGCCCGACCCGCTCGCCGGCGTCCTCGCCGAGTGGGACCGGCCTTCCGGGCTCCACATCCGCCGCGCGCCGAGCCCCATCGGCGTGATCGGCGTGATCTACGAAAGCCGCCCGAACGTCACCGCCGACGCCGGCGCCCTCTGCCTCAAGTCGGGCAACGCCGCGATCCTGCGCGGCGGGTCGGAGAGCGCGCGCACCGCCGCCGCCATCCACGCGGCGCTGGTCGAGGGGCTGCGGGCCGCGGGCCTGCCCGAGGACGCCGTGCAGCGCGTGCCCACCACCGACCGCGCCGCCGTCGGCATGATGCTCGCCGACATGGCCGATTTCATCGACGTGATCGTGCCCCGCGGCGGGCGCAGCCTCGTCGAGCGCGTGCAGGCCGAGGCGCGGGTGCCCGTGTTCGCCCACCTCGAAGGGATCTGCCACGTCTACGTCGACGCCGCCGCTGACCCCCGGAAGGCGCAGAGGATCGCCGTCAACGCCAAGACCCGCCGCCCCGGCATCTGCGGCGCGGCGGAGTGCCTGCTGATCGACGCGCGCGACCCTGCGCCCGGCGCAGGCGCGCTGCGGGCGCTGCTCGACGCGGGCGTCGAGGTGCGCGGCTGCCCGGCGTCGCAGGCGATGGACAACCGCGTCAGGCCCGCGGCCGAGGACGACTTCGGCCGCGAGTTCCTCGACATGATCATCGCCGCGCGGGTGGTGGAGGGGGTCGACGGCGCCGTGGCGCACATCCGCCGCTACGGCTCGTCGCACACCGAGAGCATCGTCACGGAGGACGACGCGGCGGCGGCGCGGTTCTTCGCCCGGCTCGACAGCGCGATCCTGATGCGCAACGCCTCGACCCAGTTCGCCGACGGCGGCGAGTTCGGGATGGGCGCCGAGATCGGCATCGCCACCGGCAAGCTCCACGCCCGCGGGCCGGTCGGGGCCGCGCAGCTCACGACGTTCCGCTACCTCGTCGAGGCGGACTGCGCGCTCAGGCCCTGAGCGGGCGCGTCTCACGCCTGCGTGACGGCGCGGGCGCCGAATCGCCGTCAAGGGTTTGACGCGAGGGAACCGCGCCTAGGTCTCGGGTGTTCACACGCCAAAGGAGACCGCCATGTGGAAAGCGCCGACCCTCGCCGCCGCCCTGACGGGCCTCGTCCTCGCCGGAGCGGCGCACGCCGATCAGCCCGAGCCGCCCGAGGCGGAGGATCGCGTGCGCATCGTCGAAGCGCTGATCGCGGACGGCTTCATCAGCTGGGGCGACATCGAGACCGCCGAGGACGGCGAAGCCTGGGTGGTCGAGCGCGCGACCGCCGACGACGAACAGGATTACGCCGTCGAGATCGACCGTTCGTTCCGCGTGGCCCGACGCCTGCTCGATTGACGGTCCCGGCCTCCATGCCGCGTGGCCGCAGCGCGCGGCCGTGCGATAGTCTCGCGCGGCAACGGCGGGGGCAGCATGTTCGTCAGCGTTTTCGACATCTTCAAGATCGGCGTGGGGCCGTCGTCGTCCCACACCATGGGGCCGATGACGGCCGCCGGCCGCTTCCTCGACCTGCTGCGCGACCCCGCCGCGCGTGCGCCCGGCGCCGGGGCGCCGGCGCGCATCGTCTGCCGCCTGCACGGCTCGCTCGCCTTCACCGGCAAGGGGCACGCCACCGACCGCGCGGTGATCCTCGGCCTCGCCGGCTTCACGCCCGAGACGCTCGACGCCGAGGCCGCCGACGCGGCCGAGAGGCGCATCCGCGCCGAAGGCCGGATCGCGCCCGAAGGCCTGACCGAAATCGCCTTCTCGCCGGAGACCGATCTCGTCTTCGACTATGGCGCGCCGCTGCCGGGCCACGCCAACGGCCTGTCGTTCGAGGCGCGCGACGCGGCCGACGTCGTGATCGTGCGGGAGGTCTACTACTCCATCGGCGGCGGCTTCGTGCGGACCGAACGCGAACTCGGCGCCGACACCGCGGCCGAGACCGCCCCTGTCCCCCATCCCTTCCGCACCGCCGCCCAGATGCTTGACATGGCGGCGGCTTCGGGCCTCTCCGTCGCCGGGATGAAGCGCGCCAACGAGCGCGTGTTCCGCGACGACCGCGAGATCGACGCTGGCCTCGACCGGCTCTGGGCGGTGATGACCGCCTGCATCGACCGCGGTCTGGCGCGCGAGGGCGAATTGCCCGGAGGGCTGCGGGTGCGACGGCGGGCGGCGGCGATCCACCGCCAGTTGCTCGCCGAGCGCGGGCTGAACCAGGCCGCGCCCCACACCGTCAACGACTGGCTGTCGGTTTACGCCATGGCGGTGAACGAGGAGAACGCGGCCGGCGGGCAGGTGGTGACGGCCCCGACCAACGGCGCCGCCGGCGTCGTGCCCGCGGTGCTGCGCTACTACGGCGACCACATCACGAGCGCCACCGCCGCCGGCCGGCGCGACATGCTGCTGACCGCCGCGGCCATCGGCGGACTGATCAAGACCAACGCCTCGATCTCGGGCGCCGAATGCGGGTGTCAGGCGGAAGTCGGCTCCGCCTCGGCGATGGCGGCGGCGGCGCTGGCGGGCGCGCTGGGCGGCACGCCCGCGCAGGTGGAGAACGCCGCCGAGATCGCGCTGGAGCACCATCTCGGCATGACCTGCGATCCCATCGCGGGTCTCGTGCAGGCCCCCTGCATCGAGCGCAACGGGCTCGGCGCGATCAAGGCTGTGGCGGCGGCGTCGCTGGCGCTGCGCGGCGACGGCCGCCACCTCGTCTCCCTCGACGCCTGCGTCGAGACCATGCGCCAGACCGGGCGCGACATGAGCCACAAGTACAAGGAGACGTCGCTCGGCGGGCTCGCCGTCAACGTCCCCAACTGTTGACGCTCAGCCGGCGGCGGCTTCCGCGGCGGCCTCGGCCTTCTTGGCCTTCTCCTCGGCGCGCTTCTTCGCCTTGTCGCCGGGCTCGGCCTTCTTCAGGTTCGCGCGGTCCTTCTTCGGCAGAACGCCCGCGTTCTCCAGCCAGCGGCTGACGCGGTCGGTCGGCTGGGCGCCCTGGCCGAGCCAGAACTTCACCCGCTCCATGTCGAGCTTGATGCGGTTCTCGTCGTCCTTGGCGAGCAGCGGGTTGTAGGTGCCGAGCTTCTCCTTGAAGCGGCCGTCGCGGGGCATCCGGCTGTCGGCGGCGACGATGCTGTAGTGCGGGCGCTTCTTCGAGCCGCCGCGGGCGAGGCGGATTTTCATGGACATGGGCAGTCTCTCCTAGCTGCGGATCCGCTCGTGGTGGCGGATGACTTCCTGGATGATGAAGGCGAGGACCTTCTCGGCGAACTCCGGGTCGAGCCCGGCGTCGTGGGCGAGGCGGCGCAGCCGCGCCACCTGCTCGGCTTCCCGGGTCGGGTCGGCGGCGGGCAGGTCGAAGGCCGCCTTCAGCCGGCCGACCTCCTGCGTGCACTTGAACCGCTCGGCCAGAGTGTGGACGAGGATGGCGTCGAGGTTGTCGATGGAGCGGCGAAGCTCCGACAGCAGCTCGCGCGCGTCATCGGGATTGGCGATCTCGCTCATGCGCGGTCTCCCTCGGGCGAGTGGCGATAGACGAGGTCGCCGGGAAAGGCGCAGGGCGCCGACGGGTCGCGCCGCGCGCCGAGCCGCTCGGCGACGCGGATCGACGCGGCGTTCGCGGGGTCGATGTAGCTGACGAGCGTCGCGAGGCCGCCCGGGCCGAACGCCCAGTCGCGCGCCGCCGTGGCGGCTTCGGTGGCGTAGCCGCGTCCTTCGAAGCCGTCGTAAAGATCCCACCCGAATTCGATTTCGGGAAAGTCGGGCGGCTGCTGAAGGCCGACGGCGCCGACCAGACCGCCGCCGTCGCGCTCGTCCACCGCCCAGTAGCCGAAGCCCTGAAGGGTCCACGCGCCCACGCTCGCCGCGAACAGCCGCCACGCCTGCACGGCGTCGTAAGGCCCGCCGATGAAGCAGGCGCGCGGGCTGGCGAGGAAGGCGCCGACGGCGGCAAAATCGGCCGCCGTCGGCGCGCGCAGGCGCAGCCGCGCGGTCTCGATCACAGGAACGGCGGTCACGGCTTCTTGCCCAGACCCGACAGGTTCATCGGCAGACCGCCGCCCATGCCGGGCAGGCCCGGCGGCGGCGACGGGGGCGCGCCGGCGGCCATGCCGGGCGGCATGCCGCCCTTGCCGCCGAGCAGGGCGCCGAGGCCGCCGCGCATCAGCCCCTTCTTGCCCATCTTGCCCATTTTCTTCATCATGTCAGCCATCTGGCGGTGCATCTTCAGAAGGCGGTTGACGTCCTGAACCTCCATGCCGGAGCCGGCGGCGACGCGGCGCTTGCGGCTGGCCTGCATGAGATCGGGCTTCCTGCGCTCCTCCTTCGTCATCGACTGGATGACGGCGATCTGGCGCTTGATGGCGCGGTCGTCGAAGCCCGCCTCCTCCATCTGCTTCTGCGCCTTGGCCATGCCGGGCATCATGCCCATCACGCCCTGCATCCCGCCGAGCTTCAGCATCTGCTCGAGCTGGCTCTGGAGGTCGTTCATGTCGAAGCGGCCCTTCTGGAACCGCTTCATCATGCGTTCGGCTTCCGCCGCCTCGATCTGCTCCTGCGCCTTCTCGACCAGCGAGACGATGTCGCCCATGCCGAGGATGCGGCCGGCGACGCGGTCGGGGAAGAACTCCTCAAGGCCGTCGAGCTTCTCGCCGGTGCCGATGAACTTGATCGGGCGGCCCGTCACGGCGCGCATCGACAGCGCCGCGCCGCCGCGGCCGTCGCCGTCCATCCGCGTCAGCACCACGCCGGTGACGCCGACGCGGCCGTGGAAGTTCTCGGCGACGTTGACGGCGTCCTGCCCGGTGAGGCTGTCGACGACCAGCAGGGTCTCGTTGGGTTTCGACGCGTCGCGGACGGCCTCGACCTCCACCATCAGCGCGTCGTCGACATGCATGCGGCCGGCGGTGTCGAGCATCACGACGTCGTAGCCGCCGAAGCTCGCCTGCTGCTTCGCGCGTTTCGCGATCGCCACCGCGTCCTGGCCCGGCATGATCGGCAGGGTGTCGACGCCGATCTGGCGGCCGAGCACCGCGAGCTGCTCCATCGCGGCGGGGCGGCGGGTGTCGAGCGAGGCCATCAGCACGCGCTTGCCCTCGCGCTCGTGCAGGCGCTTGGCGAGCTTGCCGGTGGTGGTGGTCTTGCCCGAGCCCTGCAGGCCGACCATCAGGATGGTCGCGGGCGGGCTGTCGATGCGCAGGCCCTGGTCGGCGCCGTCGCCGGCCAGCGTCCGCACCAGCTCGTCATGGACGATCTTCACGACCATCTGGCCGGGCGTCACCGACTTCAGCACCGCCTGACCGGTGGCCTTCTCGCGCACGCTGTCGATGAACTGGCGTGCCACGGGCAGGGCGACGTCAGCATCGAGCAGGGCGAGCCGCACCTCGCGCAGCGCCGTGGAGACATCGGTCTCCGACAGCGCGCCCTGCTTGGTCAGCTTGTCGAAGACGCCGGACAGGCGTTCGGACAGGCTCTCGAACATCGGTCCAACTCCGGCTTCGGGCGGCCTTGCGGCCAAAAGCAAAAGACACCGGCGGGCGCAACGCGCTGACCGGTGGCGATTCCCACAATGGGAACCGGAAGCCTGAATGCTTCCTGAGCAATGTCTGCTTACGCGAGCTCAGCGCCGATGTCAAAACCAGGCGCGTGCGCTGCCGGAGCGACCCTTTCTCCGCCTTCAGCCGCTCCGTGCGTCCGGGTTCCGCGGCTGCGCGCGGGTGAGGGCCATGAACAGCGCCCCGGCGACCGGAACGACCGCGGCCAGTGCGAACGTGGCGCCATAGCTGCCCAGCGCGCCATGCAGGATGGCAAAGAGAGCCGGGCCGATCACCACGCCGGTGAAGGTGAAGGACATCACGGCGCCCGTGTTGCGGCTCACGGCATCTGCGCCGCTCAGCCGTGCCACCTCGGCGAGGAACACCCCGTTCCAGCCAATCGCTGTTACCGCGAACACGCCGAGCACCAGCACCACCAAAACCGGCGGCGTCGAGGCGTCAAGCCACGCCATTGCGATGGCCATCGCCGCGGAGATCAGGCCGATTGCCACGAGGATCGGCGCGCCCTTGCCGATCCGGTCCGCAAGGCCGCCCCATCCGACACGGCCGACCGCGCCGGCCAACTGCATCCCGGCCAGCACGGCGCCGGCGGTCACCAGCGGCCAGCCGAGATCCCTGACCAGAAAGGTGACCGTGAACGTCATCAGGCAGAGCTGCATGGCGGCATAGCAGAAGGCGATCCCGGCGACCGGCCGCAGACCGGGCGATCGGATCACATGGCCGAGCGTGCCGATCACGGCGCCAAGGCTGACCGGCACTGGCTGTCGGCCGGTGTCCCAGGCCGCGCGCTGGGGCAGCACCATCCCGGCCACCACCAGTCCGAGCGCTGCGGCGGCGAGCAGCGCGCCCGGCCACCCGAATGCACTGGCCAGACCTGGCAGGGCGAGGCCCGCCAGAGCCCCCCCCAGCGGCACCCCCGTCTGCTTGATCGAGAAGACGAGGTTGCGCCTTGCGGCCGGCGCCGCGCGGTACAGCAGCAGCGATGCGGCGGGGTTGGTGACGCCATAGCCTGCACCGATCATCAGCGAGCCGATGGCGGCCACCGCCAGCGATCCGGTCGTCAGAGCAGCGAGACCTGCCGTCGACAGGCCCAGCGCCGCGAGGCTCATGCTGCCGGCTCCGAAGCGCTGGGTCAGCGCCCCGGCCATCGCCGATGACAGGGCGGCTGCGACGTAGATCAGGCTGACCTGGTAGCCGACGGCCTCGGGGCTCAGGCCGAAATCGGGAACCGCAACCGGCGCGAGGGTCGCGAGCGCAAGCATCGCCAACGTGACGAAGGCCTGAACGGCGGTGACGGCACCGACGACGAGGCCGATCCGTCCGGCTCCAACCTCTCCGGCCGTGCCGATGCCCCCGCTCATCTGTTCGCTCCAAGCCTCGTTGTCTCTCGATGCCGAGGCAGTGTTTCATTGCTGCGCCGCGGTAGCAATCCGACCGGTCGCGGTGCGTGGCGCACTGCGCGCAGTCAGGCCAGCATGGCGAACTGTGCCGGCAGGAAGCGGAAGCCCTCACCATCCCGGGCCAATCGGCCGGTGGCCGGGAACGGGTAGTGATAGCCCGCCATGCGCAGGCCTTCGTCGGCGATCATGCCCAGGATGCGACGGCGGGTGGCGACGGATTGCCTGGCGTCCATGTCGAAGGCGACCGACCAATGGGGGTGTCGCGCGAACAGCGCGGGATGATTGGTGACGTCGGCGATGAACACCAGCTTTTCTCCCGCCGATTCCAGGATCAGCGCGGTATGCCCGGGCGTGTGGCCACGCGCGTCGATCGCCCTCACGCCGGGGGCAATTTCTGCGTTCCATTGGACGGTGCGCAGACGATCCTGCAGCGGACCAAAGACCCGGGCGACATTGGCGAAGTTGTCGGCGACGCCGCCGCTGGCGCGCGCGGCCTCCGTCCTGTCGGTCCAGAAAGCCCGTTCCGGCTCGGCGAGCACCACTTCGGCGGCCGGATAGAGCGGCCGTCCCTCGGCGTCGATCAGGCCGTTGATGTGGTCGCCGTGGCAGTGGGTGACGAACACCATGTCGATGGTTTCGGGCGTGATGCCGGCGGCGGCGAGGTTCGAGCGCAGGAAGCCGGCCGTGGCCGGGCCGCTGTCGCCGAAGCCGGTGTCGACAAGGATGCGGCGACTCCCGGTCTCGATCACGATCGGAGTGAAGGTGATCGGCAGTCTGCCCCCCGGCAACCCACCCGCGTCCAGCGCCGTCACGACCTCGGCAAGGCTCGCATTGCGCACGAACCCCTCTTGCACGGCATTGACGCGATGCCCGTCATTGGCGGCGGTCACGAGAATGTCGCCGACGGCATAACGATAGGCGGTCGGGATCTGGCGAACCGGGCTGCGCGAGTCGGTCTCGGCGGGCATCGTGGTCTCCGTTGCGGGGTGGCCTTTCGGTGGCAGAGGTCTCCCGCGAGGAGTGCGATCCGGCAAACCAGCCGTCAATCCCCTCCGGCCGGCGTCGCCT
>RECW01000187.1 GCA_007693835.1 Paracoccaceae bacterium | reverse complement strand
GGCCGAGCGCGGCCGGGGCGCGCGCCGCCGCGCTGGGCGCGCTCGGCCGCTACGCCGAAGCAGCCGACGCGGCCGCCGCCGCCGGCGAGGCGGCGCTGGAGGCGCGCTACGCCTGGCTCGCCGGGAACTGGCGCGCCGCAGCCGCCGCCGGCGACGCGGACCGGCGCATCCTCGCCGCCTGGATGGCCGGCGACGGCGCCATGCCGGCTGAGCTTCAGGCCGCCGCCGCCGACGACCCGACCCTCGACGCCTGGCTCGACGCCTTCTCGCGCGCCGAGGTCGAGAGCCGCGAGAACATGGTCGACGCGGCGACCGAGGCGCTCGACGCCGCGCGCCGCCGCCGCGCCGTGATGGGGGAGCTGCTCAGCGATGGATAATCCGGGCTATGTCGCGCTGACGCGGATGCGCGGGCTCGCCGACGAGCTCCGCGTCGTCGCGAACAACGTCGCCAACCTCGCGACCGTCGGCTTCCGCGGCGAACAGGTGGTGTTCGCCGAGGTGCTGGTGGCGGCCGACGTGGACGGCGGCGCGCTCGCGATGGCCGCGCCCCGCGCCCACGTCACCGACCCATCCCCCGGCGGCTTCCGCCCGACCGGCGGCGCGCTCGACATCGCCATCGCCGGCGACGGCTACTTCCAGGTGCAGACCCCGGAAGGCGTCCGGCTGACCCGCGCCGGCGCCTTCAGCCGCTCGGTGGAGGGTCTCGTCGTCAACGCGCAGGGCCACGCCCTGCTCGACGCCGGCGGCGCGCCCATCGGCCTGCCGCCCGACATGGCCGACATCCACATCACCGAAGACGGCACCGTGACCGCCGAGGGCGAGCCGGTGGCGCAGATCGGCCTCGTCACCGCCGACCCGCTGTCGCTGGTCCGGCTCGACGGCGTGCTGTTCCGCGCCGACGGCGACGTTGAGGAGGACGCCGAAAGCCGCGTCATGCAGGGCTTTCTGGAGGAGTCGAACGTCAGCCCCGTCGCCGAGATCGCGCGCCTGATCGAAGTGCAGCGCGCCTACGAGCTCGGCCAGTCCCTGCTCGATCTCGAAGACCAGCGCATCCGCGAAGCGGTGCGCACGCTCGGCCGCAGCGCCTGACCAGGAGGAGCCTGCCCATGCGCGCCCTGAAGATCGCCGCCACCGGGATGGAGGCCCAGCAGACCCGGGTCGAAGTCATCTCCAACAACCTCGCGAACATGTCGACGACCGCCTACATGCCGCGCCGGGCCGAGTTCGTGGACCTGATGTACCAGCAGCCGCGCCTCGCGGGGGCCGTGTCGGCGGCGGACGGCTCGATGCTGCCGGCGGGCGTGCAACTCGGCCTGGGCGCGCGGCTGTCGACGGTGACGTTCGACCCGGCGCAGGGGCCGCTGAAGGCGACCAACGGCCAGCTCGATCTCGCCATCGACGGCCAGGGGTGGTTCGAAGTCACGCTGCCGAACGGCGACCCCGCCTTCACCCGCGACGGCACTTTCAAGCGGACGGGGGAAGGACGGATCGTCAACTCGGAAGGCTATGCGCTCGTGCCCGACATCGTGGTGCCGGAAGACACCAAGCAGATCTCGATCAACACGGCCGGCGAAGTCTACGCCCATTTCGACGACACGACCGAACCCGAACTGCTCGGCGCCATCACCATCGCCCTCTTCGCCAACCCCAAGGGCCTCGAACCGCTGGGCTCGAACCTCTACCGCGAGACCCCGGCCTCCGGTCCGCCGGTCATGGGCGACCCGACCGACGGCGGGCGCGGCCGCATCCTGCAGGGCTACATCGAGGAGAGCGGCGTCGACCCGGTGCGCGAGATCACCGAGCTCATCGCGGCGCAGCGCGGCTACGAGCTGAACTCCAAGGTGATCACCGCCGCCGACCAGATGCTCGGCACGACCACGCAAATCCGGTGAGGTCCGCCATGCGCCTGCCCGCTCTCGTCGTGGCGTCGCTCGCGGCCTTCGCGACGCCCGCCCTCGCGCCCACCCACGCTGCGGCGGAGGAGGACGCCACGCTGGTCGCCACCCGCTCGCTGCGCGCGCGCACCGTCGTCACGGCCCATGACGTGGCCGTCTCGCCCGGCGCCACGCCAGGCGCCCTCTCCCACCCCGAGGACGCGATCGGGATGGAGACGCGCGTCGCCGTCTACGCAGGCCGCCCCGTGATGCCGGGCGACCTCGGGCCGCCGGCGCTGGTCGACCGCAACCAGATCGTCACCATGCGCTTCGTGCAGGGCGGCCTGACGATCACCGCGGAGGGCCGGTCGCTCGGCCGCGGCGGCGTCGGCGAGCGGGTGCGGGTGATGAACCTCGACAGCCGCACCACGGTCACCGGCGTGGTGGTGGACTCCGGTCTTCTGGAGGTGCGCTGATGCGACCGACCTTCCGCCTGGTCGCCCTCGCCGCCCTCGCGCTCGCGGGGTGCGGCGACAGGCTCGACCACCTCGGCAAGCCGCCGACGATGAGCCCGCCGGGCCAGCCGGTGCCGGCCGTCGCGCCGCTCGCCGACACCCGCGCGGCGCTCGCCCGCCGCGCGCCCCCGCCGCCGCCCGAACGCTACGCCTCGGGCTCGCTCTGGCGGTCGGGGCCGAGTTCGCTGTTCGGCGACCGGCGCGCCCGCACGGTCGGCGACATCCTGACGGTGGTGATCGAGATCGACGAAAGCGCGTCGATGCGCAACGACACGGCGCGCAGCCGCTCGGGCTCCGACAACGCCAGCGTCTCGGCGCTGCTCGGACTGCCGCAGATCGTCGAGCGCGTGTTCATGCCCGACGGCGCCTCTCTCGACCCGGCCGTCGAGCTTGCGGGCCAATCGCGCTCCGTCGGCTCGGGGTCCACGCGCCGCAGCGAGGACATCACGCTGCGCGTCGCCGCGACCGTGACCGACGTGCTGCCGAACGGGCATCTCGTGATCGTCGGCAGCCAGGAGCTGCGGGTGAACTACGAACTGCGCGACCTGCAGATCGCCGGCGTCGTGCGGCCCGAGGACATCACCCGGCGCAACGAGATCACCTACGACAAGATCGCCGACGCCCGCGTGGCCTACGGCGGACGCGGCCAGCTGATGGACATGCAGCAGCCCCGCTACGGCCAGCAGGTGCTCGACATCGTGCTGCCCTTCTAGGAGCGTCTCCGATGAACATCCTCCTGCCCGCGGCGCTGTCGATCGTCGGCCTGCTCGGCGGCGCCGGCGCAGGCTGGTACATGCGCCCCGCCCCGCCGATCCCGCCCGAGCCCTGTTTCGACGAGACCGGCGCGGAACTCGCGGCCGAAGTCTGCGCCGCCCGGCGCGAGACCGAGGCGCTGACCAAGACGCCGACCGAGGCAGGCGACAGCGGGGCCTTCGTGAAGCTCGACCGCCAGTTCATCGTGCCGGTGGTGTCGGAGGATCGCGTCGCCTCGATGATGGTGCTGACCATCAATCTCGAGGTCGAGCCCCGCGGCGTCGAGCCGGTGCTGGCGCTCGAGCCGAAGCTCCGCGACGCGCTGCTGCGGGCGATGTTCGACCACGCCTACACGGGCGGCTTCTCCGGCGACTTCACCGCCGAGCCGGTGATGCGGGAGCTGCGGGGCAACCTGCTGCTCGCCGCGCGGCGCGTCGCGGGCGCGGACGTGCGCAACGTTCTCGTGGCCGACATCATCCGTCAGGATCAGTAACCGTCGGCGCCTCCGGCTCGGGCGCGGCGGGTCGCGGCTGCGCCGGCGCCGCGGCGGCGCCCGCAGCGCGCACGCCGGTCACGGCGTCGGCTTCGATCACGGCGCCGCCCGCCAGAGTCAGGAGCACCCGCCCCTCGTCGCGCCGCGCCTCGACCACCGATGAGAACACCTCGACATCGCCGCTCACCGTCTCGGCGTCCGGCAGGCCGTAGCGCATCGACAGCGTGTAGAGACCGGACGCCAGCGGCGCGCCGTTCGAACCGACGCCCTCCCAGACCACGCTTTTGGCCCCGAGATCGACCGGCGTCTCGCCGACGACGGCGCCGCTCGCGTCGCGCGCGACCAGGACCGCGCTGGTCGCCAGAGAGGGCGGGGCTTCGGGGAAGACGGTCACCGGCGCGCCGGAGAACGCCACCGGCGCCGGCGCGCGCACTTCCCGACCGAGCCACTGCCCGAGCGCCTCGGGCCCGCCCACCGTCATCGCTTCGAGCATCTGGCCGAGGAAACGGTTCGTCTGAACCTGCTGCTCGACGGCGGAGAAGCTGGCGAGCTGCGACACGAACTCCGTCGACTCGATGGGGTTGAGCGGGTCCTGGCTGCGCAGCTGCGTGGTGAGCAGCGTCAGGAAGGTGTTGAAGTCGGCCGTGAAGCCGGCGGTCGACTGCTGTTGCGCCGGCGAGGCCGGTCGGCCGGCGGCCGAAGGCCCGCCGGACCCGAGCAAGGCGTTGAGATCCGTCATGGCGCTCTCCTTCAGAGCCGGATGTCGAGACGGTCGCCCGACACGAACGGCCGGGCCGCGCGCGGCCGTAGGGCGGCCGGCTCGGTGGGCGGATCGGGCTGCGCAGGGGCCTCGCCCACAGCCGCGGTCTGCGGGCGCCCGCCCTGGGGCCGGTCGCCGAAGCTGAGCTCGGCGCGCTCGAAACCCGCCGCCAGCAGCTCCCGCTGCAAGGCCTCGCCGTGGCGGCGGAGCAGGTCCAGCGTCTCGGGCCGCTCCGCCGTGATGGCGGCGGTCACACGCGTCTCCTCCATCGATATGTCGATGCCGACACGGCCCAGTTCGGGCGGATCGAGCCTGATTTCGACGCGCCCCCTGTCTCCGGAGAGCGCGATGGCCTCCGCGACGGCGCGTGCGGCGGCGAGGCCCGGCGGAGAAGCTGCGACGGCTGCGGCCGACTGGGTGGGCGCATCCGCTCGGGCGGCCGGTTCGCCGCCGGAGGACAGAATCGCCGCCTCGCCGAGCGGACCGTCGCCCGGAGCGACCGACGCGGGACCGAGGTCGATCGGCCCCGGCGCCGCCGCGACGGGTCGGCGTTCGCCCGAGCGCCACGGCTCGGGCCGATCAGCGGCCTCCGGTCGCTCGGGCGCCGCCGCGGTTTCGGCGGCGGACGGCGCCGCGCGATGGCCCGCCTCGCGCACATCCGGCGCGAACGCCGGCGCTGAGCCCCCCTGACCGAACCCCGTCGCAGCCTCAGGCGACAGGGACGCTGGCGCAGGCGCCGTCGCGGCATGCGGCGTCGCCTGGTCGTGCGGGTTCGCCGCGACGGACGAACCGACATGCGCGGACGCGGACGGCGAGGGGCTGTCGCCCCGATCGCCGCGCGCGGCAGGCGGGGCCTCGGCGGCCGTCATGGGCGCTGCGGGCTCCGGCGCGTTCGCGACCGCCGGCGGGGCAAGCGCCGCCGACCGCGGAGGCGCGTCGACCGACGGCGCATCCACCCGAAAGCCCGGCGCCGCATGCCGAGCCCTCGGCGGGTGCGCCGTCCCGCGGGCGCCAGGCTCGACAGACGTCGCGGGCGCCGCGACGCGACTCCGCGCCAACTCAGGCGGCGCTCCCGTCTCAGGCGGTCGCCGCGGCTCGGCGCCGTCCGCGCGCGTCGCTTCAAGCGCGCCGCCGAACGCGCCTTCGCCCGACCGAATCGCTTCCGTCGGCGATGCTCGGCCCGTCGACGGATCGGCGAACGACCGGCCGGCTTCCGAGTCGAACGCCATGCGCGCCTCCGCGCGTTCAGGAGACGCGGGCGAATCATCCGGCGCGGCGGCCCCCGACCGGTCGTCCGAAACGCGCGAGTCGCGCCATGGTCCATCGCCACGACGGGATGAAGCGAGGACCGTGCGGTCGGTCGGCCCATCGTCATGGCCGGGCGGGGCGAGGGCCGTGCGGTCGGTCGGCCTGTCGCCCATGGGCCGCGCCTGATCGTCCAACCGCCCGCGAGCCTGCGCGTCGCCCGCGCGCGTCGCGGGGACGACCATCCCGGGCGGCGCGCGCCGGCCGGTCTCGACGACCGCCAGCCGGTCGCCGCGCTCCGCGAGGCGATGGTCGACGACGCCGGCGGCGGAGGCGTGAGAGGCGTCGGCGCGGTCGTCGGCCTCCTCGGCTGCCTCCGGCATCTCGGCGTCGCCCGTCGCATCACGCTCTTCGACGGCTTCGGTAGACTCGCCGCGCGCAAGGCCCGCCCGGTCGGCGGGCGGTTCATGGCTGCCGGCCCAAAGCGCGCCGGCGGGCGTCGCGACGTCCGCCCCGTGGTCCGCGACCGAGAGGTCCGCCGGCGCTGCGCGGTCGGCCGCGCCGGATGACGTCGGCGTCGGTCCTGCGCCGCCCTTGGCCGGTCCCGTGCTGAGGGCCCGAGGGAGAGGCTCGAGCGCCGAGCGGTCCCCCGAGACGACGGCGCCCGCTTCCGGGTCGTCGCCGGAGAACCGGGCCGCGCCGATCGAAGGGCGCGCCGCGCGCGAAGACGGCGGCGCCGGCGCTTCGGGGAAAACCGCCGCGGAAGCCGTCTGTACGCCGACCGCGGCTTCGGCGACGGGCGGCGGCGTGGCGGGCGTCGCCGGGCGTGGGTTCGGCTCGACCGCGGCCCCGATCCCGTAGAAGCGGGCGAAGGCGTCGTCGGCCGCAGCCGGCGCTTCGGCCGCCAAGGCGTCGCGCGCGGGCGCGGCGCCCGTCGATGCGGTGAAGAAGAGTTCCAGCGGCGCCGCCATCGCGCCCTCCCGCCTTCTGCGTTCGCGGCGAGTCTCCGCCGCGGGCGTTACCGATCCTTTACGCGCGCGCGCGACGCTTCGGCGAACTGCGGAGAATCCGATCATGTCCGTCATACCGCCCGTCTCCATCGCGCCCGTCCGCCCCCTCGACGCCGAGCCCCGAGGCGACGACGCCGCCGTCGACGCGCGCCGCGTCGCGGAGCTGCGCGCCGTCTCGGAGGCCTTCGAAGCCGCGTTCCTCCAGCAGATGCTCCAGCACACCGGGCTCGGCCGCACGCCCGAGGCGTTCGGCGGCGGCCCCGGCGAAGAGGCGTTCGCCAGCCTGATGGTGGAGCAGCAGGCGAAGGACATGGCCGCCCGCGGCGGCCTCGGCGTCGCGGAGCACGTCTTCGCGGCGCTGCTGCGGCGCGAGGAGGGGAACGATGCCTGACGCGCGCACCGGCGGCGACGCCCGCGCCTCCGACGCGGCGAGCCGCCTCGCAGACGACATCCTCGAGGCGCTCGACCTCGAACGCGCCCTCGCGCTCGACGGGGCCTTCGAGGCGCTCGGCGACCTCGCCGCGGCGCGGGACCGTCAGGTGGAGAGCCTGCTCGCGCTCGGCCTCGGCGCGGCGCGCCGCCTCGGCCCGCGGCTCGACGCGATCCGGGAGGCTGCGGCGCGCAACATGGCGCTGATGCAGGCCGCGCTCGACGGGGCGGCGGCGGGGCGGCGGCGCGTGCGCGAGATCGCCACGGCGCGCGAGAGCCTGACCGGCTACGACGCCGCCGGCGCGCCGCGGATCCATGCGGCGCCTGCGGCGGGTCGACGCGCCTGAGGCGCGTAACCGACCGTTATCAATTAATCCCCACAGTCCCTGCAGGACAGGCCCGGAGAAAGCGCCGGGCGCGGGTCGAGAACGACCCTTCTCCCGCCGGCCCGAGCCGGCGATGCGTGAACGACGGCGCAGCAGGCGCCGTCAGCAGACGGAGTGGACGCCATGTCGTCGCTACTGACGAACACCAGCGCGATGGTGTCGCTGCAGACGCTGAGGGTGATCAACAAGGACCTCGGCGCCACCCAGAATCAGATCTCCACCGGCATGCGGATCGCCAACGCCCGCGACAACGCCGCCCTCTGGAGCATCGCGACCGTGATGCGCAGCGACGTCACCGGCTTCAAGGCGATCAGCGAATCGCTCGCCCTGGGTTCGGCGACGCTGAACGTCGGGCGCGACGGGGCGGAGACGGTCGCCTCGCTGCTCGACCAGCTCAAGGGCCGCGTCGTGACGGCGCAGGAGGAGAACGTCGACCGCAACAAGGTGCAGGCGGACGTCAGGGAGCTTGTCGACCAGATCCGCGTCGTGGTGGCGGGGTCGCAGTTCAACGGCCTCAACCTGCTCAACGGCGACAGGGAAGTGTCGGTGCTCGCGTCGATGAACCGCTCGGCGGTGGCGGGGCTGCCCGACGACGTCGCGCCCGACTACGTGAAATTCCGCACCCAAGACCTGTCCACGACCGCGGGCGTGGAGGGAGGCGGAGGGCCGATCCCGGACGCGATGTCGATTGAAGCGCCGG
Source organism: Paracoccaceae bacterium (assembly GCA_007693835.1). Classification (GTDB taxonomy): domain Bacteria; phylum Pseudomonadota; class Alphaproteobacteria; order Rhodobacterales; family Rhodobacteraceae; genus Rubrimonas. The sequence continues at coordinate 16,598 of RECW01000187.1, read as the reverse complement.
TCGGTTTCACGAATCCCCTGGCGGCAGGCGAAGATTTGGAGATCGAATTTCCCGCGCGCGCCGTCAACGCGGGCGACAGCTACAGGATCACGCTGACGAACACCGACGGCGACGACTTCATCTACCTCTACGTCGCCGCCCAGGGCGACACGCTGAACGACGTGGTCTCCGGTCTCGCGCGCCAGATATCGCTCGACGCGCCCGACGACGGCGGCGGGCGCGTCGCCGTCACGCGCGCGGCCGATCCGACGACGCAAGCGCCGAGGCTCAGCTTCAGAAGCGACACCGAAGACTATACGGTCGCGCTCGGCACCCAGACCGGTTCCACGGAACCCACCGGCAGGCTCCGCGGCATCGACAAGTTCGACGTCTCGACGGATCGCGGCGCTGCGGCCGCCTTGCAGGCGATGGAGCACTTCATCCAGAGCGCCATCAACGCCGCCGCCCACTTCGGCTCGGCGCAGGGGTCGGTCGACAGCGCGGACATGTTCGTCGGGCGGCTGATCGACAGCCTGACCGAAGGCGTCGGCGCGCTGGTCGACGCGGACATGGAGGCGGCCTCGGCGCGGCTGCAGGCGCTGCAGGTGCAGCAGCAGCTCGGCATTCAGGCCCTCTCGATCGCCAACCAGCAGCCGCAGAACATCCTCGCGTTGTTCCAATAAGTTACGCGCAATTTTAGCCGTAACGCGGCGTTGAGGATTGCCCGCGAGAATCGCCGACGCAGGCCCCGATCGGGGCGGCAGGGCGGCGCAAGCCCCCACCGTCAGAACGGCGCAGTCATCGCCGGCGCGGGGCGCCGGCGCAGTCAGGAACGGGCGGCGTCGAACGCGCCCCCATGCACATGGAGACGAGCGATGTCGTCGCTGCTCACGAACAACAGCGCCATGGTCGCGCTGCAGACCCTCAAGACCATCAACAAGAACATGGGCGAGGTCCAGAACCAGATCTCGACCGGCAAGCGCATCGCCACCGCGCGCGACAACGCCGCGCTGTGGGGCATCTCGACCACGATGCAGACCGACGTGACCGGCTTCAAGGCGATCAGCGAGTCGCTGTCGCTCGGCTCGGCGACGCTCTCGGTCGGCCGCGACGCCGCCGAGACCATCACCTCCCTGCTCGACCAGATGAAGGGCAAGATCGTCGCCGCCCAGGAAGACAACGTCGACCGCAACAAGATCCAGACCGACGTCGACGCGCTCCGCGTCCAGATCGCCACTGTCACGGACGCGGCGCAATTCAACGGGCTGAACCTGCTGCAGGGTCGCGAACAGGTGCAGATCCTGTCGTCGCTGAACCGCACGGTCTCCGATGCGGGCGTGCCGACGGTCACGGACGACCAGATCAGGTTCAACAAGCAGGATCTGACGCGGACGGCGGGTTCGCTCGACGCGACCTCCGGCACCGTGACGGGCGTGACGGCGCTCACAGCCACCAATGCGGCGGCGCAGACCCAGACGATGACCGCGACTACGGGCACGACTGCGGATGCTGCAGGCGAGGGCGGCTTCGATTTCCGGATTGCGCTGGCCAGCGGCAACATCGACATCACCATCGATACGACCCAAGGCATGAGCGTCAACGATCTGGCCGCCGAGATCCGCGCAAGCGTGCAGGCGGAGATCGATGGCAACGCCGCCCTCGCGGGCTTCACCGTGTCGGGTGACGGCGCCGAAGTCATTCTGACTGGCAACGGCTTCGACAACTTCACGACGAGCCTTCAGGGCAACGGCACGGGCGCTGTCGTCGGCGGGATCGGCGAGCAAACCGCCACCGCCGTCGACGCCTTCAGCCTAGCCTTCGACACCGAAATCGTCGCCGGCCAAGGCTACCAGATCAACGTCGCCGGACTCGACAACCCGATCATCTATCAGGCCACGGCCACCGACACGGTCGCCACTGTGGCGTCGGCGCTCGCAGCCGCCGTCAACACAGCCGGCGCGGCGATCGGCGTCACGGCGCGGGTCGGCGATCCGGCGGACCCGGCGGCGGATCCGACGCTGGTGCGGGTGGCCTATTCGGGTTCTGATCCGGCCAACCGTGAGATCTCTTCGGCTTCGGCCAACGAATCTACCGCCAATGGCGGTCTGTTCGCTCTGGAAGCCATCGACGTCTCCACCAAGGAAGGCGCGGAAAACGCCCTCGCCGCCATCGAAGGCCTGATCCAGACCGCGATCAGCGCAGCCGCCGCCTTCGGCTCGGCGCAGGGCCGCATCCAGACCCAGACCGAGTTCGTCTCGAAGCTGATGGACGGCTTCACCTCCGGCATCGGCGTGCTGGTCGACGCCGACATGGAGGCGGCTTCGGCCCGGCTGCAGGCGCTGCAGGTGCAGCAGCAGCTCGGCATCCAGGCGCTGTCGATCGCGAACCAGTCGCCGCAGAACATCCTGGCGCTGTTCCGCTGATCGCCCCGCGCGGCCCGGGCGGCGGCGCCGCCCGGACCCTCTCTCCGGCAGAAGGCCGCCAGAGCGGCGTCTAGAAGGATCGACCCATGCAGAGCACGACTCTCGCCCAGGCGGCCTATGCGCCCGCCTCCCCCGCCACCCACACGCCGCGCGACGTGGAGTACCACGCGCTGGCCTACGTCACCGGCCTGATGGCCAGCGCCCGAGACATGACCGACCGGCCCGGCGGCTTCGCCAAGCTCGCCGAGGCGATGTTCGAGAACCTGAAGCTGTGGCTGACGCTCGCCGCCGACGCGGCCTCGGAGGCCAACCAGCTCGCCCGGGAGACCCGCGCGCAGATCATCGGCCTCGCCAACTTCGCGCGCACCCACATGGACCGGGTGCTGAACGGCGACGACGACGTCGACGCGCTGATCGATGTGAACGTCGCGATCATGAAGGGTTTGCGCGGCGAGGAAAGCGGGGCGGCGTGACCGGCCTCGTCCTCAAGCTGGCGCCGGGCGAGCGGGTGCTCGTCAACGGGGCGGTCCTCGAAAACGGGGACCGCCGCGCCCGGCTGACGCTGGTGACCCCGAACGCCCACGTGCTGCGGCTGCGCGACGCCATCCACCCGCAGGAGGTCGACACGCCGGTGAAGCGCGTCGCCTACATCGCGCAGCTCGCGGTGGCGGGCGAGGCGGACGCCGAGGAGTCGCGCCGCCAGATCATGATCGGCATCGACCAGCTGTCGGCGGTGTTCACCGACGCGGCCAGCGTCGAACTGCTCGACCTCGCCGCCGCGAGCGCGATCGGCGGCAAGTTCTATGCGGCGCTCAGGGCGCTGCGCGGCCTGCTGCCGCGCGAGGCGGCGCTGCTGGGGCGTTCCGCGACCGAAGCGCCCGCGGCGCGCGAAGCGGCCGCGACTGAAACGGCGACGGCGGCCCCCTGAGGCGCATGGGCCGACGCCGCGACGGAGGCCGGCCATGAGCTTCACCCCGATCGTCCCCTACGCCGGCGCGGAGGGATGGACCTACCTCCGCGAGACGCTCGAAACCCAGCGCGAGCGGGCGGACGCGGCGACGCCCGCGAACGTGCGGATCGAAGCCGAGTATTTCCGACTGAACGCGGCGGCGGCGCGGAGCCCCGAGGCGCTGGCCGCGAATGCGCGCCTGATGCGCTTCGCCATGGACGCCTTCGGGCTGAAGGACGCCAAGCCGACCGAGGCCTGGCTGGTCGAGGCGCTGAAGCTCGGCCGCGAGAGCGACGGCGCGATCGCCGAGAAGCTCGGCGACGCGCGGTGGGTCGACCTCGTCAAGACCTTCGGCTTCGGCGAATACACGCCGCCCCGCTCCGGCGAGCCGGGCTTCGCCGACGGGGTGATCGCGCGTCACCGCATCCAGCAGTTCGAGACGGCGGTGGGCGCACGCGACGCGTCGATGCGCGCGGCCCTCGCCTTCGACCGCAGCATGGCGAGCCTCGCGGCCGCCGAGTTTCCGCCCTCCGAAGGCTGGGCCCAGGCCGTGCGCCATGACGAGACGCGCGCCGTCCTGAAAGGCGCGTTCGGCCTCGGCCCCGCGTTCGACGCAGCGCCTCGCGCGGCGCAGGCGGAGATGCTCGCCGCGGCGGCGGCGCGGCGCGGGATCGCCGACGTCTCGGCCTTCGCGACCGCCGAAGCGCGCGACGGCGTGATCCGCGACTTCCTGTCGGCGCGCCCGACCGGGTTCCTGTCGTCGGCTCTGGTGGGCTCGGCCGGCGGCGGCATGAACGGCTTCCGCTCGCTCACGCGCAGCGCCGACGCGCGCCAGGCCGCCTTCGCCGCCAGCGAGGCCCGCACCGCCGACATGCGCCACTTCACGCGCCGCATCGGCGCCGCCGGCACGGTCGACGCGCTGCTCGCCGACGAGCGGCTGACGAAAGTCGCCCTCGGCGCGTTCGGGCTCTCGGCGGCGCGGCCCTCGGCCGAGTTTCTCAGCGCCGTCCTTCAAAGCGACACGTCGGACCCCACGAGCTTCGCCAATCGCCAGAGCGACTCGCGCTGGGCCGATCTGGCGGCCGCCTTCGGCTACGGCGACGGGACGGGCCCGCATATCGGGCGCTTCGGCTTCGCCGAGGAGATCGCGGCGCGCCACGCGGTGCACGGTTACGAGGCCGCCGTCGGCGCCGCCGACGAGACCATGCGCCTCGCCCTGATCATGGAGCGCGCGCTGGCGGCCACGGCCCTCTCCGGGTTGACGGAGGACGCCGCCTGGTCGCGCATCCTCGGTCAGCCGGCGCTCGCCCTCGCGCTCCAGTCGGCGCTCGGGCTCGACGCCGCATTCCACGAGCTGCCCCCCGCTTCGCGCGTCGCGACGGTGCGCGACGCGGTGCGCGACCAGCTCGGCGTGCGGTCGATCGAGGACTTCGCCCGCCCCGACCGCCGGGAGGCGCTGGCGCGCAAGCTGTTCGAAGCGTCGCAGGCGCGCCCCGCCCGCGGCGGCCTCGCCCAGCCCGTCGTGCCGCTGCCCGGCCTTGCAGGGTGGCGCTATCTGCAGGAGACGCTGACGACGCAACAGGAGCGCTTCGCCGCCGCCGCCGTCAACCAGCGCGAGATCGCCCATTTCCGCGAGACCATCGGGCGGATCGAGACGGCCGAGCAACTGGTCGCCGACCGCCGCCTCCTCGCCTTCGCGCTGGAGGCCTACGGGCTCGGCACCGAGATCGACAAGCCGGCGTTCATCCGTCGTGTGCTCGAGGACGGCTCGGAAAGCGACGGCGCGCTGTCGCGGCGGCTCTCGGACGGGCGCTTCCGCGCCTTTGCGGAAGCCTTCGGCTTCGGCGACGGGCGCGGCGCGCAAACGCGTGTCGAGGGCTTCGCCGAGCGCGTCGTGGCGCGCTGGAAGCCGCGCGCGTTCGAGCGGGCGGTCGGCGAGGTCGACGAGTCCATGCGCCTCGCGCTGAACTACGACCGGACCATCAGGAGCCTCGCAGCCTCAAGCGCCTCCGACGACGCGGCGTGGCTGCGGATCGTCGGCGACCCGCCGATGCGCTCGGTCCTGCTGACGGCCTTCGCCCTGCCGAGCGAGTTCTCGAACGTCGACATCGACCGGCAGATCGACGTTCTGCGCGGGGCGGTGCGTCGGGCCGCGGGCGCAGGCTCGGTCGGCGATATGGCCGCGCCGGATGCGCGCGACGCGATCCTGCGCCGCTACTTCATCCAGGATCAGATCGCGGCCTTCGGCGTCTACTCCCCCGGTTCCGCCGCGCTGACGCTGCTGCAAAGCGCGGCGCGGCCTGCGTTCGGGTTGAACCGCCTCGCCTGACGCGCCTCAGAAGTGGATGGCGCGGTCCCAGGCGTCGAGCACGCTCTCGTGCATCATCTCGCTGAGCGTCGGATGCGGGAACACCGCGGCCATCAGGTCGGCCTCGGTCGTCTCCAGCGCGCGGCCGACGACGAAACCCTGGATCAGCTCGGTGACTTCCGCGCCGACCATGTGGGCGCCGAGCAGCTCGCCGGTCCGGGCGTCGAACACGGTCTTCACCATGCCTTCGGGCTCGCCGAGGGCCAGCGCCTTGCCGTTGCCGACGAACGGAAAGCGGCCGACGCGGATCTCGCGCCCCGTCTCGCGCGCCTTCGCCTCCGTCATGCCGACCGAGGCGATCTGCGGCGTGCAGTAGGTGCAGCCGGCGATGGCGTCCGGGCTGACCGGGTGGACGTCGTTGCGGCCCGCCACGAGCTCGGCGACCATCACGCCCTCGTGCGACGCCTTGTGCGCGAGCCAGGGGGGACCTGCGACGTCTCCGATGGCGTAGACGCCCGGCACGCCGGTGCGGCAGAACGGATCGGTGGAGACATGGCCGCGGTCGAGCCTCACGCCGAGCTTCTCCAGCCCCAGCCCTTCGGTGTTGGCGACGATCCCGACGGCGGAGATCACCGTGTCGACCTCCAGCGCCTCGGTCTCGCCGTCCTGCTCGATGTGGGCGGTGACGCCGTCGGGGCGGCGGTCGAGCTTCTTCACGGTCGCCTTCTCGCGGATGGTCATGCCGTGCTTGACGAACTGCTTCTTCGCGAAGGCCGAGATCTCGGCGTCCTCCACCGGCAGGATGCGGTCCATGACCTCGACCACCGTCACCTCGGCGCCGAGGGCGGCGTAGAAGCTCGCGAATTCTATGCCGATGGCGCCGGAGCCGATCACCAGCAGCTTCTTCGGCATGTGCGGCGGCGTGAGGGCTGCGCGGTAGGCCCAGACGCGGGCGCCGTCGGGTTCGAGACCGGGCAGTTCGCGCGCCCGCGCGCCGGTGGCGACCACCACGGCCTTGGCCGTCAGCGTCTGGTCGCCATTGTCGGTCGTCACCGTGACGCGGCCCGGCGCGTCGATCCGCGCCGCGCCCATCACGGTCGTCACCTTGTTCTTCTTCAGCAGATGGCCGACGCCCTGGTTGAGCTGTTTCGCGATCCCGCGCGAGCGCTTGACCACCGCGTCGAGGTCGAAGCCGATCCCCTCGGCCTTGAGACCGAACTCGCCGGCCCGGCGCATCAGGTGCAGCACTTCGGCCGAGCGCAGCATCGCCTTGGTGGGGATGCAGCCCCAGTTGAGGCAGACGCCGCCCAGATGCTCGCGCTCCACCACCGCGGCCTTGAGGCCGAGCTGCGCCGCGCGGATCGCGCAGACGTAGCCGCCCGGCCCGGCGCCGATCACGATGATGTCGAAACTCTGCTCGGCCATTGCGCGCTCCCGTCCTCTGGCGAAGCGCACCTTAGCGCCCGCCGCGCCCCGGTCAGCGGGGGCGCGACGTCGCGGCGGCGTCAGACGCGGTAGCCGCCGTCGGCCATCCACGCCGCCTCCGCCGCGGTCGAGCGCCGGCTGAGCGCGGCGTTGCGGAACGGGAAGCGCCCGAACTTGCGGATGATGTCGCGGTGCGCGATGGCGTGCGGCAGGTTGCTCTCGCCGGTCTCGGGCATGCGCATCAGGATCAGGCGCACGCAGCGGTCCTGGTCCATCTGGTGCTCGGAGTGCATCAGCGGCAGGTAGAAGAACTGCCGCTCGGGCTCGGGCACCTTGACGTCGTGGCCGAGGTTCAGCGCCCGCTTCGCCAGCGCCACGGCGTGGGCGTCGCCGTCGAAGGCCTCCGGCCGGTCGCGCCACATGTTGCGCGGGAACTGGTCGAGCACGATCAGCAGCGCAAGCGCCTCCTCGGGGTGCAGGATCCAGTCATCGAGTTCGCCCTTGCGCGCAGCCGTGACCGTCCCGCCGAAGCGCCGGGTGATCTCGGCGTCGAGGGCGGGGTCGGCCGCATACCACTTTTCGGGTCCGACTTCGTTCAGCCAGAAGTCCAGAACCGTCTGCCACCCGCTCATGTCGGTCTCCGATGACTGCGCCTGTTCACACAAGCTGGTTGTCGCATTCCTGCACCATGGCGCCTTGATCTTAGGCAAACGTCAAGCGGCTTTCGGCGGCGCATCGTCGCCCTCTCCACCATGTGATGCGGCGATCTGCTCGATCACCGCCTCGCGCGTCGCCTCCACCGCGACGGCCGAAGCCGCCATGGTGACCGGGGCGAACGGCGCGCTCTCCTCGGCTTGGCGCGCGGGGCGCCGGGTCATCCGCCAGAGCCCGTACGCCCCGACGGCCGCCAGCAGCACGGCGAGGTAGAGGAAGAACCCGCCCGGCCCCAGCTTCTGCATCATCAACCCCACCACCAGAGGCCCGCCGACGGCGCCGACCCCGTTCAGGAACAGCAGCCCCGCCGAGGCCGACGCCATGTCCTCGGGCTGCAGGAAGTCGTTGGTGTAGGCGATGGCGAGTGAATAGAGCGTGTTTATGGCGCCGCCGACGATCAGCGTCGCCGCGACCAGGGGCCAGAACGGCGCTGCGGAGGCTGCCAGCGCCGCCCCTGCGCCGCAGACGCAGAGCAGCACGATCAGGCGGCGCCGGTCGACCCGGTCCGACACCCACCCGATCGGATACATCATGACGAAGCCGCCCACGTAGATCGAGGCGACGAAGATCGAGATCCGCCCGATGCTGAGACCCGCCTCGACGCCGTAGACCCCCGCCATGCCGAAGAGCGCGGCGTACATGGCCCCGAGCGCGAAGGTCGAGACGCAGCCGAGCGGCGAGACGCGGAAGAGCGCCCGCAGCGTCATCCGCTTCGCCGCCTGATAGGCGGGAGCGGGCGAGGCGGACAGCAGGATCGGCGTCGTCGCGAGCGAGACCAGCACCGTCATGATCACGAACAGCGTGTAGCCGCCGGGATCGCCGAAGTTCAGCAGCGCCTGCGCCGCGATGACGCCCGCCATCTGAACGAGCATGTAGGCGGCCATGGTCTGGCCGCGCGTCTCGTTGGTGGCGCGGTCGTTCAGCCAGCTTTCAGCGACGACGTAGACGCCGCAGAACGAGAAGCCGACGATCAGCCGCATCACCGCCCAGACCCAGGGGTTCGGCGCCGCCGGGAAGAGGATGAAGGCCGCCGATATCAGCCCCGCCAGCGCCGCGAAGACGCGGACGTGGCCGACCTGCGCGATCAGCGCCGGAGCCACCCGCGCCCCGATCAGCAGCCCCACGAAATAGGCCGACATGACGCCGGAGATCACCGTCGGCGACATGCCCTCCATGGCCCCGCGGACGCCGAGCACCGTGCCCTGAAGACCGTTCCCGAGCATCAGGAGCAGCATGCCGAACAGCAACGTCCAGTTGCTTCGCAAGACGGCGATCATCGGCGGCTCCGCTTGTTGAGCGCGTCTCTTGCCCGCCGCGCGCCACCCGGTCGCGTCCGATTGCGACACCGATGGTCGCGGGCGGGCGACGCGGCGGAGATGGGGCGCATCAGTCCTCGGCGGCGTCGAGCCGGGCTTCGGCGGTAAGCCTCGGCGCGGCCGAGGCGTCCGGTCCGAGGTGAAAAGCGATGCGCCAGAGGTGGTACGCGACCCGGTGCAACCAGCGCATGGCGTCGAGCCGCGCCAGCGCCTCCTCGGTGGAGAGCGCGCCGGCGGCGGCGGTCCGCAGCACCCGGTCCCGGCAGCGGGCGCGTTCGGCGCGCATGACGCGGCGGAGCCGGTCGGCGCGCGCGCCATCCGGCGCGTCGGACCACTCGATCCGGCGCAGCGTGGCGCGCAGCGCGCCCGCGAAGCGCCGCAGGCGCCGATCTCGGCGCAACGCGGCGATCCGCTCCGCCTGCCCCGCCCGGCGATGGAGGCGGGCGAGATGATCGAGGGCGTGCAGGGCGCGGCGGCGTTCGGCCTCCGCGGCCTCGCCGCCGCGCGCCGCCGCCTCGACGAAGGTCTGCGCGTCGCCGAGCGCGAGCGCCACGCGGCCCAGACGGTGGGCGGGAACAGCAGGCGGGCGGCCCGGGTCGAGCGCGCCGGCCAGCGCGTCGGCGAGTTCAGCCGCCAGCGCCCGCGCCGTCGCCGTGGCCGCGCTCGCCGCGGCTTCGGGCTCGCGGCCGAGGCGGCTGTCGAGCGCGCCGGTGAGGCCGCCGCCGGCTTCCGGCGCGAGGCGCTCTATGAAGCGGGCGAAAGGCCGGGCGAAGGGCAGGACCAGCGACACGCCGAGCAGGTTGAACAGGGTGTGGAAGGCGACCAGCGCGATCTGCGGGTCGCCGACGCCGGGCCCCTCCGTCAGCGTCTCGGCGACGCCGGTGAAGACGTCGAGGATGGAGAAGGCGATGGTCGCGCTGATCAGGTTGTAGACGACATGGGCGTAGGCCGTGCGCCGCATCGCCGCCGAGCCGCCGGCGCTCGCGATCAGCGTCTTGAACGTCGTCGCGACGTCCATGCCGATCACCATCGCCGCGGCCTGCGGGAAGGAGATCGCGCCCGCCGCGATCGCCGTCAGGGCCGTGGCGACGCCAGCGCTCGACGACTGGGTGACGGTGGTGATCGCGACGCCGATCAGCACCAGCCGCAGCCGGCCGAACAGCGTGTCGGGCGGAAAGGTGTCGGGCGTGACGCGCCCCTCGAAGCCGCCCATGCCGGACTGCAGCGCGTCGATGCCCATGAACAGAAGCCCGAAGCCCGCCAGCGCCCAGCCGGCCTGCCCCGGTCCGCCGCGGGCGAACAGCCGCAACAGCACGCCGCACAGCGCCAGCGGCCCGGCGATGAGCCCGAGTTGCAGCTTGAAGCCGAGCACCGTGACCAGCCACCCGGTGGTCGTGGTGCCGAGGTTGGCCCCGAGGATCAGCCCGAGCGCCTGGGGAAACCCGATCAGCCCCGCGCCCACGAAGCCCACCGTCAGCAGCGTGGTGGCGGAGGAGGATTGCAGCGTCGCCGTCGCGAGCGCGCCGGAGACCGCGCCCGACAGCGGCGTGCGCGTGAACCGGCGCAGGAACCGCCGCAGCGCCGGCCCCGCAAGCGCGCGCAACCCGTCCGTCAGGATCACCATGCCGAGCAGGAAGAGGCAGAGCCCGCCGGCGACGGCGAGGAGCGCTTGGGTCATGCGCGCGATGATCGCGCGGCGGGCGGGAGGCGGCGAAGCGGCAGGCGGTCGCGGCGGCGACGCCGCTCGGGCGGCGCTTGACCCCCGGCGTCGACTCGAGCATGTTCGATCAATGTTCCGCTTGTGGCGGGAGCGCAGGGGCCGCAAGATGTTGGATATGAGCAACGATCCCGCGCAGGATATGGAGCGCGCCCTCGGCGGCGCGGCGTTCGGCGCGGTGCTCGCCGACCCACCGTGGCGGTTCGTGAATCGCACCGGCAAGGTTGCGCCCGAACATCGGCGACTGTCACGCTACCGCACCATGACGACCGATGAGATCTGCGCTCTGCCTGTCGCCGCGCACATGGCCGAACGGTCGCACTGTTACCTGTGGGCGCCGAACGCGCTGCTGCCCGACGGGCTGCGGGTGCTTGCGGCGTGGGGGTTCGAGTACAAGTCCAACATCGTCTGGCACAAGGTGCGCAAGGACGGCGGGTCGGACGGCCGCGGCGTCGGCTTCTACTTCCGCAACGTCACCGAACTGCTGCTGTTCGGCACGCGGGGCAAGAACGCGCGCACCCTGCCGCCGGGGCGGCGTCAGGTGAACATGCTCGCCACCCGCAAGCGCGAGCATTCGCGCAAGCCCGACGAGCAGTACGCGCTGATCGAATCGTGCAGCTGGGGGCCCTATCTGGAGCTGTTCGGCCGCGGCGTCCGCGAGGGCTGGACGGTCTGGGGCGATCAGGCGACCGAGGACTACGAACCCGACTGGAAGACCTACGCCTACACGTCGCATGTCGGCATGGGAGGACGTCAATGTCCGACCTGAACGATGCAGTGAAAAATGCCACCTTACATCAAATTGTCCAAGGAGACGCGCGAAATCTGGGTTCGATCGCGTCTGAAAGCGTTCACCTGGTTTGTTCAAGCCCGCCCTATGCCGATCTGATTCACTATTCGGATCACCCGGACCAGCTTGGCGGCATCGACGACTACGAGAGCTTTCTCGTCGAAATGGACAAGGTACTTGAAGAACTTTCTCGTGTTTTGATCCCCGGAGGTCGGATCGCTTTCGTCGTGGGCGACGTCTGCGTATCGCGCCGCGCCGGCGGGCGGCATCATGTTCTGCCACTCGCCGCCGATTTGCAGAGCCGCAGTCGGCGTTTCGGACTCGACAACCTGACGCCCATCAGATGGCTCAAGGTCGCGAACGTGAAAATGGAGGCGTCCAGATCGTCCCGCTTTCTCGGCAAGCCCAATCTACCGAACGGCGTCATCAAGAACGACATAGAAACGATTATATTTCTTAGAAAGAAAGGATATCGAAAACCTACGCCAGAAATGGAGAATTTGTCACGGATTCCCACAGATGAATACGTGAAACTATTCGCGCCGATTTGGACCGATGTGAAAGGTCAACTGAGGCGAGATCATCCAGCCCCCTACCCAGTTGAGATCCCGGCCCGGCTGATCCGCATGTTCAGCTTTGTGGGCGACACGGTGCTGGACCCGTTCGCAGGCACGGGAACGACAGCATTCGCGGCTGGCGCGCTTGGGCGGAACAGCATCAACGTGGAGATCGAGGAGCGCTACGTGGCCTTGATGCGCGCCAGGTTGCAGCGCGCGAAACTCCAGCTCAGCGGAGATCTTCAGCTTGCCAAGCTCGCCGCGGAGTAATCGTCGCGGTCGCATCGCTGAACCGACAGGAGTCGCAGAAATAGATGCGCTTGAAATGGTCTCTGGCGTGCGGATCGGAGATTATCTGTCGGGCGTATGCGCATACATCCGTTCTGAGCAATCCCTCACGCCGGGAGCGAAGAAGGCTTCGCAGATACGCCTTTCGAGCGCGCTGGCGCGTTCACTGGCCACGGATCTTGAGTTGGCGAACCCGGGCTTCGTCGGACGGCTCGTGACTCACGAAAGGCAAGTCGCCGGCGCCCTGCGAACCGCAAAGGCGGACGTATCCGAGAGCCACGAGCTCGATGGTCTGCGGTTGGCTGTGGAGCTGAAGCCGATAAATCTCGCGGTCGGTCGGGCGATTTGGAATCGTTTCGGCGACATCCGAACCTTCGCCGTCAACATCCACTTGAAGTTCCCTTTCGCCGTCGTCGGCGGCGTACTCGTGATCCCGACGGCTGACGCCGGAAAATCAACGGTCCACCTCATACGGCGAGCGATCGAGCGTTTCGAGCGTGCGGGTGGGCGACGGAGCGAAGCCGACGCCGCGCACCTGCTCGAAGGCATCGCAGTGGTCGCCTTCGACCCGAATACGGGCGAGGTCGACCCCGACCTCCCGGAGCCAGGTTCTCGCCTTCGATGGAGCGCCTTCGTCGACGACCTCTCAACCGCCTACCGCGCGCGCTTCGAGCCGGACTGACTATTTCCCGACAAGCCTCAGGCCAAGCTCGCGAAGCTGCTCGTTGGTCGGCGCCGAGGGCGCGCCCATCATCAGGTCCTCGGCGCGCTGGTTCATCGGGAACATGATGACCTCGCGGATGTTCTCGGCCCCCGCCAGCAGCATCACGATGCGGTCGACGCCCGGCGCGATGCCGCCGTGGGGCGGCGCGCCGTAGCGGAAGGCGTTGAGCATGCCGCCGAAGCGGCTCTCGACGTCCTCGCGGCTGTAGCCCGCGATCTCGAACGCCTTCATCATGATCTCGGGCTTGTGGTTCCGGATCGCGCCCGACGACAGCTCCACCCCGTTGCAGACCACGTCGTACTGGTAGCCGAGGATGTCGAGCGGCGCCATCTTCTCCAGCGCCTCCAGCCCGCCCTGCGGCATGGAGAAGGGGTTGTGGGAGAAGTCGATCTTCTTGCGCTCGTCGTCCCACTCGTACATCGGGAAGTCGACGATCCAGCACAGTTCGAAGCGGTCGGTGGCGGTAAGGCCGAGCTCCGCGCCGATCACGTTGCGCGCGCGGCCGGCGACGTCGAGGAAATCCTTCGGGTTTCCCGCGAGGAAGAACGCCGCGTCGCCGGCCCCCAGGCCAAGCTGCGCGCGCAGCGCTTCGGTGCGCTCGGGGCCGATGTTCTTGGCGAGCGGGCCCGCGCCCTCGGCGACGCCGCCCTCCTCGCGCCAGAAGATGTAGCCCATCCCCGGCAGCCCTTCCTTCTGCGCCCAGGAATTCATCCGGTCGCAGAACGCGCGGGAGCCGCCGGTCGGCGCGGGGATGGCGCGCACCTCGCCGCCCTTCTCCACGATCGAGGCGAAGATCTTGAAGCCCGAGCCCGCGAAATGCTCCGACACCACCTGCATCTCGATCGGGTTGCGCAGGTCCGGCTTGTCGGAGCCGTATTTCAGCAGCGCCTCGGCGTAGGGGATGCGGGGGAAGGTCTGCGTGACGGGGCGACCGCCGCCGAATTCCTCGAACACGCCGCGCATCACCGGCTCGATGGCCTGAAACACGTCCTCCTGCTCGACGAAGCTCATCTCGACGTCGAGCTGGTAGAACTCGCCGGGCGAGCGGTCGGCGCGCGGGTCCTCGTCGCGGAAGCAGGGCGCGATCTGGAAGTAGCGGTCGAAGCCCGCCACCATGCAGAGCTGCTTGAACTGCTGCGGCGCCTGCGGCAGCGCGTACACCTTGCCGGGGTGCAGGCGCGACGGCACGAGGAAGTCGCGCGCGCCCTCGGGGCTGCTCGCCGTCAGGATCGGGGTCTGGAACTCGGTGAAGCCAAGTTCGGTCATGCGCCGCCGGATCGAGGCGATGACCCCCGATCGCAGCATGATGGTGCGGTGCAGCTTTTCGCGGCGCAGGTCGAGGAAGCGGTACTTGAGCCGCGTCTCCTCGGGATAGTCCGGCTCGCCGAATACCGGCAGCGGCAATTCCTCGGCAGCGCCCAGTACTTCGAGCGCGCGGACATAGACCTCGACCTCGCCGGTGGGAATCTTGTCGTTGACGCGATCGGCGTCGCGCGCCTTCACGGTGCCGTCGATGCGGATCACCCATTCCGCGCGTACCGCTTCCAGCGCCTTGAAGGCGGGGCTGTCGCCGTCGGCGATCACCTGCGTGATGCCGTAATGGTCGCGCAGGTCGATGAACAGCACCCCGCCATGGTCGCGCACGCGATGCACCCAGCCCGACAGCCGGACGGTCTGGCCGACATCCTCGCGGCGCAGGGCGGCGCAGGTGTGGGTGCGATAGGCGTGCATGGGAACCCCTCGACAGCGTGACCGCTGCGGCGTAGCGCCTTCGCGCCGACGCCGCAAGCAGCCGCCCGTGTTGGGGCCGGCCGGTCAGTGGTGCGCTGGGTCCTCGGCCGTGCCGGTGGCGATGGCGTTGGCGCCGACGCGCATCAGCGCGGTGGCTTCCT
The DNA here is from genome assembly GCA_007693835.1 of Paracoccaceae bacterium. Classification (GTDB taxonomy): domain Bacteria; phylum Pseudomonadota; class Alphaproteobacteria; order Rhodobacterales; family Rhodobacteraceae; genus Rubrimonas. Next base: position 1,516 of record RECW01000187.1, on the reverse strand, counting down.
CGGCATAGTCGGCGATCGCCTGCATGCACAGCGACTGGGTGACGGCCATGGCCTCGGGCGCGTCCTTGCACTTGCCGAGGCGGCGGGCGGCGTCGAGGTCGCGCTGCAGCCGGCGGGCGACGAAGCCCGCGACGTGCTGGTGCGCGGCCAGCATCCCCTGCGCCGAGCGTGCGGTCAGCCGCGCCATCGCCGTCAGGGCCCGATGGTTGGCGGCGGCGATGTGCATGAGGTTGGCGTCCATCGGGTTGGACGCTGGCGTGGTCCGGGCGGTCATGGGCGGGCCTCCTCCTCGCACGGGCTCTCCGGGTTAACCAATACGGGTCGAACCGGTTCTGCCTTGATCGCCGTCAACGCCGGCGGCGATCAGGTCAGCGGCGTGATGCGTAGCTCGACCCGGCGATTCCGGGCGCGGCCCTCGGGCGTGTCGTTGCTCGCGACGGGCTGGTTGAAGCCCATGCCCGAGGTGATGATCCGCTGCGGCTGGACACCCCGGTTGGTCAGCACGTTGGCCACCGACTGCGCGCGCCGCTCGCTGAGCGTCTGATTGTAGGCGGCCGAGCCGACATTGTCGGTATGGCCGACGACATCGACATAGCTCTGCTGGAACTGCCGCAGCGTGTTGGCGACATCGTTGAGGGCCGGGATGAACTCCGGGCGCACCGCAGCGCTGTCGAAGTCGAAGGTGACGCCCGCGGGCAGGTTCACCAGAAGCTGGTCGCCGGTGTTGACGATGGTCGCGCCCGTGCCGGCGAGATCCTGCTCGAGCTGCGCCTGCTGGCGGTTGAGATAGTCGCCCACAGCCGCACCGGCGAGCGCCCCGATTCCCGCCCCGATCAGCGCATTGCGCCGGTCATCGCCGCCGGCGAGCGTGCCGAGGCCGCCGCCGATCGCCGCGCCAAGTGCTGCGCCGATGCCGACATTGCGGTCGAGTCCGCCCTGGCCGGGTTGCTGTGCGCAGGCGCCGAGGAAGGCGAGCGCGCCGAGAGACAGGATGGCGGGCCTGAACATGGGGTCGATCTCCTGTTAACCACCCCTTGCAGATGCCGTCCCCTCACGCCGGTTTCAAGGTATCGCCGGATCGGGTGCGCGATGTCGTTCCCGATCCGCTCCGGGTCGGTGGGCGCGGTGTGCCACCGGCTGTCCGCGCCGCCCGAGCGTCAGGCGGGCTGACCGGACGGTGCCGGCTCGGCGCGTCGTACCGCCTCCCCGGCCTTGACCACGAGTCGATGGCGGGAGGCCAGCGCCACCGCGTCGATGTCGGCCAGCGGATCGCCGGGCACGACCAGCAGGTCGGCGAGCATGCCGTCGGCGATGCGGCCGCGATCGGGCAGGCGACACAGGTCGGCTGCAGCCCCGGTCGCCGAGACCAGCGCATCGCGGGTGGGAATGCCGGCTTCCACCAGCAAGTGCAGCTCATATGCGCTGTTGCCGTGGAAGTTGTACTGCGTCCCCGCATCGGTGCCCATGGCGAGCTTGCCGCCTGCGGCATGGAACATGCGCAGGCTCTCGCGGTGCA
>RECW01000065.1 GCA_007693835.1 Paracoccaceae bacterium | reverse complement strand
CGCGCCCCCGGCGATGCGGCGTCGCCCACGCCGCACGGCGCGGATCAGCGGCGCGCGAACGAACCGGGCTGGAGCGCGCGCGACGAGGCGCGTCCGCCGCTCGCTGACGGCTCTCGCGGCGCCGCCGGCGCGACGACGGCACGTCCGTTTCCGGCGCGCCGAGCGATCCTCGCCCCCCGCGGCTTGTCGCGCGACAGCGAGGCGATCAGCGCGGCGAGCGCTTCGCCAGGATGCGCTGGAGGGTGCGGCGATGCATGTTGAGCCGGCGCGCCGTCTCCGAGACGTTGCGGTCGCAGAGTTCGAACACCCGTTGGATGTGCTCCCAGCGCACGCGGTCGGCCGACATCGGGTTTTCGGGCGGCAGCGGCTTGTCGGCGGCGCTGGCGAGCAGGGCCGCCTCGACGTCGTCGGCGTCGGCGGGCTTCGACAGGTAGTCGGTGGCGCCGATCTTCACCGCAGCCACCGCCGTCGCGATGGCCCCGTAGCCGGTCAGCACGACAACCCGCGCTTCGGGCCGCGCCTCGCGCAGCGCCTCGACCACGTCGAGGCCGTTGCCATCCTCAAGGCGCAGGTCGATCACCGCATAGGCGGGGGGGGACTGGCGGGCGACCTGGAGGCCTTCGCTCACGCTCTCGGCCATCACCGGCTCGAACCCGCGCTTCTCCATCGCGCGGGCGAGGCGGCGGCGGAACGGCTCGTCGTCGTCGAGGATGAGGAGCGTGCGGTCCGGCCCGAGGTCGCGCGCGGCGGCTTCTTCCATGGCGATTTTTCCCGATCTGCAGCGCAAAGCGCGCAATTTTCTGTCGTTATGAGTGCGCTGTCGGTTCCTGTCAAATCGCCGGGGCGTCCAGCGCGGCGGCGAAGCAGGCGACGCGGTCGGCGATGACCTCGGGCGCGGTTCCGTGGCGGAAGAAATCGAGGAACGCGCCGCCGGGGGCGACAAGGTAGGTGAAGGTCGAGTGGTCCATGAGATAGAATTCGGGGTCGTCGTCGACGCGCGCGTGGTAGACGCGGAACGCCCGGGCCGCCTGCGCGACCTGCTCGGGCGCGCCGCCGAGCGCCAGCATCTCCGGGTGGAAGAAGGCGGCGAAGGCCCCGAGGCGCTCGGGCGTGTCGCGCTCGGGGTCGATGGTGACGAACACGGCGCGTGCGGCGATCCCGCGCTCGGCGAGCAGGTCGACGGCGTCGGCCATGATCGCCGCGTCGAGCGGGCAGAAGTCCGGACAGAGCGTGTAGCCGAAGTAGACGAGAGTCAGGCGATCGAAGAGATCGGCGTCGGTCACCGTCGAGCCGTCCGGCGCCTCGAGCGCGAACGCGCCGCCGATGGCCCCGCCGCCCATGGTCGACCCGCCGCCGCAGGCGGCGAGGCGCGCGTCCTCCGCAGGGCGCAGCACGAACCATGCGGCCGCGGCGGCGGCGAGAGCGGCGACGAAGACGACGAGGCGCAGCATGGCGGAGCGCTCCGGGCTGGGGGCGGCGTCGGCGCCGCGGCGCGGCGTTGCGGCTCGCCGCGCATCTGGCGGGAAAGGGCCGTGCGCGCAATACTGGCCCCCATGAACGCGCAGCCGCAACTCTCGCGCATGCTCGACGCCGAGGCCCGCGGGCACTGGGTGCGCCTGCGCACGCTGCTCGCGCTGCGCTGGGTGGCGGTGGCCGGCCAGACGGCGGCGGTGCTCGCGGCGCGCTTCGGCTTCGGCCTCGATCTGCCGCTCGCCGCCTGTCTGGCGGTCGTCGGCGCCTCCGCCGCGGTGAACCTCGCCGTCTGGAACATGTTCCCCGCCAACAAGCGGCTCAGCGAGCGCGGCGCCATGCTGTCGCTGCTGTTCGACCTCGGTCAGGTGTCGCTGATCCTCGGCCTCACGGGCGGACTGACCAACCCCTTCGCGGTGCTGATGCTCGCGCCGGTGACGATCGCGGCCTCGGTGCTGACGCTGCGCTCGACGCTGATCCTCGCCTCGGCGGCCATGGCGCTGACCAGCGTCATGCTGGTGTTCCACCGCCCCCTCGCCTTCGTCGACGGAACGGTCCTGAGGCCGCCCGACCTCTATCTCCTCGGGCTCTGGATCGCGATGACGCTCGGCATCGTGTTCATGGCGATCTACACGCGGCGCATCGGCATCGAGACGTCGCGCATGGCCGAGGCGCTGGCGGCCGCGCAGCTGTCGCTGTCGCGCGAACAGCGGCTGACGGCGATCGGCGCGCTGGCGGCGGCCGCCGCGCACGAACTCGGCACGCCGCTCGCCACCATCAAGCTGATCTCGGGCGAACTCGCGCGCGATCTCAAGGATCAACCCGAATACGCCGAGGACCTCGCGTTGCTGCGCGCCCAGGCGGACCGTTGCCGCGAGATCCTGCGCGACCTGTCGGAAGGCGGCCGCGACGACGCCCACGTGCGTCACGCGCCCATCGTCAGCGTGATCGAGGAGGCGGCGCAGCCCCACCGCGACCGCGGCAAGACGATGGTGATCCGCGTCAACGGCATGCCAGCCGAGGAGGTGGGCGACGCGCAGCCGGTCATCGCCCGCCGCCCAGAGATCATCCACGGGCTGCGCAACCTGATCCAGAACGCCGTCGATTTCGCCGCCGACACGATCTGGGTCGAAGTCCTCGAGCGCGAGGCGACTCTGCGGATCGCCGTCGGCGACGACGGCCCCGGCTTCCGCGCCGACGTGCTCGACCGGATCGGCGACCCTTACGTGACCACGCGCGGCCGCGGGCGCGGCCGGGCGGAGAAGGAGGGCGGCTACCAGGGCATGGGTCTCGGGCTGTTCATCGCCAAGACGCTGCTCGAGCGCACTGGCGCGCGCCTCGTTTTCGCCAACGGCAAGCGCGGGGGCGGCGGTCCGACCGGCGCGATCGTGGCCGCGATCTGGCCCCATGAAGCCGTGGTCGCCCGGCGCGGTGTGGCGCGGGCGCCACTGGGAGAGAACCCCCGATTCACCCGTAGCAACATTTGACATCGATTTCTTCGCGCCTCGCGTGTATCACGATATCGTCATCCGTGATTGTGACGTGGGGGCGGTCGGATGGGCGGGGAGATCGGCGCGGCTGGCGGCGCCGTACGCGGGACTCGACCATGATCGTCCGCGAACGCTCCCTGCGCGCTGTCTTGTCGACCCTTGTCCAGCGCTTCGGCGCCGGGCCGCGGGAGCCCGCCCTGCTGCCGCCGATGCCGCCGGGCGCCTTCTGCCTCATCATCGAGGCCGAGCGCGTCGTCGCCGCGAGCCGCGCCGCCCGGCGCGCGCTCGGCGCTGCGGGCGAGCACGGCGCTTCCCTCGCCGCGCTGCTTGACCGTCTCGGCGCGGATGATCCGGCCTTGCGCGAGGCGCTCGGCGCCCTGGCCCACGACGGCGCCGGCTTCCGGCTGCGGTCCCGCCTCGATCCGATCGGCGTCGTTGAGGCCACGGGGTCGCCTCAGGGCGGGCGGTGCCTGCTGATGATCCGGGATGCGACGCGCGACGTGGAGGCCGAGGCGGCGCTCGCGCTGCGCCTCGCCGACGCCGAAGCCGAGACGGCGGCGCTCCGCGCCGCGCTCAGCCGCGCCGGCGTGTCTGTCGAACGATGCGGGGCCGACGGCGGGATCGTCTGGCGCACGAGGCCGGGCGCCGAAGAGGTCGGCGAGGGATCCGTTTCCGAACCGCCGCTCGCGCCGGTCGCCGATCCGGGCGGAGCGCCGACGGCCGGCGCGGCGGCGCTGCCGGACGGCGGGGTCGTCCGCGTGGTTTCCTGCGCGCATGCGGCGGCGGACGTCTCGCTGCGCCGCTTCGCCGAGACGGTCGCCGAAACCTTCGCCCACCTGCGCACGGGGCTCGCCATCTTCGACGGCGATCGCAGGCTGATTCTGAGCAACCCCGCGCTCGCCGAGATTTTCGACGCCGACGCCCGTTGGCTCGCCGGGCGGCCCACCCTGCGCGAGACGCTCGACCGGCTCCGGGAGGCGCGCAAACTGCCCGAACAGGCGGACTACCCGGCCTGGCGCGCCCGCCTCTTCACCCTGTTCGACGCTCCCGACCAGGCGCATTACGAGGATGTCTGGGCTTTGCCGGACGGACGGTCGGTGCATGTCATCGGTCGGCCGCATCCGGTCGGCGGGATCGCCTTCGTGATCGAGGACGTCACCGAAGCGATGGCGCTGCAGCGATGGCGCAACACCGCCGTCGAGGTGCGCCGCGCCACGCTCGACATGCTGGGCGACGGCGTGGCCGTGTTCGGGCCCGACGGGCTTCTGCGCATGAGCAATCCGGCTTTCCGGGACATGTGGGATCTGCCCGAGCGGTCGGACGGCGCGAGCGCCGACCATGTCGCCGACGTCGCCGCGCGCTGCGCGGCGCTCTGCGTCGACAGCGATGTATGGTCGCGCATGCGCGCGGCGGTGGCGGGCGGCGGGGGGCGGGCCCCATGGCGGGGCCGCGTCCGGCTCTCGGACGGGCGGGTCGTCGACGGACGCATCGCCCCGATGCCCGACGGCTCCACCCTCGCCGCCTTCTCCGACGTCACCGACAGCGAACGGATCGCGGCCGCGCTGCGCGAGCGCGCCGCGGCGCTGGAGGCGGCCGAGGAGATGCGCAACGCCCTTGTCGACCAGCTCTCGCAACGGTTGCGCACGCCGCTGACGGCGCTGTTCGGCTTCACGCAGATGCTGTCGGAGGGGCGCGCCGGCCCGCTGTCGCCGCAGCAGGCCGCCTATCTCGACAACATCGAGGACGCGGCGCGCTCGCTGCTGGAGAGCGTCGAGAACCTCGCCGATCTCGCGTCGATGCAGGTGGGAGAGGTTTCGCTGGCGACCGGCGACGTGGCGCTCGCCCCTGCGCTGACAGGGGCCATCGGCCTGTTGGAGCGGCGGCTGCTCGAAAGGGGCGCGCGCATCGAACTCGGGGCCGTCGCGGCCGGCGCCACGGCCGAAGGCGACCCGGCGCGGCTTCGTCAGATGATCTTCAACATGCTTTTCGACGCGGTGTCTCGCGCGCGGGAGGGCGAGACGCTGTGCGTCGGCCTCGACGCCGCGGAGGACGCGGTGACCCTGTGGTGCGCCGGCGGCGCCGCTTCCGAACCGCGCGGCGCCGAAACCGGCCGCGTCGACCGCGAGGCCGCGCCGGATGGGCGGGACCGGAGCGGCGCGGCCTCCGGTCCCGGGCTCGCGCAGGCGCTGGCCCGGCGCGTGGCCGAACTGCACGGCGGATCGATGACGATCTCCGAGCGGGGCGGACGGACCATGGCGGTCTGCCGTCTGCCGCTGCGACGCCGGGCGGATGCGGCTGAGTAGCCGGCGCTTCACCCTTTGCCCGCATGCCCGCCAGGCGCCAAAAGGGCGCAGACCCAATCGAGGAATGCTCCGATGACGCGAATCGCCCTGCTCGCCGCCGCGCTGACCATCGCCGCGGCGACGCCCGCCCCCGCCGACGAGGTCGAGGCCGCGCTGGAGGCGGCGCTGGAGGCGTGGCGCGCCGGCGACGCGCGCCTCGCCGCCGATGAGCTGGACTACGCCTCCACGCTGATGTCGCAGGCCAAGGTCGCAGGGCTCGGCGGCTTCCTTCCGGCCGCCTTCGACGGCTGGACCCGCGAGGACGAAACGTCGCAGGCGGCCGGCGTGCCGTTCTTCGGCGGCGGCGGCGTGGCCAACGCCACCTATCGCCGCGAGGGCGGCGGCGAGACCGTCTCCATCGAAGTCACCGCCGACAGCCCGATGATCGCCGCCATGGCCGCGATGTTCGCCAATCCGACGATGATGGCGATGCAGGGCGAGGTGCGCCGCGCCGGGCGGCAGCGCTATGTCGTGTCGTCGGACGGCGATCTGACGGCGATGGTCGACAACCGCATCATGGTGCAAGCCTCGGGCTCAGCGTCGATCGAGGACAAGATCGCCTATTTCGAGGCGATCGACTTCGCCGGCCTGGCCGCCTACTAGCC
>RECW01000103.1 GCA_007693835.1 Paracoccaceae bacterium | reverse complement strand
GCGCGCACGCCTTCGGGGTCGGCGTGCGGCAGGAACAGCGGCGGGGCCGCCGCCACGCGGTCAGCCTTCGGCGCCCAGCGCCTCGGCGAGATAGTCGAGGATTTCGGCGCGGATTTCGGGGTCGAGGGGGACCATGCCCTGCTCCTCGACCATCCAGTCCAGCACCTCGTCCCACACCCGCCGGGAGAAGCGCTGGTTGGTGACCGTGCGGAGCGAGTGGCAATGCTGGCAGGAGAAATACACCCACTCGCGGCCCTCGCCCTCCGGCAGGCCGCCGTAGTCGTCCTCCGCCGCCGCAGCGCCGGCGAGGGCCAGCGCGGCCCCCGCCAGAGCCGCCCTCACGCGATCCGCCGTCATCCAGCGCTCTCCCTTCAGACCGCCGTCACCGCGATGCGGTGACAGGCGTTGTTGTTGTAGCCGCGCGGGTTCCAGCCCGGCACCACCATCGGCTGCGCGCGGCCGTTCTGGTCGGTCGCGCGCGCCCAGACTTCATAGTATCCCACGTTCGGCAAGGTGACGTCCGCGCGCCAGCGCTGCCAGGAGTAGCGGTTCGGCGCCGGGTCGAGCCGCGCCGGCCGCCATGTCGCGCCGAAGTCGATGGAGACGTCGACCCGCTCGGGCGCGTCGTCGCCCGCCCATGCCTGCCCGCGCACTTCGAACGGCCGGCCCGCCGGCGTCTCCGCGCCGGTTTCGGGAAAGCTGATCACCGATTTGATCGGCATCGAGCCCATCACCATCATGTCGGCGTGGTCGACCTCGGCGCCGGGCGCCACCGGGTGGCGTGGCATGCGGTAGCTCAGGCCCGTCATGCCCGGGCCGTCGTGCTCCTTGTCGCGCACCCAGATCCGCGTCACCCACTTCTGCGACACCGACCCGGCCCACCCCGGCGCGACGATCCGCGCCGGATAGCCGTGGGCGCGGGGCATGTCGGCGCCGTTCATGCGGTAGGCGACGATGGTGTGGGGGTCCATCATCTTGTCGATGGGCCCGCCGCGCGAGATCGACGGCCGCCCTTCCTCGCCCGAGAGATGTTCGTCGTAGCTGAAGTGGCCCGTGTAGACCGCGCTCGGTTTCAGCCCGGCGCGGATCAGGATGTCGCGCAGGCGCACGCCGGTCCACTCGGCGTTGCCGACGGCGCCGACGGTCCACTGGTTGCCGCGCGGCGAGGGGTTGAAGCCTGCGCGCCCGTTGCCGCCGCACTCGAGTTGCAGGCGCAGCGTGACCGGCTCGAAGTCGTTCACAAGCTGGTCGAGGGTCAGCTCCAGCGGCGTCTCGACTTCGCCGTCGATGGTGAGGCGCCAGTCGCCCGGCGCGATCGGCTCGGGCAGCGTGCCGTTGTTGCGCACGAAGAACCGCTCCGCCGGCGTCACGTCGTCGTCGAGCAGATGCGCCGGCGTCTCCATGTTGAGCGGCCGGTCGTTGTGCAGGATCAGCCCGCGCTCCTTGCCGGCGAGCACGAACGGGTCGGTCTCCTCGGCAAGGGCCGCGGGGATGAGGCCGGCCGGCATGTTCCAGCCGAAAGGAATGCCCGTGACCCCCAGCGCGGTGGTCATCGCGCCGAGGCCCGCGCCCCGCAGGAAGCCGCGCCGGTTCGGCGCGGACACGCGCCCGAAAACCCGCGCGTCGGCGCGCTCGGGGTCCTCGTCGTAGAGTTCGCAAAGCCCCCGTTCCACGATCTTCGCCATGCCGTCCTCCCTGGGCCTCGCCCGGCGATCGTGCGCGCCGCCGGTGCGTTCTGGTCCATGATGGGTTGCGACGAAAGCGCGCGGCAAGAAAAATCTTCCGTCCGCTGGCGCGCGACAGCCGGGATCGGGCGCGCCTAGCCGTCGAGTCGCAGCTGGGCGAGCAATTCGGGGTCGGGGTCGGCCAGCAGCTTGACCGCCTTGGCCGCGCCTTTCGCGCCGAGCCGCGCCGCCGCGAAGGTGCGCCGGCCGCTGTTCGTGGTCAGCACGATCTCGACGTCCTCCGCCGCGCTCCGGCTGAGGCGCAGCACGTCGCCGACCTTCATCCCGGCCAGCGTGGACAGCGGCACGCGCTGGCTGTCGATGATCGCCGTCACCGGCACTTCGGACTGCATCAGGGTCGTGCGCAGGTGACGCTCCCACAGGTTCGAGTTCAGCGAGGACGGCGTGCCGAAATGCTGCATCAGGTCGATCTTGATCGGGTCGATCACCGAGAGCGGCAGCACCAGTTCGAAGAAGCCGTTGCGCGTGCTCTCGCCCACCTCGACGCGCTGGTTGATGATGATGACCTCCGAGCGCTCCGGCGCGATGGTCGCCATCTGCGGCGTGGTCTCGAAGCGCTCGCAGCGCATCACGCCGAGCGACTTGCCGCGGCACACGGTGGCGACCGCCTTGCCGAACGACCCGAGAATGGCGTCGGCGAAGCGGCCGCACATGGCGAGGTCGATCAGCGTGGGCATCCGGTCGGGGTAGGAGCTGTCGATCGCCGGGTCGCCGCCGAGCGACAGGTCGATGACGTGGCTGACGAGTTCGGCGTCCATGTGGAAGGCGGCGGCGTTGGACACGCCGTCGACTTCGAGAACGCCCAGCACCGAGGGCGTCGGCAGGCCGCGCAGGTAGCGCCCGCAGCGGATCACGGCGCTCGCCTCGGTCTTGACGTCGGCCAGCGTGTTGAACAGCGCGCGCACCCGCGCGGCCGTCTCGCGCGCATGGGCGGCCGCGAGCACGTTCAGCTTCGGATAGGACGAGACGGAAACCCGCGACTGCTCGATCTTCCGCCGCAGGATCGCGTTGGCGACCATTTCTTCCTCCACCCGCGTCCACGCACCCTGCGCCGGGTGCGATTGCGACGCGGTTAACCGCGGGCGACGCGGGGGAACGGTTCCTCAACGCCTTGACGCGAGGGTCGCGCGAAGGCGGAGGACGGGCGTCATGGACAACAGGCCGATCATCAAGCGGAAGAAGAAGGTGGCGGGCGACGGCCACCACGGCGGCGCCTGGAAGGTCGCCTACGCCGACTTCGTCACCGCCATGATGGCGTTCTTCCTGATGATGTGGCTGCTGAGCTCCACGAACGACCAACAGAAGAAGGGCCTCGCGGACTACTTCGACAGCCGCATTCCGATCAGCCGCGCCTCGGGCGGCGGCTCCAGCGCCTTCAAGGGCGATTCGCTGACCGCCGCGCGGAACATGGCCGAAAGCGGCGGCGGCTTCTCGCCGACGATGCAAGGGCGCGCGGCGACGCCGGGAGAGCAGGGAGAAGACGTCGTCGGCGGCGCCCAGACGCAGGCCGACGCGCAGGCGTTGCAGGAGATGGAGGACGCCATCGCCTCGGTCGCGGCCAGCGGCGGCCTGTCGGAGGAGATGATGCAGCACATGCGCGCGCGCATGACGCCCGAGGGCCTCGTCATCGATCTGTTCGCGACCACGGGCGAGCCGCTGTTCGAGCCCGGCACCGCCGAACCCACCCCGATGGCCGAGGCGCTCCTGTCCGTGATCGCCGGCGTCGCGGCCCTCGTCACCAACGGTGTCTCGATCACGGGACACGCCAGCGGCGCGATCGACGGGCCCGAGGGCGACTGGATGCTGTCCTTCGACCAGGCCGAGATGGCGCGGCGCATGATGGCGGCGGAGGGTCTCGACACCGCGCGCGTCAGGGAGATTTCCGGGCGCGCCACCAGCGCGCCGATGGTCGAGGATCTTGCCGATCCGCGCAACAATCGCATTGAAATCACCTTCCTGCGCGAGAATTCGCGCCGTTAGCCCCTCGTTAAAACCGCCCGGCGCATCCTTCCGCCGAGCGCAGCCTGTTCCAGAAAGGGGAGGCGACTATGGGTATTTCTTCGGCGATGAACGCAGGGGTGATGGGCCTCGGCGTGAATTCGAGCAAATTGGCGACGATTTCTGACAATATCGCCAATTCCGAGACCAAGGGCTACAAGCGCGCCACCATCGAGTTCAACTCCCTGGTGCTGAGCGAGCGGCCGACCTCCTACGACGCCGGCGGCGTGCGGGCCTCGACCGTGCGCGCCATCGAGGATCAGGGGGCGATCATCTCGACGCGCAACGTGATGGACCTCGCGATCTCCGGCCGCGGCTTCCTGCCGGTCGCCGACATCGCCGAGGTGCGCCGCGACGATCCGCTGTCGATGATGCTGACGCGCACCGGCGCGTTCCGCCCCGACTTCAACGGCTACATGCAGACCGCCTCGGGCCTGACGCTGCTCGGCTGGCAGGCCGACAGCAACGGCGAGTTCGGTAACGTGGTGCGCGACGGCGTGTCCGGCCTGTCTCCGGTGCGGATCGACTCCCTCTCGCTTGCGTCGGAGCGCACCACCGACATCGGCTTCAAGGCGAACCTGCGGGCCAGCGCGACCGTCGGGTCGACCTACACCATCCCGATCGAGTTCTACAATTCGCTCGGCGGCGTCAGCTACATCGACCTCGCTTTCAAGAAGGTGGCCGATTCCAACCCCACGGTCGGGGCGGGGTCGCTGTGGGAGATGGCGCTCTATGAACGCCCGAGCGGCGACTACACGGGCCCGAACCGCACCCCGAATCCGAGCGAGGCCGCCGAACGGCCGCGCTCCGTCTGGCGGGTCGAGTTCGACGATCAGGTGGCGAGCGGCAACGTCGGCGGCCTCAAGAGTTTCGAACGGATCACGACCGACGAAGCCGGCGAGCGGACGTATGCGACGAATCCCGCCGGAGACGTCCTCGTCCGCCCGGGCGCGAGAATCCCCGTCTACAGACAGCTCACGCCGGGCGACGCCGGCTATGACGCAGGCGAGACGCGATACTTCAACCTTCTCGACGGGCAAGGCGGCACAACCTGGGTGAACACCATCCCCCCCGGGTACACCCATGGCGCGACGATCTTCAGCATCGGCGGGGAAGTCCTCTATCAGGCCGCGGACCTGACCGCCGAGCCGCCGACCTATCGCGACATGCGGCTGGCCGCGACGGCGGACCCGGTCACCGCCGAGGACTTCGAGACCGCGCTTCTCGGCTATGCGCCCCTTGCGGAGGCGGACGGCAACGGGACCTATGCGAACGGCGTCATCTCGCTCAACCTCACCGGCGACAACGGGCCGATCCGGCTCAACATCGGCCGAACCGGCACCGCCGACGGCCTGATGCAGATCGACGCCAACTATCAGGTGCTGCAGGTCACGAAGAACGGTTCGCCCGCATCCTCGCTCGTCGGCATCGAGATCGACGAGACCGGGCTGCTCGACGCGATCTTCGACACGGGATTCCGTCGCACGCTCTACAAGATTCCGATCGGCCACGTTCAGAACCCGAACGGGATGCGAACGCTCGACGGGCAGGCATTCGCGCTGACCCGCGCCTCGGGCTCGGTCTACTTCTACGACGCCGGCAGCGGCCCCACGGGATCGCTGATCTCCAGCGCGCTCGAGGAGTCGACTACAGACATCGCCGAGGAATTGACGCAGCTGATCAAGACCCAGCGCGCCTACTCCTCCAACGCCAAGATCATCCAGACTGTGGACGAAATGCTGCAGGAGACCACGAACCTGAAGCGTTGACGCCGGGAACCGGCGCCCGCGCTGAGGAGGACCCGCCATGGGCATCACGCAAGCCTTGGGCAACGCCTATTCGGGCCTCACCGCCACGAGCCGCGCGGCGGAGATCGTCGCGCGCAACATCGCCAACGCCTCGACGCCCGGCTACGCGGCGCGCACCCTCTCGGTCAGCCACCACATCGCGGGCGGCGACAGCCTGGGCGTGCGCGTCGACAGCGTCGGCCGCGCCGGCGACGCCATGCTGACCGCCGAGCGTCGCCGCCTCGACGGGGACGCCGGGCGCGCGTCGCTGGCCGCCGGCGCCGAACGGGCGGTCGCCGACATGCTGCTCGACCCGAACGGGGGCGACAGCCTCGCCGACCGGTATCTCGCGTTCGAGAACGCGCTGCGCGCCCTCGCCGACACGCCGGAGAGCGCTTCGGTGCAGCTTTCGGCCGCGGACGCCGCCGGCGCTCTCGCCCGCAAGGTGCAGACGCTCTCGACGCAGGCGACGCGGATGCGCGCCGACCTCGACGCCGACATCGCGCGTCAGGTGCGGCAGGTGAACGACGCGCTGTCGCGCATCCAGCGGCTCAACACCGAGATCGCCACTACGATGGCGCTCGGCCGCGACGCGACCGGGCTGATGGACGAACGCGACCGGCAGATCGAAGTCGTCAACGGCATCATCCCGATCAACGCCAAGCCGAAGGAGAACGGCGGCGTGATGCTGACGACGCGGGCGGGAGGCGGCATCCTGCTCGACCACAACGCGCAACCGCTCGGCTTCGAGACCACGCCCGACATCGGCTCGGTGCATCTCGACGCGAACGGCGACACGACGCTCAAGCAGGGAGCGGGCGTCGCCTTCAACATGACGGTCGTCCGTCCGCCGGACTCGCCGGGTTATCTGAACGGCGGCACGCTGGAGGCGGCCTTCACGGCGCGCGACCGGACGCTGCCGGATTTCCTCGGCCAGCTTGACGCGCTGGCCGGCGACCTCGTGGCCCGGTTCCGCGATCTCGACGGGCGCGAACCGTCGACCGCCGCCACGAAGGGCCTCTTCGTCGACACCGGCGCGGCGGCGGACGAGCAGACCCCTGTCGCGACTCTCGGGCTCGCCGCGCGTATCGCGCTCAACGGCGAGGTATCCGGCAATCCCGCGACCCTCCGCACAGGCTTCCCGAGCGCCCCGGCCGCAGACCCCGTCAGCACCGTCGCCTTCTCGACCGCGCTTTACGACGCCTTCCGCGCGCGCAGCGAGCCGCCCGAGGCGCTCCGCCTGACGGGAGCCCGCGATCCCGCGACCATGGTCGCCGATTTCGCGGCGCTCTGGGAAAGCCGGGCGACGTTCTCGGAGCGCACGGCGGCGCACCTGCGCGGCGCGGCCGAGGCGGTGCGCGATCAGGAGCTGACCGCGAGCGCCGTCGACACCGACGCGGAGCTGCGCAACCTGCTCAACGTCGAACGCGCCTACGCGGCCAACGCCAAGGTGCTCCAGGCCATCGACGCGATGGTCCGCCGCCTGCTGGAGATCTGAGCCATGTCGCTGCCCGTCGGCGTCCCCGATCTGCTGTCCAACGCCAAGCTCGCCCGCGCCCACGCCCACGCCAAGCGCGACCTGATGCGGGCGCAGACCGAAGTCGCGACGGGCGAGTTCCAGAATCGCTTCGCCGGAACCGGCGGCGACCCCACGCGGCTGCTCGCCCTCGACCGCGCGCTCTCGCGCATCGAGGCGCGCACGCCGAACATCGCCATGGCCCGCACCCGCGCCGCGGCCACCCAGGGCGCGCTGGGCGAGATGGCGACGGCGGCCGGCGACCTCGGCGCGCGGCTGCTGGCCGGCAACCGCGACGGCATGATCCAGGGGGTGAAGATCGTCGGCGCGGAGGCGGAGCACGCGCTCGGGCAGGTGATCCGGGCGCTGAACACGTCGGTGGGCGGGCGGTCGCTGTTCGCGGGAGCGGCGGCGGAGCGCCCGGCGATCCTGACGGACGCTTCGGCGCTGGTGCAGGTGGCCAAGACCGCGCTCAACCACTACGCCGACGGCGCGAACCCGCCCCCCGACGGCATGACGCCCGTGCAGGCGGCGCTCGCCGCCTTGGACGCATACTTCTCACCGATTCCGGGTGAGGCGGTCGCGCCGTGGACCGAGATCGGCGGCGATCCGGCCGATCCGAACCAGAAAGAGACCTTCGCGCGCGACGCGTACGGCGGCGCCGAAACCGACGCGCCGCCGGTCGAACTCGGCGACGACGACCGCCTGGCCTACGCCGTGCGCGCCGATGACGCGGCCCTCAAGAGCCTCGTGAAGAACCTCGCGCTGGCGGCGGCCGTGGCGAAGTCCGATTTCGCCGGCAACCCCCAGCAGATGACAGCGCTCTACGACGTGGCGGGCAAGCGGCTGATCGCCGACAACGACGAACTCACCATACTGCGCGCCGGCGTCGGCCTGTCGGAGCAGCGCATCGACCGCGCGCAGACCCGCGCGGCGGGCGAGCGCACGGCGCTGTCGATGGCGCGCGCCGACATGGTGAACCGCGATCCCTACGACGCGGCGACCGAACTCACCCAGATCGAGACGCAGCTGCAGATGATCTACTCGATCACCGCCCGCGCCGCGAACCTGTCGCTGCTTTCCTTTCTTCGTTGAGGCGCCGATGACCCGCAGACTGTTCCGCGCCGCCACCGCCGTCCTCGCCGCCGGCGCGCTCGCCTTCCTCGCCGTCGCAGCCGGCGCGAGCGGCTGGGACGACGGCATCGACCCCACGCCCCCCGGCTCGAACTGGGCGCGGATCAAGGATCTGGTCGACTTCGAAGGGGTGCGCGGCAACGACCTCGTCGGCTACGGCCTCGTCGTCGGCCTCAACGGCACCGGCGACGGTCTTAGGAACTCGCCCTTCACCGAGGAAGCGCTGCAGAACCTGCTGGAGCGCCTCGGCGTCAACGTCTCGGGCGAGCAGTTCCGGCCGCGCAACGTGGCGGCGGTGCTGGTGACCGCGACGCTGCCGCCCTTCGCCCGCGCCGGCTCGCGCATCGACGTGACCGTCTCCACCATCGGCGACGCGCGCAGCCTGCTCGGCGGCACGCTGGTGATGACGCCGCTCAACGCCGCCGACGGCGAGATCTACGCCGTCGCGCAAGGGTCGGTGATCTCGGGCGGCGTCTCGGCCGAAGGCGAAGCCTCGCGCGTGACGCAAGGGGTCCCGACCGCAGGCCGGGTGCCGGGCGGGGCGCGCATCGAGCGCGAGGTGGACTTCGCCTTCGACACGATGCGCAGCGTGCGCCTCGCCGTGCGCGAGCCCGACTTCACCACCGCCGCCCGCGTCGAGGCGGCGATCCGGCGGGTCTACGGCGGGGGCGCGGCCAGGATGCTCGACTCGGGCACGGTGGAGGTCCAGATCGCCGCCATGCGCGGCATGAGCCCGGCCGAGGCCCTCAGCCGGATCGAGAACCTGCCCGTGGCGCCCTCGCAGAAGGCGCGCGTGGTGGTCGACCACCGCTCCGGCACCGTGGTGCTGGGCTCGGACGTGCGCATCAGCCGCATCGCGGTCAGCCAGGGCGGGCTGACGCTGCGGGTGACCGAGACGCCGCTCGTCTCCCAGCCGAGCCCGTTCACCTACCGCGGTCAGGCCGAGACCGTGGTCGTGCCGCGCACCGAGGCGGAGATCCAGCAGAACGAGGGCGTGCAGCTCGCGGTGGTCGAGGAGGCGGTGACGCTCGCCGACCTCGTCGCGGGGCTCAACGCGCTCGGCGTCAGCCCGCGCGACCTGATCGACATCCTGAAGACGATCAAGACGGCCGGCGCCCTGCACGCGGAGTTCGTCGTGCAGTAGCGACGGCGGCGACGCTCAGGCGGCGCGGTTCGACACCGACTCGGTGAGCACCGCGTAGACCGCCGCCGCGTCGTCGCAGGAGCGGAGCTTCGCGCACGCCCCCTGATCGCGCAGCGCGCGAGACACCCGGGCGAGGGCGCGCAGGTGGTCGGCCCCGGCCTCCTCCGGCGCGAACAGCGCGAAAACGAGGTCGACCGGTTCGTCGTCGATGGCGTCGAAGTCGATCGGCTTCTCCAGCCGCACGAACACGCCCCGGATCCCGTCGAGGCCGTCGAGCCGCGCGTGCGGCGCGGCCACGCCGCGCCCCATCGCCGTCGCGCCGAGACGCTCGCGGTCGAGCAGCGCGTCGAAGGCGCCGCGCTGGTCCACGCCGTAGACGTCGGAGGCGCGAGCGGCGACTTCCTGAAGCAGCTGCTTCTTGGAGGTCGCCTTCAGATGCGCCATCACGGCCTCGGGCGCGAGGATGTCGCGGATCTCCATCATGCCTCTCCCGTCGGCGTTCAGGACGACGCCGGGAGGTTCTCCGGGTCGACCCAGCCGATGTTCCCGTCCTCGCGGCGATAGACGACGTTGATGCCGCCGTGTCGCTCGTTGCGGAACATCAGGAACGGCGCGTGCGCGAGCTCCATCTGCATGACCGCCTCGCCGACCGACACCTTCTTGATGTCCATCGTCATCTCCGCGACGATCACCGGGTCCAGCGTCGCGGGCTCCTCGTCCTCGTGGTGCTCCTCTCCCGAGAAGATGACGTAGGAGGCGGCGACGGCCTCGATCGGCTCGCGCCGGCCGGAGGAATGGTCCTTCAGGCGGCGCTTGTAGCGACGGAGCTGCTTGTCGATGCGCTCCATGCAGCTCTCGAACGCCGCGTAGACGTCCGGCGCCAGCGCATGGGCCTTCACCATCAGGCCGGTCTGCAGGTGCACCTGCGCGTCGGCGCGGAAATTGTGAGTCTCCCGCGAGAAGGTCGCGGCGGCGTCGACGGCGGGCACGCCGTACTTGGCCACGGTGGCGGAGATGCGCTCGCTCGCGTGGGCGCTCAGCGCCTCGCCGACGTCCATCTGCTTGCCGTTGATCTGAATCTGCATCGGTTCACCTGTTCACGCGCCGCGCTCTCCGCCGCGCCGTCGCCTGCGACGCAGCCCCTTCAGGCGGTGGCGGACCCTAGTTTCGGGCCGGAATCGAGTCAACAGAACGCCGGCCGCCCGTCGCCGGCGCCGCAGCCGCGTCAGACCGCCGCCGCAGCCCGCCGCCGCCGCTCGACCGAAGACGGGATGCGCAGCGCCTCGCGGTATTTCGTCACCGTGCGCCGCGCCACGTCGACGCCCTCGGCCTTGAGCAGCCGGACGATGCCGTCGTCGGAGAGCGGCCGGCCCGGCGCCTCGGCGCCGATCAGGGCGCGGATGCGCTCGCGGACGGCCTCGGCGGCGCGGGCCTCGCCGCCGTCGGCCGAGGCGAGGGAGGCGCCGAAGAAGAACCGCATCTCGAACACGCCCCGTGGCGTCGCGACGGTCTTGTGGGCGGTCACCCGGCTGACGGTCGATTCGTGCACGTCGACCGCCTCGGCGACCGCCTTGAGCGTCAGCGGTTTCAGTCCCGAGACGCCGCGCTCGAAGAACGCCTCCTGCACCCGCACGACCTCGGCGGCGACCTTGAGGATGGTGCGCGCCCGCTGGTCGAGGCTGCGCGCCAGCCAGCCGGCCGTCTGCGCGCAATCCGCCAGATAGCGGCGCGTGCGCGGGCAGCCCCCGCCGACCCGCGCGGCGTAGCGCCGGTCGATCAGCACGCGCGGCGTGGCGGCGGGGTTCAGCGCCACGCGCCACCCGCCTTCGGGATCGGGGCGCACGAGCACATCCGGCGCGGCGGGCGCCAGCGGCGGCGCGGCGAAGGCCAGCCCCGGGCGCGGGTCGAGGCGGCGCAGCCGCGCGAGCATGGCCGACAGGCCGTCGACGGAAACCCCGCAGCGCGCCGCCATGACCGCCGCCGGGGTCGTCGGCAGGTCGGGCAGATGCGCGAGCAGCGCCCGCATCGGCGCATCGAGCGCGCCCTGTTCGGCGAGCTGCAGCCCGAGGCATTCGGCGAGATCGCGCGCCCCCACGCCCGTCGGCTCGCAGGCGCGTAGGGCGGCCGCGGCCCGCTCCACGACCCGCGCCGCGACCCCGAGACGCGCCGCCGCCTCGGCGAAGTCGATGCGCAGATACCCCGCGTCGTCCAGGTCGCCGGCCAGCGCCTCGGCGACCAGCCGCTCCGCCGGATCGAGCCGCATCAGCGCGACCTGCGCCGCGACATGGGCCGCGAGGCTCGGTCGGTCGGCGAGCGCGCCGGCCCCATCGTCGTCGAGCGTCTCGAAATCGCGGCCGCCGCCGCGGCCGACCGCCGGCTCCGCGCCCTCGTAGAGGTTGTCGCGCGACCCGTCGAACTGCGCCTCTCCGGCGGCGAGATCGCCCTTGCGCATCGCCGCGTCCACCGTCGCGACGGCGGGCTCGGCCGGCGGCGCGGCGGCGAGGCGCGATCCGTCGTCCAGGGAGAGCAGCGGGTTCTTCTCGACTTCGGCCGCGAGAAAAGCCTCGAGCTGCGTCGCCGACATGGCCAGCATCGTGATCGCCTGACGCAGCTGCGGCGTCATCGTCAGCTGCTGCGTCTGCCTGAGCTCGAGCTTCGGCCGCATCGCCATCCGCGCGCGCCCCCTCCTCTGGTCTAGATGCGGAACCGTTCGCCGAGATAGACGCGGCGCACAGCGCTGTCCTCCACCACGGCCTCGGGCGAGCCGCTCATCAGCACCCGCCCGTCGTGCAGGATGCAGGCGCGGTCGATGATCTGGAGCGTCTCGCGGACGTTGTGATCGGTGATCAGCACGCCGATGCCGCGGTCCTTCAGGTGCGAGACCAGCCCGCGGATGTCGCCGACCGCGATCGGGTCGACGCCCGCGAACGGCTCGTCGAGCAGCACGAAGGACGGCTCCCCGGCGAGGCAGCGCGCGATCTCGACGCGCCGCCGCTCGCCGCCCGACAGCGCCACGGCGGGCGTCCGGCGCAGATGCGAGATCGAGAACTCGGCGAGCAGCGCGTCGAGCTTCTTCTCGCGCAGGTCGCGGTCGCCGTGCGCGATCTCGAGGGCCGCGCGGATGTTGCCCTCGACCGTCAGCCCCCGGAAGATCGACGCCTCCTGCGGCAGGTAGCCGAGCCCGAGGCGCGCGCGCAGGTGCATCGGCATGGTCGTCACGTCGCGGCCGTCGATCTCGATCAGCCCGGCGTCGCAGGGGACGAGACCGGTCAGCATGTAGAAGCAGGTGGTCTTGCCGGCGCCGTTCGGCCCGAGCAGCCCGACCACCTCGCCGCGCCGCAGGTCGATGTCGACGTCGCGCAGCACCGGGCGGCGCCGGTAGGACTTGCCGAGCCCCCGGGCGCGCAGCCCCGTCGCCTCGGCCGCGAGGCGCAGGTCGGGCGGCGGGCTCATGGACGCCGCGCGGCGGGGTTGAACACCGACTGGACGCGCCCGCCCTCGATGCGGCCCTGGCCGGAGACGAGGTCGATCGACAGCCGCTCGCCGCGGATCGCATTCTCGCCCTGCGTCAGCACCACGCCGCCGCCCATGGTCACGCGGCCGTTGACCACGTCGTATTCCGCCCACTCGCCGCGCGCGGTCTCGCCGCCCGAGGAGAGGAAGACGCCGCCCTCCGCGCGCAGCCGGTCGATGTCGCCGCCGCCCTCGGCGCCCGCGTCGTACCAGGCGCTCAGCCGCTCGGCGGTGAGCCGCAACGTTCCCTGTCCGGCCACGACGCCGCCGGTGAAGATCGCGACGCTCTCGGCCTGGCGCACCTCCAGCACGTCGGCGGTGATCTCGATCGGCTGCGACGCGTCGTGCTGGAAGCCGCCGAAAGGCGACGCCGCCTGCTGCGCCCGAGCGCCGGACGCGACAGCCAGCGCCCCGGCGAGCGACCCCGCCAGCGCCACGGCCCGCATCGCCGCCATCCCCGCGCTTCGCCGCGCCGACTGCGCCATCCCGCCTCCCCGCGCCATCCGCTCAGTCCTCCGCCGCCGGGCGCGCGCCGCCCGGCCGGATGACGACGCGCACGCCGCCCTCGAACCAGATGTAGTCGCCTTCGGCGCGCCGCGCAGCCCGCATCGTCGCGCTTTCGACGCTGCCGAGCGGCCCGTCGCCGAAAACCGGCCCCTCGGCGGTCAGGGCGCCCGCGTCGAGATCGGCGAGCGCCGCGCTCGCCGTCAGCCGGTGGCCGTCCGAGGACACCAGCGACACGCCGTCCTGGAGACGCAACGTGCGGGCGTTCGGGCGGAGTTCGCCGCCGCCCGCGCTCAGCGTCACCCGCAGACCTTCCTGCGCCTCCACCCGGCCTTCGACGGGGCCGAGGCGCACGCTTTCGGGGTCCGGCCCGTCCGGCAGCGCCCAGTCCGCCGTCACGGTGAAGGGCCGGCCGTCCGACGTCTCGCCGGTGAATCGCGGCCGGTCGAGGCGCAGACCGTCGATCATGCTGACGGCGACGCGATCGACCGAGAGCCCCTGAGTCAGGCGGTCGCGCGGGAAGACGAAGACGGCGGCGATCAGCGCCAGCGCCGTCAGCGGCAGCGCGATCTTGAGGAGCGCGATCCGGGCGGCGCGCCGGTCGACCGCCATGTCACGCCGTCCATCTCAAGACAGGCCGGCGCGCAGGCAGTCGTGGACGTGGACCACGCCGAGGGGCGGCTGCGGCCCTTCGCCATCCTCCGCGACGAAGAGGCAGGTCGCCGGCCGCGGGCCGTTCATGATCGCGAGCGCCTCGGAGGCGAGCGCGTCGGGGCGCACCGTCAGCGGATCGCGCGTCGCGACTTCGCCGGCGCGATGCTCCATGAGCCCGTCCATGTGTCGGCGGAGGTCGCCGTCGGTGACCACGCCGACAAGCCGGCCCGCGTCGTCCACCACGCCGGCGATGCCGAAGCCGCGCGCGGTCATCACCAGCAGCGTCTCGCGCATGGGCGTCTCCAGCCCGACGAGGGGCGTCGCGGGGCCGGCGTGCATGATGTCGCGCACCGTCACCAGCATCGCGCCGAGCTTGCCGCCGGGGTGGAACACGCGGAAATGTTCGGGCGTGAAGCGCCGGCGCTCCATCAGCGCCACGGCGAGGGCGTCGCCGAGCGCGATGGTCAGCGTCGTCGACGTGGTCGGGGCGAGCCCGACCGGGCACGCTTCGGGCGCCTGCGGCAAAGCGAGCGCGACGTCCGCGGCTTTCAGCAGCGTGCTGTCGGGCCGGCTCGCCACCCCGATCAGCGGCACGCCGAAGCGGCGGGTGTGCTGGACCACGTCGCGCAGTTCCGGCGTCTCGCCCGAGTTCGACAGCACCAGCGCCACGTCCGACCGGGTGATCATGCCGAGATCGCCGTGGGACGCCTCGGCGGGATGCACGAAGAACGCGGGCGTCCCCGTCGAGGCGAGCGTCGCGGCGATCTTGCGCCCGACATGGCCCGACTTGCCCATGCCGGAGACGATCACCCGCCCCTCGGCGGCGAGGATGGTCTCGACAGCCGCGGCGAAGGCGTCGTCGAGCGCCTCCGCGAAGGCGAGCAGCGCCTCGCCTTCGAGGCGCAGCACGCGGCGCGCCGTCGCAAGCATCGCGGCGGCGTCGGCGGGCGCGGGCGGGTTGGTCCTCAACATCGCCGCGCTCAATGGGTGAAGATGTCGACGTCGGGCCAGCCGGCGAGGTCGAGCGCCGCCCGGTCGGGAAGGAATCGGAAACACGCCGCGGCGAGCGCCGTCCGCCCTTCGCGGGCGAGCCGCGCCTCCAGCGCCGCCTTGAGCGCGTGGAGGTGCAGCACGTCGGAGGCCGCGTAGGCGGCCTGCGCCTCGCTCAGCTGCTCGGCGCCCCAGTCGGAGGTCTGCTGCTGCTTGGAGAGATCGACGCCGAGCAGTTCGTGGCAGAGCTGCTTCAGTCCGTGGCGGTCGGTGTAGGTGCGCACGAGCTTCGAGGCGATCTTGGTGCACCAGACGGGGCGCGCCAGCACGCCGAAGCGGTGCGCCATCACGGCGATGTCGAAGCGGCCGTAGTGGAACAGCTTCAGCGTGTCGGGGTCGGCGAGCAGCCGCGCGAGGTTCGGCGCTTCGGTCTGGTCGGGGGAGACGCGCACCAGCGTCGCCGAGCCGTCGCCGCCGGAAAGCTGCACGAGACACAGGCGGTCGCGGTGCGGCACGAGACCCATCGTCTCGGTGTCGATGGCGACCACGGGGCCGAAATCGAAGCCGTCGGGGATGTCGCCCTGGAAGACGTTGATCATCGAGCCCTCGCATGCGGCGCGCATTTACGGTCGGGCGCGCCGCGGGCGGCGGCGCCCGACGGCGACACCCCTGCGGCGCCGCGCAAGGGCGGTGGTGCCCAGGAGAGGACTCGAACCTCCACGACCGAAGTCACTGGTACCTGAAACCAGCGCGTCTACCAGTTCCGCCACCTGGGCGCAGGCGGCTCGCCGCGCTGCTGGCGGGCTGTTACGCGCGCGCCGGGGCGGTGTCAACATGCGCGCCGCTTGGCGCCGCGGCGCGGCGCGGCCTATGTGTGCGCCGGGGCGGCGCGGCATATCTCTGCGCCGGAACGGCGCGAGGGCGCCGCAAGGGGGAGGACGCGCCATGACGGATACCGCTCAGCAGACCCGGCCGGTCGACTCGATGCCGATCGTGACCATCTTCGGCGGCTCGGGCTTCGTCGGACGCTACGTCGCGCAGCACATGGCGCGGCGCGGCTGGCGGGTGCGGGTCGCGGTGCGCCGGCCGAACGAGGCGCTGTTCGTGCGCACCTACGGCGCGCTCGGACAGGTCGTCCCGATCCAGGCCAACATCCGCGACGACGAGTCGTGCCGCCGCGCCGTCGAAGGCGCCTCGGCGGTCGTCTACTCCGTGGGCGTGCTCTATGCGAGCGGCAAGAACACCTTCGAGGCGGTGCAGGCGGAAGGTCCCGAGCGGGTCGCGCGCATCGCGGCGGAAAGCGGCGTCGAGCGCTTCGTGCTGATCTCGGCGATCGGGGCCGACGCCGGGTCCCCCGCCGCCTACGCCCGCACCAAGGCGGCCGGAGAGGCGGCCGTGAAGGCGGCCTTCCCCAAGGCGGTGATCCTGCGCCCCTCCATCGTGTTCGGGGCGGAGGACGGGTTCTTCAACCGCTTCGCCGGCATGGCCAAGCTTTCCCCGGCGCTGCCGGTGGTGGGCGCGAAGACGCGGTTCCAGCCGGTCTACGTCGACGACGTGGCGCAGGCGGCGGCGAAGGCCTGCGTCGGCGAGGCCGAGGCCGGCGCGACCTACGAACTCGGCGGCCCGCGCGTCGCGACGTTTCGCGAACTGCTGCAGCTCATGCTGACGGTGATCAAGCGCAAGCGGATGATCATCGAGTTGCCGAAGCCCATAGCGCTGCTGCAGGGCGCGGTGCTGGAGAACCTCGCGAAGATCGGCGTCGCGCCGCCGATCACCCGCGACCAGGTGCTGCTGCTCGACCGCGACAACGTGGTGGCGGAGGGGGCGAAGACCCTCGCCGATCTCGGCGTCGAGCCGACGGCGATGGAGGCGGTGCTCGACAGCTACCTCTACGCCTACCGCCCGCACGGCCAGTACGACCGGAACGCGCCGGCGTCCTGAGCCGCTTCAGGTCCGCGCGCGCCGGCGGGCCGAGGGGCGGTTCTGCGGCGCAGTCAGCAACCCGGCGCGCGCGGGCAGTTCGGCCATCACCGCGCGCCGCGCCTCGGGCGTCATCGCCGTCCAGCCGGCGATCTCCGCCACCGTGCGGTGGCAGCCGACGCAGATGCGCGCGGCCGGGTGGAGCACGCAGAGCTTGACGCAGGGCGACTCGATCTCGTCGCGCCGCCAGAGTTCCTCAACCATGCCCGCCCTCGCCCTCGATCGACCGCGCAGCCCAGGCCAGCCGGTCGAGCGCTCCCTGCAGGATATGCGCGGCCGCCATGCGGTCGACCACCTCGGCGCGACGCTTTCGCGACGAATCCGCCGCGATCAGCGCCTTCTCCACCGCCACGGTGGACAATCGCTCGTCCCACAGCGCGATCGGCAGACCGAGGGCGCGGGAAAGGTTGCGCGCGAAGGCGCGGCTCGCCTGCGCGCGCGGGCCCTCCGAGCCGTCCATGTTGCGCGGCAGGCCGAGCACGAAGCCGCAGGCGTCGCGCCCGGCGGCGAGGGCGCCCAACGCCGCGGCGTCCGCCGCGAACTTGCCGCGCTTCAGGGTCTCCAGCGGCGTCGCGAGGCTCCGGCGGGTGTCGGACACGGCGACGCCGATGGTCTTCGTCCCGAGGTCGAGCCCGACCAGCGGCCGCCCCGGCGCGAGCCAGGGGCCGAGCGCCGTCGGCCCCTCGACCACGGTCGTCACCGCACGGTCGCTCCCGCGAGCAGCGCGGTTTCGGTCAGGAAGGCGGCGGCGATGTTGTCGCGGCCGTGGGCGGCCATGGCGCGCTCGAAGGCGTCCGTCGCGCCCTGCGCGTCGCCGAGCACGCCGAGCCCGCGGATCAGCCGCCCCCAGTCCTCGACCGAGCCGCCATCCTCGAACAGCCGGTCGCGCAAGCCCTCGACCATGCCCCGCGCCATGGCGGTGCGGTCCTCCGGCGCCCTCGCCTCGGCCGCCGCGACATCGGCCGCCGACGGGCCGCGCATGCCCGGCATCGCCATGCCGCCGAGCGCCGCGTCGAGCGCCGCGATCTGCGCGGCGTCGTCCGCCAGCGCCGCCCGCGCCCGCGCCTCGGCGTCGGCCGCGGCCTCCGCCTCGCCGAGCGCGGCGTAGGAGGCGATCAGCCGCAGCCATGCGCCCGCGCCCCCGCCTTCGGCCTGCAACCGCGCGTCGAGCGCCGCGACGGTGTCGCGGAGCGTCGCGTCGTCGTGCGGCGCGACGGGCTCGGCGGCGGGCTCGCCGTCGACGAGGCCGGCGACGAAGATCTCCAGCGCCTCGCCCTCAAGGGCGGCGCGGGCGCGCGCCTCGGCGCCTTCGGCTTCGGCGGTCATGCCGAACGCCGAGTAGGACTTCACCAGCTGCAGCCACTCTCCGGGGCCGCCGCCCTCCGCCGCGAGGCGCGCGTCGAGCGAGCGGATCATCGTCAGGGCGACGGCGCGCTGCTCCTCGGGCGAGGGTTCGAGGCCGGCGGGCAGCGTCGGGCGCGGCAGGCCGGTGCGCGCCACGAGATCGTCGATCTGCTCGATGGTCGCGGGCCGCCACGGCGCGTTGGCGGGGCTGTCCTGCAGCAGGGCGACCCAGGTTTCGAGAGCGTCGACGTGCCGACTGGTCTGCGCCATCGCCGCGCCGAGGTAGTAGCGCCCCACAGGATCGCCGGGAGAGCGGCGCAGCGCCTCCTCCAGCGCCGCCTCCGCTTCGGGCGAGACGTAGCCGCCGGTCGCGATGATCATGCTCTCGGCCATGGCGACGAACAGGCCGCCGGGCACCGTGTCGCCCTCCCTGTCGATCAGGCGCTGGTAGGCGCGCCACGCCTCGCCGTGGCGGCCGAGGTCGGCCTGCGCGCGGGCCAGCAGGAACAGCCCTTGCGAATCCGGCTCGCCTTCGGCCATCCGCGCCTGAAGTTCGGCGACGAGGGCCTCCAGCTCCGCCGTCTCGGGCCCCGGCGGGGGCTGCCGCAACCGACCGACGAGCTGGGCTTCGGCGATCTGCTGCGAGGGCCGCACGCCTTCGAGGCGCGAGGCCAGCGGCTGGTCCGGCAGCCCCGGCGCGCCGACGACGCGATAGATCGCCCAGCCGCCGAGCGGCGCGCCCACCAGCAGGGCGGCGGTCAGCGCGAGCGACAGCGCCTTCGGCGCAGGCTGGTGGTCCGGCGCGGATTCGCGCTCGGTCGCGGCGGCCAGCAGGCGGCGGGAGATCTCGATCCTGGCCGAGCGCGCCTCCTCCGCGGTCAGGACGCCGCGTTCGAGGTCGCGGTCGACTTCGAGCAACTGGTCGCGGAACACCTGCTCGTCGTGGGCGGCGCGGGGTTTCGACGCGCGCCGCGCGAGCGCGAGCGGCCGCGCCACATAAATCACCGTGATCAGCGCGAGCACGACGGCCGCGATCCCGAAATCCATCATCGTCCTCCGGCCTGCGCTCCGAGGCGTCCCGGCGCAAGTTGGGCGTCCCGGCGCAAGTTTCGCGCGGGAACCTAGGCGCCGGGCGACGGCGCCGCAATGCGGCCGCCCCGCGCCCCCAAGTCGCGGGCGCCCGCCTCGACGCGCACGATGTCGGTTTCGCGCGCCCGAGCGACGGCGCCGGATGCGCCCCGCCGCGGCGAGAGGCGCATTGACGCGCGACGGGCCGACCCGCCATGACGCCCGAACGACGCCGACCCCCAAGCGCCCGACCGCGGAGCCGCCGATGCAACGCTATTCCGCCTTCGCCCTCGCCCGGCAGGCCCTGAACCACCACGAGGGCTGGGAGCGCGCCTGGCGCGCGCCGGACCTCAAGGACCGCTACGAGGTGATCGTGGTCGGCGCCGGCGGCCACGGGCTGGCGACCGCCTATTATCTCGCCAAGAACCACGGGATCACCAACGTCGCAGTGATCGAGAAGGGGTGGCTCGGCGGCGGCAACACCGGCCGCAACACCACCATCATCCGCTCGAACTACCTGCAGGAGGAGTCGGCGGCGATCTACGAGCTGTCGCGCGGGCTCTACGAGGATCTGTCGCAGCGGCTGAACTTCAACATCATGTTCAGCCCGCGCGGCGTGCTGATGCTCTGCCAGACCGAGCACGAACTGCGCGCCATGAAGCGCACCGCCCACGCCAACCGCCTCGCCGGCGTCGAGACCGAGATGGTCGACCCGGCGCGCGTCAAGCAGCTCTGCCCGATCATGAACGTCGACGGGCCGCGCTATCCGGTGCTCGGCGGGCTGTGGCAGCCGCGCGGCGGCACGGCGCGCCACGACGCGGTGGCCTGGGGCTATGCGCGCGCGGCCTCCGACCTCGGCGTCGACATCGTGCAGAACTGCGAGGTGCAGGGAATCGACGTCTCCAACGGCAAGGTGATGGGGGTGCGCACCTCGAAGGGCGCGGTGCGCTGCGAGAAGCTCGCGGTGGTGGTCGCGGGCCATTCCACCGTGCTCGCCGACATGGCGGGCTTCCGCCTGCCGATCGAGAGCGTGGCGCTGCAGGCGCTGGTCTCGGAGCCGATCAAGCCGGTGATGGACATCGTGGTGATGGCCAACACCGTGCACGGCTACATGAGCCAGTCCGACAAGGGCGAGCTGGTGATCGGCGGCGGGGCCGACGGCTACAACAACTACACCCAGCGCGGCAGCTTCCAGCACGTCGAGGAGACGGTGCGCGCGCTGGTCGAGACCTTCCCGATCATCAGCCGGCTCAAGATGCTGCGGCAATGGGGCGGCATCGTCGACATGACCGGCGACCGCTCGCCGATCATCTCCAAGACGCCGGTGGAGGGGATCTTCGTCAACTGCGGCTGGGGCACGGGCGGGTTCAAGGCGATCCCCGGCTCGGGCTGGGCGACGGCGAGCCTGATCGCGAAGGGCGAGGACAAGGTCGCGGCGCCCTTCTCGCTGGAGCGCTTCCGCGAAGGCCGCATGATCGACGAGAGCGTCGCCGCCGCCGTGGCGCATTGAGGGTCCGACGATGCTGCTGATCCCCTGCCCCTGCTGCGGCGTCGAGGCCGCGGAGACCGAGTTCCACCCCGGCGGCGAGGCGCATGTGAAGCGCGCCGAGGCGGACGCCTCGGACGACGCCTTCATGGACTACCTGTTCCACCGGAAGAATCCGAAAGGCGTCCATTTCGAGCGCTGGCGCCACCAGTACGGCTGCGGCAAGTGGTTCAACCTCGCCCGCGACACGGTCACCCTAGAGGTCTTCGGCGCCTATCCCGCCGACGCGCCCGAGCCGCCCGCCGCAATCCGCGAGGCCATCGCCGCCCGCGCCGCCGAGAGAGGGTCCATCTGATGGCGTTCCGTGGGGGCCGTGGGGCGCGGATCGGCGCGGGCCGCGAGATGCGCCGGGCCGAGCCCGACCAGAAACAGCGTGACCAGAAATCGCGGCAGCATGGCGGGGCTCTCCGGACGCCCGTCGCGCGGGCTGCGGGCATCTGGACCGCCCGACGTCAATCCGACGTCAGTCCGACGTCATTCCGAACCGGTGTCTGACCCATGGCCCATCGCCTTCCCGCCGGCGGCCGCCTGATCGACCGCGCGAAACCCCTCTCCTTCCGCTTCGACGGCGCGCCCCTCACCGGCTTCGCCGGCGACACGCTGGCCGCCGCCCTGCTCGCCAACGACCGCGTGATGGTCGGCCGCTCCTTCAAGTACCACCGCCCCCGCGGCGTGGTCGGCTACGGGGCCGAGGAGCCCAACGCGCTGATGGGCCTCGGCGAGGGCGCGCGGTTCGAGCCGAACGCGCGGGCGACGACCACCGAGCTGTTCGAGGGGCTCACGGCGCGCAGCCAGAACTGCTGGCCCTCGCTCGCCTTCGACGTCGGCGCGGTGAACGCGGCCGTCGCCTCGGTCGCCCCGGTGTTCCCGGCCGGCTTCTACTACAAGACCTTCATCCAGCCCCGCGCCGCCTGGAAGCACGTCTTCGAACCGGTGATCCGCGCCGCCGCCGGCCTCGGCAAGCCGCCGCGGGAGGCGGACGAAGACGTCTACGAGCACATGCACCTCTATGTCGACGTGCTGGTGGCCGGCGGCGGCCTCGCCGGCCTCGCCGCGGCGCGGGCGGCGGCCGAAGCCGGCGCCCGCGTCCTGCTCGCCGAACAGACGCCACATCTTGGCGGCCGGGCGCTCTCGGACGACGACACCGCCATCGGCGGCGAGCCGGCGGCCGACTGGGCCGGGCGCGAGGCGGCGGCGCTGGCCGAAGCCCCCAACGTCACGGTGCTGACGCGGGCGATGGTCGCCGGGCTCTACGACCACGGCTTCGCGCTGGTGCTGGAGCGCGTCGCCGACCATGAGCCGGGGCGCGGACGCAAGCCGCGCCATCGGCTCTGGAAAGTGCGGGCGAAGCGGATCGTGGTCGCGGCGGGGTCGGTCGAGCGGCCGCTGGCCTTCGCCTGCAACGACGTCCCCGGCGTGATGCTGGCCGCGGCGGCGCGGGACTATCTCGCGCTCCACGCCGTCGCGCCGGGCCGGCGGATCGCCGTCTTCGCCGCCCACGACGACGCCTATCGCACGGCGCTCGCGGCGCAGGCGGCAGGGCTGGAGGCGACCGTCATAGACCCGCGCGAAGACGCCGGCGGGCCGCTCGCGGCGAAGGCCGCGGAGATGGGCGTGCCGGTGCGCCGGGGCTGCGGCGTCGCCCGCGCGCTGGGCGGCAAGCGGGTGGAGGGCGTCGAGATCGCGCGGCTGCGCGCCACGGGCCGCGCCGGCGGCGCGCCCGAGACGCTGGAGGTCGACGCGGTGGCGATGGGCGGGGGCTGGACGCCGGTCGTCCACCTCTGGAGCCATGTCGGCGGCAAGCTGGTCTGGGACGCGGCGCAGAACCTGTTCCGCCCCGACGCCAAGCGCCCGCCGCTCGGCGCGGACGGGCGGCCGAACGTGCTTTGCGCGGGCGCCGCCAACGGGACGCCGACCACCGCCGGCGCGCTGGCGGAGGGCTTCGCGGCCGGCGCCGAGGCCGCGCGCGCCTGCGGGTTCGAGGCGGCGACGCCGGACGCGCCAGCTGTCGAGGAGTCGGAGATGGCCGCCCCGAAGGCGCTGTGGTTCACGCCGGGCCGCGGGAAATACGCTACAGGAACCAAGCACTTCGTCGACTTCCAGAACGACGTGACGGCCGCGGACGTCGAGCTTGCGGCGCGGGAGGGCTACGAGTCGGTCGAGCACGCCAAGCGCTACACGACGCTCGGCATGGCGACGGATCAGGGCAAGCTTTCGAACATCAACGGCCTCGCGATCCTCGCCGACGCGCTGAACGCGCCGATCCCGCAGGTGGGCACGACGACCTTCCGCCCGCCCTACCAGCCGATCTCGCTCGCCGCGATCGCCGGCCGCGCCGCAGGACCCCTGTTCAAGCCGATCCGCAAGACCCCGGTCCACGGCTGGCACGAAGCCCACGGCGCGGCGTGGGAGCCGGTCGGCGACTGGCGCCGCCCCTACTGCTACCCGAAGGCGGGCGAGACCAAGCACGACGCGATCAACCGCGAGATCCGCGCGGTGCGGGAGGCGGCCGGGCTGCTCGACGCCTCGACGCTGGGCAAGATCGTGGTGAAGGGGCCGGACGCGGGCGCCTTCCTCGACCTGATGTACACCAACGTGCTGTCGTCGCTGGCGCCGGGGCGCTGTCGTTACGCGCTGATGTGTAACGACAACGGCTTCCTGTTCGACGACGGCGTGGTGGCGCGGCTGTCGGAGGACGCCTTCCTCTGCCACACCACCTCCGGCGGCTCCGACCGGGTGCATGCGTGGATGGAGGAGTGGCTGCAGACCGAGTGGCCGCATCTCAAGGTCTTGACCGCCAACGTCACCGAGCAGTGGGCGCAGTTCGCCCTCGCCGGCCCCAAGGCGCGGGAGATTCTTCAGGCGCTCGACGGCGACATCGACTTCGACCGCGAGGCGTTCCGGTTCTTCGACATGAAGGAGGGCCGGCTCGCAGGCGCGCCCGTCCGCATCTACCGCATCTCGTTCTCGGGCGAGCTCTCCTACGAGATCGCGACGCCGGCCGGTTACGGCCTCGCGCTGTGGGAGGCGCTGATGGCGGCGGGCGCGGCCCACGGGATCGCGCCCTACGGCACCGAGGCGCTGCACGTGCTGCGGGCGGAGAAGGGCTTCATCGCCATCGGCGACGAGACCGACGGCACGGTGATCCCGCAGGACCTCGGGCTCGGCTGGGCGGTGTCGAAGAAGAAGGCCGATTTCGTCGGCAAGCGGGCGCAGGCGCGGAGCTGGCTGACGCGGGACGACCGCAAGCAACTGGTCGGGCTGCTGACGGAGGACCCGGCGCTGGTGCTGCCCGACGGCGCACAGGCGGTGGAGAGCCTGAACGCCAAGCCGCCCACGGCCTCGCTCGGCCATGTGACGTCGACCTACTGGTCGCCGACGCTGAACCGCTCGATCGCCATGGCGCTCATCAAGGGCGGGCGGGCGCGGATGGGCGAGACGGTGATGATCTCGACGGAGGGCGCGACGCTGGTTCCCTGCCGCGTCGTCGATCCGGTGTTCTTCGACAAGGAAGGGGCGCGCCAGAATGTCTGAGATGAAGCCCGTCAGCGCGCTCGGCGGCGCCGCCGTCTCGGCCGGCCTCGCCGTCGGCGTCGAGGAGGTCGGCCTGCGCGGCATGGTCACGCTCAAGGGCGACCTCGCCGATCCCGCTTTCCGCGAGGCCGTGGAGGCCGTCGCGGGCGTCGGAACGCCGGGCGTGCGGAAGATCGTCTTCGAGGGCGACCGCGCGCTCGCGTGGATGGCGCCGGACGAACTGCTGATGCTCTGCCCCTACGCGGCGGCGCCGGCGGCGGTCGCCGAGCTGTCGGCGCGGCTCGCGGGCGTCCATCATCTCGCGCTCGACGTCTCCGACGCGCGGGCGTCCTTCCGGCTCACGGGCGCCGGCGCGCGGGCGGTGATCGCCAAGGGCGCGCCGGTCGACCTGTCGCGCGGGGCCTTCGGGCCGGGCGACCTCCGCCGCAGCCATCTCGGTCAGGTCGCGGCGGCGTTCTGGCAGGCGTCCGACGACCCGGAGGTCTTCGAACTGGTCTGCTTCCGCTCGGTGGCCGGTTACGTCTTCGACTGGCTGGTCGCGAGCGCCGCGGCCGACGCGGTTCCGGCGTTCTGAGCGGGCGCGGCGAGGGCGCGACCATGGCCGTGGCGATCACGGAGGCGCGCGCGGCGCCCGCGGTCCGGCGGCCGCGCGCGCCGCTGCGCGTTCTCGGCACCTCGG
>RECW01000164.1 GCA_007693835.1 Paracoccaceae bacterium | reverse complement strand
GAGCTCGACCTGCCGCTCTGCCGCGAGGCGTTCATCGACCGCGAGTACACGAGCGACGGCAACCTCCAGTCGCGCAAGATCCCCGGCTCCGTGATCCGCGACCCCGCCCGCGCCGCCGGGCGCGCGGTGCGGATGGTGCTCGACGAGGAGATCGTTTCGGTCGACGGCGTGCGGATGCCGACGGCCTTCGATTCGCTCTGCGTCCACGGCGACGAACCGACGGCCATAGCCGTCGCCCGCGCGGTGCGCGCCGGGCTGGAGGAGGCGGGCGTGTCGATCATGACCATCCCCGAGCTGATGGCCGCCCGATGAGCGCGCCCATGGTGATCGCCGTGATCGGCGCGACGGGCGCGCTCGGCGGCGGGATCGCCGCGCGTCTGGCCAAGGCGGGATACGAGGTGGTGCTCGGGTCGCGCGACGCGGCCCGCGCCGAGGCCGCGGCCGAGGCGCTCCGCGCGGAGACGGGCGGGGCGGTCTCGGGCGCGTCGAACCTCGCGGCGGCCGAGCGGGCGGAGATCGTTTTCGTCTCGGTGCCCTTCGCCAGTCAGGCCGCGACGCTGGCCGAGATCGCGCCGGCGGCGCAGGGCAAGATCGTCGTGGACGCCACCGTCCCGCTGGTCCCGCCCAAGGTGGCCCGCGTGCAGCTGCCGCCCGAGGGGTCGGCCGCGGCGATCGCCGAAGCCGCGCTCGGCGCCGGGGTGCGGCTCGTCACCGGCTTCCACAACGTCTCGGCGGCGAAGCTGCGCGGCGAGGGGGCGGTCGGCTGCGACGTGCTGGTGTTCGGCGACGACGTCGCGGCGCGGGACGTGGTGATCGACCTCGTCGGCGCGATGGGCCTGCGCGGCGTCCACGGCGGGCCGCTCGCGAACTCGGCGGCGGCGGAAGCGATGACGTCGGTGCTGATCGCGATCAACCGCCGTTACAAGGTGGCCGACGGCGCCGGGCTGCGCATCACCGGCCTCGGCGACGCCGACTGATCCGGGCGCCATGGCGGTCGCGCTGATCACGCTGCCGGGGTTCCCGACCGTCCGGCCCGGCGACGACCTCGCAGCGCTCGCCTGCGCGGCGGCGTCAGGCGGCGGCGTGGCTTTCGAGGATGGCGACATCGTCGTGTTCGCGCAAAAGATCGTGTCGAAGGCCGAAGGGCGGACGATCCGGCTCGACCGGGTGAAGCCCTCGCCCCGCGCCCGCGAGCTGGCGGAGGCCACGGAGAAGGATCCCCGTCTGGTGGAGGCGGTGCTGGCGGAATCGGTCGAGGTGCTGCGCGCGAAGCCGGGCGTGCTGGTGGTCGAGCACCGCCTCGGCCACGTCATGGCGAACGCCGGCGTCGACCGCTCCAACCTCGACGCCGAGAATGACGAAGAGGTCGCCCTCCTTCTGCCGCTCGATCCCGACCGCTCCGCCGCGGCGCTCCGCGCGCGGCTGCAAGCCGAGATCGGCCGCCGGGTCGGGGTGATCGTCTCCGACAGCTTCGGCCGCGCGTGGCGGCGCGGCGTCGTCGGGGTCGCCCTCGGCGTCGCGGGTCCGCCGGCGGTGATCGACCGGCGCGGCGACCCGGATCGTTCAGGGCGGCCGCTTCAGGTGACGGAGGTCGGTTTCGCCGACGCCGTGGCCGCCGCCGCCGTGCTCGCCATGGGCGAAGGGGCTGAGGGCACGCCGGTCGTCGTCGTCCGCGGCGTCGACTGGCCGGAAAGCGCGCAGACGGCCCGAGATGGTCTGCGGCCCCGCGCGCAGGACCTGTTCCGATGAGCCGCGTCGTCGCGCTCTGCGGCGGGATCGGCGGCGCCAAGCTGGCGCTCGGTCTGGCGCAGGTGGTCGCGCCCGAGCGCCTGACGGTGATCGTGAACACGGGCGACGACTTCCGCCATCTCGGCCTGCATGTGAGCCCCGACCTCGACACCGTGACCTACACGCTCGCCGGCCGCGCCAACCCGGAGACCGGTTGGGGGCGGGCGGACGAGACATGGCGGTTCATGGCGGCGCTCGGCGAACTCGGCGGCGAGACGTGGTTCAGCCTCGGCGACACCGATCTCGCCACGAACGTCCACCGCACGGTGCGGCTGGCGGCCGGCGACCGGCTGACGGAGATCTCGCGCGCCGTCGCCGCCGCGCTCGGCGTGCGGGTCGACGTGATCCCGGCGACGGACGATCCGCTCGCGACGGTCGTGGAGACGGACGACGGGCCGCTGCCGTTCCAGCGCTACTTCGTCGAACGCCGCTGCGCGCCGCGCCTGACCGGCCTGCGCTACGAGGGCGCCGAGGCCGCAAGGCCGACGCCGGAGACGGTCGCGGCGCTCACCGACGCTGCGCTGGGCGCCGTCATCCTGTGTCCGTCGAACCCCTATCTCTCCATCGATCCGATGCTGGCGATCCCCGGCTTTCGCGACCTGCTGGCCGCGACCCGCGCCCCGAAAGTCGCCGTGTCGCCCATCGTCGGCGGCGCGGCGGTGAAGGGGCCGCTCGCCAAGATCATGGCGGAGAAGGGCGTCGAGCCGTCGCCCGCGGCGGTCGCCGCGCATTACGGCGATCTGCTCGACGTGTTCGTGGTCGACGAGGCCGACGCCGACGCGCCGGTGGTCGGGGCGCGCAAGCTGGTCGCGCCCACGGTGATGCGCAGCCTCGCCGACCGCGTGGCGCTGGCGCGCGTGGTTCTCGACGCCGCCGGGCTCGACGCCGCCGGGCTCGACGCGGCGGGGCCGCGATGAGCGCGCCCCTCTCCGGCGCGTGGACGCTGACGCCGGTCAAGCGGCTGGCGGAGGCCAAGTCGCGCCTCGCGACCGTGCTCGGGCGGGAGGCGCGCGCCGCGCTGCAACTCGCGATGCTCCGCGATCTGCTCTTCGCGGCCGCGGGGGCCGGCCGGATCGCGGGACGCGCCGTGATCACGGCCGACCCGCGCGTGGCCGCCGTCGCCGCCGCATGCGGCGCGCTCGTGCTGCGCGAGCCCGACAGCGACGGTCTCGACCACGCCGTGGCGCGGGGGGCGGCGGCCCTTCACCGCCTCGGCGCGGCCACCGCGGCGGTGATCCCCGCCGACGCGCCGCTCACGACCGGCGCGGAGATCGCGCGCGCCGTCGGCGTCGCGGAGGCGACCGGGGCGACGCTCGTCGCGCCAGACCGACGGCGGGACGGCACGAACATGCTGGTTTTCGTGACGGCGCGTCCGCCGGTCTTCGCCTACGGTCCCGGCAGTTTCGCCCGCCATGCGGGCGGCCACGGGGCGCTGGAGCTACGCCTCGACGGCGCTGCGCACGACATCGACGCGCCTGACGACCTGCGCTTTCTGGCGGCGGCGGAGGGCGCGCCGCGCTCGCGCGCCGTCCTCGCCGCCGCCCATCGCTTTCAGGAGACCGCGCCATGACCCGCGCCACGCTGTCCGTCTGGGCCACGCGGCTTGAGGGGGGCGGGCGGCTCGACGCCGACGAGGCCCTCGCGCTCGCCGGCGCGGACGATCTGCCGGCGCTGACGGCGGCCGCGGCGCGGCTGCGCGACGCCGGCCACGGCGACGTGGTGACCTTCTCGCGGAAAGTCTTCATCCCGCTCACCAAGCTCTGTCGGGACGTCTGCCGCTACTGCACCTTCGCCCATGCGCCGCGAGGGGACGAGCCGGCGTTCCTGTCCGTCGACGACGCGCTGGCGATCGCGCGGACGGGGGCCGCGGCGGGGTGCGACGAGGCGCTGTTCACCCTCGGCGACAAGCCCGAAGCCCGCTACCGCGCGGCGCGGGCGGCGCTCGACGCCCTCGGCCACGCGACGACCCTCTCGTATCTCGGCGAAGTCGCCGGGCGGGTGATGGCGGAGACCGGCCTTCTGCCGCACCTCAACCCAGGCGTGCTGACCGAGGACGACCTGCGCGCCCTGCGCGCCGCATCCGTCTCGCAGGGGATCATGCTGGAGACGGCGTCCGAGCGGTTGAGCGAAAAGGGCGGGCCGCACTTCGGCTCGCCGGACAAGCGCCCCGCGGTCAGGCTCGCCACCCTCGCCGCGGCGGGCCGGGCGCGCGTCCCGTTCACCTCCGGGATCCTGATCGGAATCGGCGAGACGCGGCGCGAGCGGATCGAGGCGCTGCTGGCGCTGCGCGATCTCGACGACGCGCATGGCCACATCCAGGAGATCATCGTCCAGAACTTCCGCGCCAAGCCCGGCACGGCGATGGCCGGCGCGCCCGAGCCGACGCTGGAGGACCATCTCTGGACCATCGCGGTCGCCCGGCTGATCTTCGGCCCCGCCATGTCGATCCAGGCGCCGCCGAACCTCTCGCCGGAGGCGCTGCCGGCGTTGGTGGGCGCGGGGCTGAACGACTGGGGCGGCGTTTCGCCGGTGACGCCCGACCACGTGAACCCCGAAGCGCCGTGGCCCGCCCTCGCGCGGCTCGCCGAGGCGACGGCGCGGGCTGGCAAGACGCTGGCGCCGCGGCTCGCCGTCTATCCGCGCCATCTGGCCGACGCCGAGATCTGGCTGGACCCCGCGCCCCGCGCCGCGGCGCTGCGCCGGGCGGACGGACGCGGCCTCGCGCAGGAGACGGGCTGGCGCGTCGGCCGGGCGGGCGCCGCCGCGCCGAAGCCCGAGACGGCGGCGCCGGCCCTCGGCTCGGCGCTGGCGGCGGCGGTGGAGCGCGCCGCCGCAGGCGAGGCGCTATCCGAGGACGCCTTGGCGGCGCTGTTCGACGCCCGCGGCGGCGCCTTCCGCGCCGTCTGCGAAGCGGCCGACGCGCTGCGGCGCGAGACGGTGGGCGAGACGGTCAGCTACGTCGTGACGCGCAACGTCAACTACACCAACCTCTGCGGCTACGGCTGCCGGTTCTGCGCCTTCTCGAAGGGGAACACCGACGAAAGCCTGCGGGGCCGCCCCTACGACCTCGACGCGGACGAGATCGCGCGCCGCGTGCGCGAAGCCTGGGCGCGCGGCGCGACCGAGGTCTGCCTGCAGGGCGGCATCCACCCCGACTACACCGGCGACACCTATCTGGAGATCCTGCGCATCGCCAAGGCCGCGGCGCCCGCGATCCACGTCCACGCCTTCTCGCCGCTCGAGGTGAGCCACGGCGCGCGGACGCTCGGGCTGTCGCTCGACGCCTATCTCGGGCGGCTGAAGGCGGCCGGTCTCGGCACGCTGCCCGGCACGGCGGCGGAGATCCTCGACGACGCCGTGCGCGCGCGGCTCTGCGCCGACAAGCTGTCCACGCAAGGCTGGCTGGAGGTGGTCGAGGCGACGCACCGGGCGGGCTTCCGCACCACGGCGACGATCATGTTCGGGCATGTCGACGGCTATCGCGACTGGGCGCGGCATCTGCTGCGCATCCGCGCGCTTCAGGAGCGCACGGGCGGCTTCACCGAATTCGTGCCGCTGCCCTTCGTCCACATGGAGGCGCCGCTCTACCGCAAGGGCGCGGCGCGGCAGGGGCCCTCGTTCCGCGAGGCGGTGCTGATGCACGCGGTCGCGCGCCTCGCGCTCCACGGCGCGATCCCGAACATCCAGGTCTCCTGGGTGAAGATGGGCGCGGCAGGGGTGGCGGCGGCGCTCGCGGCGGGGGTCAACGACCTCGGCGGCACGCTGATGAACGAATCCATCAGCCGCGCCGCCGGCGCCGCCCACGGCCAGGAATGCGGCCCCGCGGCGATGGAGCGGATGATCCGCGACGCCGGCCGCACGCCCCGCCAGCGCACCACCCTCTACGCCGATGCGCCCGAGACCCAGCGCGCGCGGTCCTTCGCCGCCGCCCCGCTCGCGCCGGTCGTGCAGTCGCCGGCGGCGAAGCTGGCGCGGCTCGGCGGGCGGGCGGCGCGCGCCGGTTGAGGCGCGCGCGGAGAGGTCTGGCGCAAGCGGCGCCTGGAAGCCGAGGGTGCGCCGAGCGGGAGGGTTTCGCCGACGCGCTCGGCCGGGCGACCGCACGCCGACGGCGCCGGCGTAGACGCCACCCCGCCGCTGCGTCGCGCTGTCGGGAAAAGGTTGACTGTCGATCCGCTCGATGTTTTGCTGTTCACAGCGCACGAGAGATATAGAGGCGCGCCATGCGTTTCGCGATGCCGCTCTGCCTTTTATTGTCCTTGTGCTGGCCATTTTCGGCATCCGCCGCGCCGGTACGGATAGACTATGCGAACATCTTGGCGGAGACCCTCGAAACATTCGACGGAGAAGAGCGTTTCACGGGCGAGGGGCCGCGATCTTTCGCCGGTTTCACCATCGACGCGCCGCTTTCCGTCGTCAGGCGGCCGGATGACGAATTCGCCTCCGACTGCCAGGGCGGCGCGCCCTGTCTTTCCGCGGCCGGCATTTCAAGTCCGCGCCGGCTGGACCAGTTCCCGGCAGGCACGATCGCCGTCGGCTTTCAGCTACTGACCAACAGCCCGACAGATGAAATCCAGATCGACGTCGTAGGCGGATCCGGCGCGGCGCAATTCACCGTCTTCGACTCGCCCCTTCTGGGTTTTCTCGACCGCGAAGGCCTGATCTCGGTGACGCTGACGAACCGCGGAACGCTCGTGACGATCGGAGGCGCATCCTTCACCATGGCGTCGAACTACAGCATCGACGACGTCGTAACCGGCGTCAGCGTGGTGCCGCTGCCGCCCGCCATCGCCCTCATGGTCAGCGGCCTCGGCGCGCTGTTCGGTCTGCGCATGCGCCGCCGGAAGCCCGCCGCAGTCTGAGGCCGACCGATCGCAGGGTCGCTGTCAGGACTGGCCGGT
Organism: Paracoccaceae bacterium; assembly: GCA_007693835.1. Classification (GTDB taxonomy): domain Bacteria; phylum Pseudomonadota; class Alphaproteobacteria; order Rhodobacterales; family Rhodobacteraceae; genus Rubrimonas. Next base: position 18,489 of record RECW01000164.1, on the reverse strand, counting down.
CAGCCCTTGGTCAGCAGCGGGATCACGTCGCGCGCGATCGCCTCCACCTGCTCCTTCTCGTAGCGGTAGGGCACGAAGATGATCTTCTCGATCCCGGCCTCGACATGGGCGCGGAGCTGCTCCGCGCACTCCTCGGGCGTGCCCATGATGGCGCTGTCATAGCTCGACTGGCTGCCCTTCGAGAGATCCCAGTCCGAATGCAGCCATTCGTTCATCGGGCCTTCGACCTTGTCGCGCGGGCCGACATAGATCGGCAGCTGGTTGAGGCTGACCAGCGATTTCGGGTCGCGCCCGGCTTCCTCGGCGAAGCGGGTGATCTTGCCCCAGGCCTCCTTGAAGGCGTCGGGCGTGTAGAAGTAGGTCAGCCAGCCGTCCCCCTTCGTCGCCGCGCGTTTCAGCACCACGTCGACATAGCCCCCGATCAGCAGCGGCGGGCGCGGCTTCTGCAGCGGTTTCGGGAACATCACGGCGTTGCGCAGGTTGTGCTCGTCCCAGACGCCGTCGACCGAAGCCTCGGTGAACAGGCGCGACATGATCTCGAGGTTGCGGTCCATGATCTTGCCGCGTTTCTCGAACGGCACGCCGACCGCGTCGTACTCGCGCTTGTACCAGCCCGCGGCGGTGCCGAGCATCAGCCGCCCGCCGCTGATCTGGTCGATGGTCGAGAGCTGTTTCGCGAGCAGCACCGGGTTGCGCAGCGGCAGCACGAGGATGCCGGTGCCGATCTTGATGCGGGAGGTGCGCGCCGCGACCGCCGTCAGCAGCGAGAGCGAGTCGAGGATCGGGAAATAGGGGTCGGTGCCGAGCAGCACATGGTCCCACACCCAGACGGAGTCGAACCCGAGTTCCTCCATGTAGACGCCGTAGTCGATCAGTTCCCGAGCGTCGGGCTCCAGCGGCGCCTTGGTGAAGTTGCGCATCGCGACGCCGAAACGGGTGTTCGCGCCCATGGGCGAGGTCTCCTCGGTGAGGGTGTCAGGCGGTGTAGAGGCGTTCGGGGTCGAGATCGGCGAGAATGGCGAGTTCGTCGGCGCTCGGCGGCTCGGCGGAGGGCGTCTCGCGCGCGATGGCGAGGTCGAAGCCGGTGTTGGCCTGCACCTGCTCGGGCGTGACCCCCGGTTGCAGCGTCTCGACCCGCATCCGTTTGGTCTCGGGGTCGAAGCCCATCACCGCGAGGTCGGTGACCACCTTGTAGGGTCCGCCCGCCGGCAGGCCGGCGCGGGCGCGGCTGTCGCCGCCGGAGAGGTATCCGGGGCTGGTGACGAAATCGACCTTCTCCACGAAGCGGCGCTTCTCGTGCTTCATGGCGACGATGATCTCGGCGAGGCTCGCGATGTCGTTGCCGCCGCCGGTGCCGGGCAGGCGCGTCTTCGGCGCGTCCGGGTCGCCGATGAAGGAGGAGTTCAGGTTGCCGTAGCGGTCGATCTGGGCGCCGCCCATGAAGCCGACGTCGACGTAGCCGCGCTGGAGCAGCAGCAGCACGTCGGTGATCGGCGTCAGCATGTTGGCGCGGCGGGCGCAGCGCTGCTCGTTGGTGGAGGGAGGCAGGGCGCCGGGCTGCACGAACGGCCCGATCACGCCGCCTTCGAACAGGATGGTCAGCCCCGGCGCATGGGTGCGCTGCGCGAGGGTGGCGGCGAGCAGCGGCACGCCGACGCCCGCGAACACGATCTGCCCGTCCTTCAGCGCACGGGCGCTGGAGACGGCGAGCAGTTCCGACGCCGTGTAGGGGCGCGTCGCGTCAGTCGGCATGGATCGTCCTCCCCCGCCGCGCGGCGTCGAGCATGTCGCCGACGCCGATGCGCTCCAGATAGCCGTTCCAGTCCTTCGGTTCGTGGTAGAACCGGTCGAGATACTCGGCGACGCCCTTCTCGGGGTCCTTTCCGGTGGCGGCGGCGTAGGCGTCCATGTGCGGGAAGAACGGTTCGTAGACGCCGTAGCACTCGTGGGGCGCGCAGCCGAACGGCGCCTCCACCACGGCGTCGACGGTGAAGAAGCCGATCTTCGTCTGGTCGGGCGCGCGGCGGATCTGGTCGTTGGAGACGATGCGCTCCGTGGTCATGATCACCCGGTTCGCGGCCATGGCGATGTCGACGTCCATGAAGCTCAGGCCGTCGATCTGCGCGTTGCCGTAGGCGTCGCAGCGCTGGACGTGGATCAGCGCGACGTCGGGGTTGAGCGCCGGGACCAGCAAGAGCGGCTCGCCGGTGAAGGGGCACTCCATCGGCTTCGCGCCCTCGACGCGGCCCAGCACGCCCGAGCCGAGCATGGCGCGCATCGGCATGAAGGGGGCCCCCATGGCGCCGGCGCGGTAGCGGAGCCCCATCGCCATGTGGCTCCACTCCTCCAGCGTGGCGCGGCCCGACTCGACATGGGCCCGCATCACCTTGGAGACGCCCCAGACGATGCCCTGGCTGAACCAGCTCGTCATGATGTGGCGCGAGACGCCGGAGGCGTAGAGGATGTCGCCCTCGGTCGAGACGATGGAGCGGGAAACCTTCAGGTCTCTCCGGCCCGCGCGGACCAGCGCCCAGATCATCGCGAAGGGCGTGCGCGAGGCGGTGCAGCCCCCGAGCGCCACGTGCTCGCCGTCCGCGATCAGCGCCGCGGCCTCTTCGAGCGACATCCGCTTGTCGCGCAGGCTGCGGTCGCGGGCCTTCGTGCGCTCGCGTAGCTCCAGATACGGCGTCGGCGCCATGCCGCCCTCCCTTCTCAGGCCGCGCGCGCGAAGCCGGCGTCGCGGTTCGTCCGGTCGATCATGGCGTCGAACGCCGGGACGAGATCGCGCAGGCCCCGCCAGAACCGCTGCTCGCGCCGGCGCTCGAAGTCGGCGACCGAAACGCCCTGCTGCTCGACCCAGGTGTAGTAGCCGAGATTGAACACCCGGTCGCGCTCGCGCCGGCCGAGTTCGATCACGTGGTCGGCGTCGCCGCCGAGCAGATGGCGACCGAACGCCTCGGCGGCGTCGACCGCGTCGAAGCTGCCGCCGAAGCGCGTCGCGAGATGGTCCTCGCGTTCGCTGTCGTAGAGTTCGGCTCCGTCGGTCGCGAGCGTCACCAGCATGTCGTCGGGCCCGAGGCGCAGGCGCCGCGCCGTCTTGATCGCGGCGAGCACGTTGCAGATCCCCGAGAAGCCGAGCGCGTCGAGCTGGCCGACCAGCGCCGCGTCGACGCCCTTGCGCTCGACGAGAAACCGCCGCCCCGCCTGCGTGTTGAACAGCACGTCGAGATCGTCGGTCGCGGCGTCGGACACCCCGACCACCAGATCGGCGTTCATGACGTTGTGGATCAGGGGGATGTGCTTGTCGCCGACGCCCTGGATGTTGTGCTCGCCGAACCCGTTGTAGAGCATCGTCGGGCACTCCAGCGGCTCGACGGCGACGATGCGGGCGCCGTGATCGTCCTTCGCCCGGTCGCCGGCCGCGATGGCCCCGGCCGAGCCGGTCGCGGCGACGAAGGCGGCGAAGCGCAGGTCGGGCGCCGTTTCGCGATGCGCCTCGTAGACCGCCCCGGCCGCCGAGCCGGTCGCGAGGTAATGCACGAGGTAGTTCGGGAACTCGGAGAACTGGTTGAAGATCATCGCCTCGGGGTCTTCGGCGAGGCGGGCGCAGGCGTCGTAGATCTCCTTGACGTTCGACTCGGTGCCAGGCGTGCGGATGATGTCGGCCGGGTCGGCGACGTGGGCCTCCAGCCAGCGGAACCGCTCGGCGCTCATGCCCTCGGGCAGCACCGCCACGCCGCGGCAGCCGAGCATGCGCGAGATCGCGACGCCGCCGCGGCAGTAGTTGCCGGTGGAGGGCCACACCGCGCGGAGCCGCGTGGGGTCGAACAGGCCGGAGACGAGGCGCGGCGCGAGGCAGGCGTAGGCGGCGAGCACCTTGTGCGCGTGGATGATCGGAAAGGGGCGACCGAGCATCACCACGATCCGCGCGTCGACGCCTGTCAGCGCCTTGGGCAGCTCGAGATGTCGCGGCGCCATGAGCGCGCCGACGGGCGTCGGATCGTTCCACCAGTGCACGCGGAACAGGTTGCGCGGATCGAGGCTGTCGCGATCCACTCCGGCGAGGTCGGCCTTCGCCGGCGTCACCAGATCGGCGAAGCGCGGCAGCGCGACGCGGCGCTCGCGCAGGTGGGCGACGACCCGGCGGTGGGCGTCCGCGTCCACGATGTCGGTCGGCAACTCGAACGGCGTCACGATCCGGCTTCCCCTGTCCCAGTCAGGCGCTTGTGCCTATCTTAGAATGTCTCGGGGTGATTTCCAATATAGATTAGAAATCTACAGGCCGAGATAGGCCTGTCGGACCGCCGGATCGTCGGACAGGGTCGCCGTCGCGCCCGCCATCGCGACGCGCCCGGTCTCGATCACGAAGGCGCGCGAGGCCAGCTCGAAGGCCGCCATGACGTCCTGCTCGACGAGCAGGATCGTCAGCCCTTCGCGGTTGATCTCCACCAGCGCCTCGCTCAGCCGTTCGACGAGCCGCGGCGCGAGGCCGAGCGACAGTTCGTCGATCATCAGGAGCTTGGGGCGCGACATGATCCCCCGCGCGATCGCGCACATCTGCTGCTCGCCGCCCGACATGGTGGTCGCGTCCTGGTGCGCGCGCTCGCGCAGGATCGGAAACAGCTCGAACATGCGGTCGAGGTCGCGCTCCACCGCCTCGCGGTCGCGCCGGAGGTAGGCGCCGAGCAGGAGATTGTCGCGCACCGTCAGGCCCTTGAAGAGCCGCCGCCCCTCCGGCACATGCGCGACGCCGGCGGAGAGCACGGCGTCGGGCGCCGCGTTCGTCAGGTCGCGCCCGTCGAAGCGGATCGACCCGCGCCGCGACCGCACGAGCCCCGAGATCGTGCGCAGCAACGTCGTCTTGCCGGCGCCGTTGGAGCCGACGATGCAGACCATCTCGCCTTGCCGGACATGGAGCGAGACGTCCCAAAGGACAGTCACGTCGCCATAGCCCGCCGAAAGGTCGAGCACCGAGAGCAGCGGCTCAGACACCGGCGGCCTCCCTGTAACGCTTCGCGTATTTCTCGCCGAGGTAGGCTTCGATCACCTTCTCGTCGCGCACCATGGCGTGCGGCTCCCCCTCGGCGATCAGCGCGCCGTGATGGAGCACCAGCACCCGTTCGGTGACCGAGAGCACCACCTTCATCAGATGTTCGATCAACAGGATCGTCACGCCGCGCGCGGCGATCTTGCGGATCAGCTCCAGCGCGCCGTCGATCTCCGCCGAGTTGAGCCCGGCGTTCACCTCGTCGAGCATCAGCACCTTCGGCTTCATGGCGAGGCTCTTGGCCAGCTCCAGCCGCTTCCGCGCCGCGAGCGTCAGCGCCGAGGCGGGCTTGTCCGAGAGCGGCGCGAGGCCGACGAACTCCAGGTGTTCGCGCGCCGCCTCGCGGGCCGCGCCGATGGCGTCGATGCGGCCGCCGAACATCGCGCCGGCGGCGACGTTGTCGAGGACGGTCATCTCCGGAAACGGCTGCACGATCTGGAAGGTCCGGCAGAGGCCGCGCCGGGCCGCCTGAAACGGCCGCTGCGCCGTCACGTCCTCGCCGCGGAACCGCACCCGCCCCGACGTCGCCGTATGGACGCCGGTGATGACGTTGACCAGCGTCGTCTTTCCGGCCCCGTTCGGGCCGATCAGCCCGACCACCTCGCCTTCGTTCAGCCGCATCGACACGCCGTCGACGGCGCGGATGCCGCCGAAGCTGCGGGTGACGGCCTCAAGCTCGAGCAGCGGCGCGCTCATGCCGGCGCCTCCGCGCTCTCGCGGCCCCTGAGCCTGCGCGCGGCGCGCCGCCACGAGATGTTGAGAAGACCGCCCGGCAGGAAGAAGATCAGCGCCACGATGATCGCGCCGAGGATCGCCCGGTTCCATTCGAGGAAGTTGGCCCAGAAGATCTCCTCGAGGATCACGAAGGCGGCGGCCCCGAGCGCCGGCCCGAGCACGGTGCCCGCCCCGCCCATGAGCGCCATCACCGGCACCTTGACCGTCATCAGGATCTGGAAGGAGTCGGTCGGATCGATGTAGCCGACCCAGGAGGCGTAGGCCGCGCCGACTGTGCCGCAGAGCAGCGCCGACAGGGTGAAGCCGACGATCTTGTAGCGCGTGGTGTCGACGCCGACCATGTCGGCCGCGTCCTCGTTCTGGCGGATGCACTTCAGCCCGAAGCCGAGACGGTGACGGTCGACCAGCGCGTTCATCACGAAGGCGGCGAGCATGATGCCGATCATGACCAGCAGGAAGAACTGCGCGACCGCGTCCGGGTGCCATCGCAGCAGCGGGACGTTCAGCCCGTCGCCGCCGCCCGTCACGCTGCGCCACGACGAGATGACGAGGCGGCAGACCTCGACGATGGCGATGGAGCCTATGGCGAAGTAGTGTCCCTTGAGCCTCAGGATGATCGCGCCGAGCGCCGCCGCCATGGCGCCGACCGCGACGGTCGCGATGGCCCAGGCCAGCGCCATCGGCACGCCCGCGCGCTGCGCGATGCCGCCGACATAGCACCCGACCCCGAAGAACGCGACGGTGGCGAAGGAGGGGTAGCCCGTGAAGCCGCCGATGATGTTCCAGGACAGGGCGAGCGCGGAGTACATCGCGATCATGATCGCGGTGCGCACGATGTAGTTCTCCGCGAACAGGGGCGTCGTCGCCAGAATGACGACCCAACCTGCGAAGAGGGCGAGACCGAGACGCGACATCATTCGTACCCCTTCACGCCCACGAGACCGGTCGGCTTGACCACGAGCAGCGCCAGCATCAGCAGGAAGCCGACGGTCAGCGCATGGGCCGGCCCGAAGAAATGCCCCGCGAAGCTCTCCACCACGCCGAGGACGAGCCCGCCCACCAGCGCGCCGGGCACCGAGCCGAGCCCGCCGATCACGCAGACGACGAAGGCCTTGCCGAGATACATGCCCGAGAGGTTAGTCGTGACGGGGAAGATCACCGCGAAGATCACGCCGGCCAGTCCCGCCATCAGCGCGCCGATGCCGAAGGTCACGGCGTAGATGTGGTTGACGCGGATGCCCATCAGCGCCGCGGCCGCCCGGTCCATGCGCACGGCCACGATCGCCCGGCCGATGGTCGAGGCGCGCATCACGTAATAGAGCGCGCCGGTCAGCAGCAGCGCGAGCCCCATGCCCATCAGCCGGTCCACCGGCATGCGCACGCCGAAGGCCGAGACGCTGCCGAGCCCGAGCGACACCTTCACCGGCGTGGCGTGGAAGCCGACCGTCATCAGGTTGTAGATGATCATGTCGAGGCCGAAGGTCAGCGTCAGCGTCGTCAGCACCGGCGCGGTGACCACCTTGTTCACCAGCCCGTACTGAACCGCGTAGCCGATCGCGAAGGTCAGCAACGCCACCGGCGGCAGCATGACGAGCGGGTGGATCCCGAAATCCCGCCAAGCGAAGAACGTCAGATAGCCGCCGAGGATGATGAAGGAGCCGTGGAGCATGTTGATGACGTTCAACACGCCCCACACCAGCGAGAAGCCGACCGCCAGGCAGGCGTAAAGCGCGCCGAGGACGAGGCCGTTCGCGAGGATCTGCGCGATCTGCATGTGTCGTATGGTCTCCCCGGAGGTGGGGCGGCGCGCGCCGCCGCCCCGTCAGGTCACTCGGCGACGATGCGCAGGTCCGCGCTCGCGATCGACGGCGGGAACAGCACCTTGATCTCGCGATCCTGCACCTGGATGATCGGCAGGTCGCGCGCCTGGTTCATGCCGTTCTCGCCGAAGCTGATCTGGCCGTAGAAGGTCATCACGTCGGTCGCGGCGAGCGCGTCGCGGATCGCCTCGCCGTCGAGCGAACCGGCGCGGGCCAGCACGTCCTCCAGCATCACCAGCGCCCCGGCGCAGGAGCCGTGGACGTAGTCGGGGTCGACCCCGCCGCTGACGGCGAGGAAATCCTCGTAGAAGGAGACGGTCGTCGGCCAGGCGCCGACGCCCTCGTAGGTCGTCGAGTGGTGCCACCAGCTGGAGCTGGTCACGCCTTCGGCGAGCGACCCCAGCGCGTCCGTGTATTCCTGATAGGCCGGGCCGGTGACCATCGTCACGACCGGCGCGGTCACCCCTAGATCGTCCATCTGGCGGCGGGCGAGGATCAGGTCCTGCGTGTAGCCGGTGATGTAGATCCAGTCCGGGTTCGACGCGCCGATGGCGCTGACCGCGGCCGAGTGGTCCATCGTGCCGACGGGATAGAGCGCGTTGTAGACGACCTGGAGACCGGCCGCCTCAGCCGCGCGTACGGTCGCCTCGGCCATCGACTTCGGGAACACGTCGTCGCGCCCGAGCACGGCGACGCGCGTGAGGTCGGGAACGTTCTCCTGCAGGAAGGCGGTCATGACGTCGGTCATGTTCGCGTTCGGCGACAGGGTGCCGAACAGATAGCGATTGTCGTTGGCGAACACGGACTCCGAGGACGCGACGCAGGCGATCGTCGGCACGCGGTAGCGCTCTCCGACGGTCGCGGTGATCACGGTGTGGCCCGATCCGAACGGGGCCATGATGACGTGGACGCGATCGTCGGTGATCAAACGTTCGGCGAGCTGGCCGGCTCGGGGACCGTCGCTCTGGTAATCGTATTCAACGATCTCGACGGGTATCATCCGATCCCCGACGGACACGCCCCCGGCCGCGTTCACGCGCTCTGCCCACATGCGATAGACGCGCTGCTGTTTCAGCCCCTCGTCGGCGAGACCGCCCGTCAGGGCCAGCGGGGCCCCGATCTTGAAGACGTCCTCAGCCGATACGGCGTGGACCTGGAGCGCCGCCAAAAACGCGGCGGCCGGCGCCAGGCGACGGATCGAGAAGGTTGGCATGGTCTGGTCTCCTTGTCGTAGCCTTTGTCGTTGTTCAGGGTTCTCTCGGACTTCGTGCTCCGCCGGTCTCACCGCAGATCACGCCAACGCCCACTGTTTCTGTCTTTAGGACCACATGAAGACCTTAGAACCAGCGTGAACGCCGCACAAGGAAAAGACCGTCGTCGCTGATCCGAAGCGAGGCTGTCGCCCCGAAATGATGAACCTTTGTGCGCTCTCGGCCCGAGGGCGCCGTATTCCAGGCGCCGGGAGACCGCATACGCGGTCCCAGCTGGGCGCCTCCGGCAACCGCGCCTTCTGCTGCGTTTGGCCCCTTGGCTGGCGCCGAAAGCGCGTCGGGTCGGTTGCAAGGGGGGTGTCGTGCCGCACTATAGCGGCGGTCAGGCCGCCTCTGGGCCTTTTCGCCGTAATGCGGGCAGACGCCACCCGTCGAGTCAGCACCATCGCTTCAGGTTGGAGGCCGTTTCGGCGAGCATCACGGGAGCGGTGGCGCGCGCGACGTCGATGGCGCGGATCCCCAGGCCCATCGACCCCTTGTGGTGGGCGAAGGAATGCTCGACACGGACGGGCGCGGCGGCCTTCTCCGCATTGGCGCGCGCGGTCCGCTTGGGTATCGCCTCGCCTTTCGGCGCTTACGGTGGATGCGGCTGCGCTTGCCGTTGTCCGCGAGCGATCGCTCTTTTTGTGCCGAGTGATCGGCGCTCGCAGAGCTTCACATGGTCGACCACAGCAGTCTCAGAGGACTGACCGGGCGCCAGGAATACGCGGCGTCGACGCTGCTGGACCCGGGGCGGCGGGTCACCAAGAAGGGCTGCTTCCGGGCTTTGGCCGCCGACATCCGCGCCATGGCGGGAAATGTCGGCAATTCCGTGTGGGAGGGGGCCGGAAGCGCCGGCTCCGCGCGTCGCCGTGCGCGGCGCAAGGACATGCGCCGCCGGCGTGTCTCGCAACGACCTCGCCTCACCGATCCGCTCGCCCCGCCGCTCCCTCGGCGAGGCTCGTGTTCACGGCGTCGAGCCGGCTCGCCATGACCTCGATAAGGGCTATGGCGACGTCGTGGAATTCGGCGAGCAGGCGGCGCAGCGCCGCGCTCGGCAGTCGCAGCACGGTGAGCGGCGTGGCCGCGGTCGCGGTGGCGGTGCGCGGGCGGTCGCAGAGCGCCGCGATCTCGCCGAACAGCGCGCCGCGATGGAGCACCGCCAGAACCTGCGCGCCGTCCCGCGCCGGGACCGACACCTCGACTCGGCCTTCGACGATCACGAACGCGGCCTCGCCGTCGTCGCCCCGCGCGAACAGCGTCTCGCCCGCGTCGAAGCGCAGCGTCTCGCCCGAAAGGGCGACGAGACGCAGGCGCTGGTCGCCCACCCCGCGGAACACGGGGCATTCGCGCAAGGCGGCGGCGACGTCATCCAGTCCCATGGCGTCGCCCCCCTTCCTCGTCCGCGTCGCCAGACGCCGGACAGACCGCCACCACGCCATCCGGCGCAAGACGCAGCGCCACGTCGGCGCCGATCAGGTCCTCCTCGGCGTCCGCCGCGTAGATCAGCGTCGCCTGCGGGGCGGCGCGGCGGGCGAGGGTTCGGAGATCCTCGCCGACCGCGGCTTCGAGCACGAGGACCTGCGGCCGCTTCAGCAGAGCGCGGACAAGCGCCACCCGGCGGCGCCCGCCCGGCGTCAGCCGCGCGCCCTGCCGGCCGGCCTGCGCGTCGAGGCCGAGGCGCAGCAGCGCCTTCTCGCCGTCGGCCTCGGCGAAGGCGCGCTCGACGACCGAAGACAACGCCCTGGTCGACCCGCGGCGGTCGTAGCGCAGCGCGCCGCGCAGCACGTTCTCCAGCAGGGTGAGACCCGGGTTGACGCCGGGCGCGTCGAAGGCGGCGTAGCCGGGCGCCCGCGACAGCGCCGCCGTCACCCGCGCGCGCATTTCGACCAGCGCCGCGGCGGTCGCAGGGTCGACGACGTCGAAGCGGTCGCGCTCGGGCGTGAAGCGCGCGCCGAGCGACAGCAAAAGGCGCCGCCGCGCCGCCCGCCGCCATGGCGACGGGCTCTCGGCCGCCGTCTCCGCAGCGGCCATGATGGTCTCGCGCGGGTAGCCGCGGATCGCGTCGAAAACCCCGCTGTCGCCGCCGGCCGCGTCCACGAGAGTGCGGAACTCGGCGGCGAGCCGGGCCCCGACGGCCGCGAGCGCGCGCGCAGCGCCGCTCGCGTCGAGCGCCGCCGCGACATCCTTGCGGGCGAGCAGGACGTCGGGGTCGCCGCGCGCGTCGACGAAGGCGCCGAAGGTGAGGTTTTCGATCAGCGACGCGTTGCGGCACAGCGCGTCGCGCCGCCAGGGCTCGACGAAGCCCGCGACGCGCGCCGCGTCCGGCCCCGCCGCGATGGCCGCGCGCACGCGTTCCATCAGGGGCGCAAGCGTCGCCGCGGCCCCCGGCTCCACCGGACTGTCGAGCGCGAGGGCGCGCAGTTCCGAGCCGAGCCCTGCGTCCTCGGCCAAAGTCGCGGCCAGCGCGGCGAACGCCGCCCGGTCCGCCGCGCCGGCGGCGGCGTAGTCGATCCAGTCTCCGCCCGCGTCGGCGTCGCTGTTGCCGGTGAGCCGCGCTTCGGCCGCCAGACGACGGTCCGCCAGCGGCGGCGCGATCCGCAGGAGGCCCGCGGCGAGATTGTCGAGGATCGGCGCGTCGAGGACGTATGGGGTCTGGGGCAGATGCCCGATGGCCGCGGCCAGCGCCGGAAGCGACGCCCGGTCGAGCGGCCGTCCGCCGATCGCGACATGCCCCGCCTGCGGCGCAAGCAGGCCGGCGGCCATCTGGAGCAGCGCCTCCCGCGCGCCGTCGCGCCCGCCGATCACGCCGACGGCCGCGCCCGCGGGCAGGACGACGGCCGGAACGACGAGGCCGCCGCAGCCCGGACCCGCCTCGGCGACGGCGATCTCGACGTCGCCGCCCAAAGGCGCGGCGTCGAGCGCGCCGCCTTCGGGCGCGGCCCCCCCGATCTCCGGGCCCATGAAGTCCTCGACCACGAAGCGGTATCGGGCGGTGTAGTCGGTCCAGTTCTGCGCGTAGCCGAGAAGCTCGCGCCACGGCGAGGCCATCTCGCGCTGGGCGGCGATCACCGCGACCAGCGCGCCGAGGTCGAGCCGCCCCTCGATCACGTGCCACCCGCCGACGATGTAGAAGAACAGCGGCGGCGCCTGGTTGATCAGATTGTTCACCGCCTTGATCGCGTATTTCCGCCGGAACAGCGCGACGCGCAGCGCCGCCTGCCGGTGCAGCCGCGCCGACAGTTGCGCCAGCCGCCACCGATCGGCGCCGTCGACGCGGATCGCCGCCATGGCGCCGACGCTCTCGCCGAGGAAGTCCGCCACGCCGCGCGCACCGATGGCGCGGCGCCGGTTCAGCAGGATGACCCGCGCCTGCATCCGCGGAATGAGCCACGCCTGCAGCGGGATGACCGCCACGGCGGCGAGGCCGAGCCACGGGTCCTGCACGAAGACGAACCCGGCGTAGACCACGAGCAGCCCGCCCTGGAACGCGGGCGTGGCCAGCACTTCGCCCACGAAGCCGCCGATGGGGTCGATCTCGCCCATCATCGCCTGCACGAGTTCGCCCTGCCGGCCGCCGCGGAACCGCGCCATCGGAAAGCGCAGGACATGCTCGAACAGCGCATGGCGCAACCGGCGCAGCATCCGCTCCCCTGCCCGTCCCATCGCCACGTTGAGCCGCCACTTCAGCGCGTTCACCGCGCCGACGAGCGCGATGAGCAGGCCGCAGAGCGCGAGCAGGAAGTCGAAGCGGTCGAGCGCGACGCCGAACAGGAAGCGCGGTCCGTCTCCGCCGCCGATCGCGTCGTTTATGATGCGCTTCGGGACTTCGAGAGACAGGTAGACCAGCGGAAAGCAGAGCGCCGTGATCGCGAGGATCTGAAGCTGCGATCGCCACGAATGGCGCCACACGAAGCGGAGAAAATCAGGCTCCATCGTCGCACGCACCAGTTCCGGCAGCCCGCCGCGCCGCCCCTGCGGCGGTCTGGACGGCGCCGCTCGCCCATGGTCGCCGTCCCCGTCCGCCGAAGACGCGCCGCCCGACCTTATGCGCGCTGCTCGACGTTGGATAGACGCATGCCGGGCCGATCGCCCTGCGCCGCCTTCTTATCCCCGGCGCCTCGCGCGGATCCCCGAGGCGAACCGATCACGCGCCGGAGGGTGCTAGCCGGCCTCCGGGTCCTCCGCTCTCGGCGCGCCCCCTTCGAAGGCGTTGCCGTTCACGTAGTCGCAAGGCGCTTCCTGCATCTGCAGGTGCAAGTCGTGGCCCGCATAGCGATGCGCCGTCGCCAGGCTCTCGTCGAGATCCATCCCGAGTCCGGGCTTTTCGGGCGGGGTGACGAAACCGTCCTCGACACGGAAGGCGTGCGAAATCAGGGGCAGATGAAACGCGCCCCCAGTCTGTATGCACTCGATCATCAGCAGATTGGGTATGCTCGCCGCGAGATGGATGTTCGCCGCCCATTCAACAGGGCCGGCGTAAAGATGCGGCGCCACCTGGGCGCCGAACACTTCGGCCATCGCGGCGATCTTCTTGACCTCCCATATGCCGCCGGCGCGGCCGAGAGCCGGTTGCAGGACATGCGCGGCGCCGGCGCGCAGCACGGCGCCGAACTCCGCCTTGGTGCACAGCCGCTCTCCGGTCGCGACGGGAATGCGCACGGCGCGCGCGACTTCGGCCATGCCGGGCAGATCGTCGGGAGGGATGGGTTCTTCGAACCACAGGGGTCGGTGGCGCTCGAGCGCGGCCCCGAGCCGGATCGCGCCGGCCGGCGTGAACTGCCCGTGCGTGCCGAGCAGGATGTCGGCGCGATGGCCGACGGCGGCGCGGACGGCCCCGAGCATCCGGTCGCACAGGTCGATGTCGCGCATCCCGGGCTGATGGCCGCCGCGCACGGTGTAGGGGCCGGCAGGGTCGAGCTTGATCGCGGTGAAGCCCTCGTCGACAGCCGCGAGCGCGCTCTCCGCCTGCATCTCGGGGCTGGTCCAGAAAGCGGTCTTGTCATGGTGGGGCAGAGGATAGAGGTAGGTGTAGGCGCGCAGGCGCTGGTTCATCATGCCGCCGAGCAGCGCCCAGACCGGCCGCCCGCGCGCGCGGCCGACGATGTCCCAGGCCGCGATCTCAAGCCCCGAGAACGCGCCCATCACCGTAGGATCGGGGCGTTGGGTGAAGCCGGATGAATAGACGCGGCGAAACATCATCTCCACGTTTTCGGGATTCTCGCCCTGCATGTGCCGGGCGAACACGTCCCGGATCACCGCCTGCATCGCCTGCGGGCCGATCGCCGCCGCGTAGACTTCGCCGTAGCCGCTGATCCCGCATTCCGTCGTCAGCCTGACGATGATCCAGTAGCGGCCGCCCCAGCCCGGCGGCGGGGTGCCGATGACGAAGATCTCGAGTCCCTCGAGCTTCAAATCCCGCCCTCGAACGCGTCGAAAAGGATCACGTTGCGCCGCGTGCCGCCCTTGGCGGTGTCCGCGATGGCTTCGTTGATCTGCTCGAGCCGGTAGCGCTTCGAGATCAGCTCATCCAGCTTCAACCGTCCTTGTCGATACAGATCGATCAGGCGGGGAATGTCGCGGCGCAACACCGCGCCGCCCATCTTCGAGCCGATCAGACGCTGCTCCTGATAGGCCACCATCATCGGGTTCAGACGCATGAAATCGTCGTTGCCCGTCATCCCGGCCATGATGATCGCGCCGCCCCGCGCGGTCAGACCGAGCGCCTGCTCGTAAGCCGCGACGGCGCCCACCGTCACGAACACGAAGTCGGCCCCGCGCCCGTCGGTCAGCGCCAGGACCCGCGCGCCCGCGTCGCCGGCGGAGGCCAGGACGCCATCGGTGGCGCCGAATTCACGCGCGGCGTCGAGCTTTTCCGGCGCCACGTCCATCGCGATGATCCGCCGCGCCCCCGCGATGCGCGCGCCCTGAACGGCGTTCAGTCCGACGCCGCCTGCGCCGATCACGACCGCAGCGGCCCCGGGGGGCATCGCCGCCGTGTTGAACACGGCGCCCACGCCGGTGATGACGCCGCACGCCAACAGGCACGCCACATCCAGCGGCATGTCGTCTGGCAGAGGCGCCAGCTGGCTGGCGTCGACCACCACCTTTTCCGCGAACGCGGCGGTCTTCATGCCCTGGACGACCGGCGTTCCGTCGGCCAGGGAGAGCGGCGTCTCGGCGTCGCCCGGATTCTCGCAGTTCACGGGTCTCCCGGCGCTGCAGCACTGGCAGGCGCCGCACGCGCGGATCAGCGTCACGAGAACCCGTTGCCCGAGCCGATAGGCGTCGACCCCATCGCCGAGGCCCGTGACGTAGCCTGCGGCCTCGTGACCATAGACCGCCGGCAGCGCGCCGCCCCAGACGCCCTCGATGAAATGCAGGTCTGAGTGGCAAATCGCGCACGCCGCCAGCGTCACCTCGACCTCGCCCCGGCGCGGGCTGGCCAGCGTGACGTCGGTGATGCGCAGAGGCGCTTTGAAGCTGGCGCAGACGGCTGCTTTCATCTCTGGCCCATCGGTGGCGCCGTCTCCCTGCTGGGCAGTCTCCGGCGCCGCCACTCTCAGCAAGATAACGCGTGAACCGCAATCGTTTTCGTCTGGCGGCGAAGGGAGAGACGCGCGCCTCCCGCAACGGCGAGACGGCGCCTGCGGGCGGGGTCACATGATGCCGTGGCGCGCCGCGTCGTTGGTGGCCGAGCGCGTTGCGAGCGGCGCGCCGCAACTGTCGACCACGAGATAGGGGTGGGACAGGGACCAGTCCTTGATGCGCTGGCCCCGCCGGGAAACCCTCCACCCATCCCGGTGCTCGCGCGCGTACGGCGGCACGAGGCGCGGAAACGCCATGCTGCCGAAAACCGGCCCGATTTCGCGGCCCGGCGTCTTGGGTCGCGGCGCCCTCGCGCCTCGCGGGTCGATCAGGCCCGGGCGCCCCTCGACCCGCATGATCCGGAAGGTGTTGGCCGCCCTGTCGGGGCGATGTTCCACCCGCAGCGCCAGGATCTCGCCGATGCTCGGGCCGAACTCGATGGCCAGCCGCGATGCACGTTACGTGCGCGCGCCCACCGCGTCGGCCCCGTCGCCCGGACCGACGCCCCTCGCACAGGTCTCGATCGCGGCCACCTCGTCGTCGATGTCCTCCGCTTCAGGGAGCGTGACCATCGTGCGGTCATGACGCGACCAGAGCTAGGCTTGCAGCCGGAGGACCAGATCGACCCTGAGGGCGCGTTGGAGCGGCGTGCTGGCCTGGTGGCGCATCTTCTCCACGAACCATCGATGCGCGCACCGCGCGACCGCCAGCGTGCGGTTGAGGGTTCGTTTGTGGGCGGCCGTCATCGTCTTGTCTCCGCTCGCGCGAAGCTGAAGCCCTGGGCTTCGGCGGGCGAAAGCGGGCGGCCGCCGAGGAAGCGCGCCTCGATGTCTGCGTTGATCGCATCGCCGAAAGACACAAGGCGACTCAGGCCAGAGAGGTTGTGGGCGACCGTGTGGGGCTGTCTTTGGCGCCCTTGCGATGGGCCTCGTAAAGACCGCCGACGCGCGATGGGGTGGTCGCTGCGGCGCAAGAACGGGTGGCGCGTCGCGCCATGTGGCGGGGTCTTCGGCGCCAGCCGCGACACGAGGGGATTACGCATGGCGAACGCACTCTGTGCAAAGACTCGCTTACACCATGATATGCAATCGAAAATCGCCAAGAAGCCGCACATTGCAGCCGTCAACGTGAAGGCACAGAAGTCGACAAGGGCGTTTTCGCGCCCGAAACGGGTTCGCGCGCAGAAAAATGGTTCCAAATCAGAATTTCGGCAGCCTTGCTCGGGCGATCGCCGGGAAATGCAACTCCGCGCTAATGGACTACCCGGAACACCGCGAGCGGCCGCAGTCGAGACACACGGCGCAGCCCTCTACGTGGACGAGGTTGGGCGAGCCGCAGTCCGCGCAGGACGACCCAGCCCGCAGCGCCCCGTCGGCGTGGGCAGGCGGAACCACGCGATCCGCCGACTCCGCCTGCGCCATGAACCCGATCGAGAGGAGATGGCGTTCGATCACGCCGCCGATCGCGGCGAGGATCGACGGCACGTAGCGCCCCCCCATCCACGCGCCGCCGCGGGGGTCGAAGACGGCCTTCAACTCCTCGACCACGAAGCTGACGTCGCCGCCGCGGCGGAACACCGCCGAGATCATCCTCGTGAGCGCGACGGTCCACGCATAATGCTCCATGTTCTTGGAGTTGATGAAGATCTCGAACGGCCGTCGCCGCCCGCCCTCCACGATGTCGTTCATCGTGATGTAGATCGCGTGGGCGCTGCCGGCCCATTTCAGCTTGTAGGTCGCGCCGGGCAGCATGTCGGGCCGCTCCAGCGGCTGCGCCATGTAGACCACGTCGCCGCGGGCAGGCGCTTCGGCCGCCGCAGGGGCCGGCGCAGGCTCGACGGCGAGCACCGAACCGGTGACGGCGTTCGGCCGATACGTCGTGCAGCCCTTGCAGCCGAGGTCGTAGGCCATCCGGTAGACGTCCTTGAAGGCGTCGAAGCCGATGTCGGCGGGCACGTTGATGGTCTTGGAGATCGCGCTGTCGACATGGGCCTGCGCGGCGGCCTGCATCCGCACGTGGTCCTCGGGCGCCAACGTCTGGGCGTCGACGAAGGCTTCCGGCAAGGGCGCATCCGGCCCCGCCTTGCGTCGCCATACGGCCACGGCGTAGTCGGCGACCTCCTCCTCGGCCCGGGTTCCGTCGGCGCGCAGCACCTTGCGCCGGTAGCTCGCGGCGAAGATCGGCTCGACGCCCGACGAGACGTTGCCGGCATAGAGCGAGATGGTGCCGGTCGGCGCGATGGAGGTGAGCAGCGCGTTGCGCACGCCATGCTCGGCGATCAGCGCGCGCGTCTCGGCGTCGAGCGCGGCGATGCGCGGCGCGGCGAGATAGGCCGCCCGGTCGAACAGCGGAAACGCCCCCTTCTCCGCCGCCAGCGCGGCGGAGGCGCGGTAGGCCGCGCGCTCCAGCAGACCGAGCCAGCGCGCCGTGAGCGTCGCCGCCGCCTCGGAGCCGTAGCGCACGCCGATCATCAGCAGCGCGTCGGCGAGGCCGGTCACGCCGAGCCCGATCCGCCGCTTGGCCTGCGCCTCGGCCGCCTGCTCGGGCAGCGGAAACCGCGAGACGTCGACCACGTTGTCCATCATCCGCACGGCGACCGCCGTCAGCGCCTCGAGGTCGGCCTCGTCGAGCCGGGCGTCGGGCTCGAACGGGTCGCGCACGAGACGCGCGAGGTTGATCGAGCCGAGCAGGCAGGCGCCGTAGGGCGGCAGCGGCTGCTCGCCGCAGGGGTTGGTCGCGGCGATGGTTTCGCAATAGGCGAGGTTGTTCAGCGCGTTGATCCGGTCGATGAAGATCACGCCCGGCTCGGCGACGTCGTAGGTCGCGCGCATGATCGCGTCCCAGAGGGCGCGGGCGCGGATGGTGCGGAACACCTCGCCGCCGAAGACGAGATCCCACGACGCGTCGTCGCGCACCGCGTCCATGAAGGCGTCGGAGACCAGCACCGAGAGGTTGAAGTTGCGCAGGCGCGCGGGGTCGCGCTTCGCCTCGACGAAGGCCTCGATGTCGGGGTGGTCGCAGCGCAGCGTCGCCATCATCGCGCCCCGCC
>RECW01000178.1 GCA_007693835.1 Paracoccaceae bacterium | reverse complement strand
CGCGGCGCTGGGCGAAGATCGCCTTGCGCTGGTCGTTCATCACGTCGTCGAACTTCAGCAGGTTCTTGCGGATGTCGAAGTTGCGCGCCTCGACCTTGCCCTGCGCCCGCTCGATGGCCTTGTTCACCCAGGTGTGGACGATGGCCTCGCCCTCCTGAAGCCCGAGCTTCTGGAGCATGCCGTCCATACGGCCGCCGCCGAAGATCCGCATCAGGTCGTCTTCGAGGCTGAGGAAGAAGGTCGAGCGGCCGGGGTCGCCCTGCCGGCCCGAGCGGCCGCGAAGCTGGTTGTCGATGCGCCGGCTCTCGTGGCGTTCGGTGCCGATCACCCAGAGGCCCCCCGCAGCCAGCGCCTGCTGGCGCGCGGCCTCGACCTCCGCCGTCACGCGGCGGGTGATCTCGGCGATCTTCGCGGGGTCGGTCTCGTCGCCCACCTTCTCGGCGATGCGCATCTCGACGTTGCCGCCGAGTTTGATGTCCGTGCCGCGGCCCGCCATGTTCGTGGCGATGGTGACCGCCGAGGGGCGGCCGGCCTGCGCGACGATGAACGCCTCCTGCTCGTGATAGCGCGCGTTCAGCACCTGATGGGGCACGCCGGCCTTCTTGAGCGCGGCCGAGAGCTGCTCGGACTTCTCGATGGAGGTGGTGCCGACGAGGATCGGCTGGCCGCGGCGCCGCCCGTCCTTGATGGCGGCGATGATCGCCTCGGTCTTCTCGCGATTGGTGCGGTAGACCTGATCGTCGTCGTCGACGCGGGCGACGGGCACGTTGGTCGGCACCTCGACCACGTCGAGGGCGTAGATCGACTGGAACTCCTCGGCCTCGGTCAGCGCCGTGCCGGTCATGCCCGCGAGCTTCTCGTAGAGCCGGAAATAGTTCTGGAAGGTGATCGAGGCGAGCGTCACGTTCTCGGGCTGGATCGCGCAGCCCTCCTTCGCCTCCACCGCCTGATGCAGCCCGTCGCCCCAGCGCCGCCCGTCCATCATGCGGCCGGTGAACTCGTCGATGATCACCACCCGGCCGTTCTTGACGATGTAGTCCTTGTCGCGCTGGAACATCCGGTGCGCGCGCAGCGCCTGGTTGACGTGGTGCACCAGCGAGACGTTCTCGGGGTCGTAGAGCGTCGCCTGACCTTTCAGGAAGCCGGCCTCGCGCAGCTTCTCCTCGACGAACTCGTTGCCGTCCTCGGTCAGCGTCGCCGTGCGCTGCTTCTCGTCGATCTCGTAGTGCTCGGGCGCGAGCGACGGCATCAGCTTGTCGATGGCGATGTAGAGCGCCGACTGGTCCTGCGTGGGGCCCGAGATGATCAGCGGCGTGCGCGCCTCGTCGATCAGGATCGAGTCGACCTCGTCCACGATGGCGAAGGCGTGGCCGCGCTGGACCATGTCCTCCAGCCGGAACTTCATGTTGTCGCGCAGGTAGTCGAAGCCGAGCTCGTTGTTGGTGGCGTAGGTCACGTCGCAGGCGTAGGCGCGCTTGCGCGCCGCGTCGTCCACCCCCGGCACCACCACGCCGGTGCTGAGGCCGAGGAAGGCGTAGACCTTGCCCATCCACTCGGCGTCGCGGCGGGCGAGGTAGTCGTTGACCGTCACGACATGCACGCCCTTGCCGGTGAGCGCGTTGAGATAGACGGGCAGGGTGGCGACCAGCGTCTTGCCCTCGCCGGTCTTCATCTCGGAGATGCGGCCTTCGTGGAGGATCATGCCGCCGACGAGCTGCACGTCGAAGGGGCGCAGGCCGATGGCGCGTTTCGCGGCTTCGCGGACGGTGGCGAAGGCTTCCGGCAGCAGCGCGTCGAGCGTCTCGCCCTTCGCCAGCCGCGCGCGGTATGCCTCCGTCTTGCCGCGCAAGTCCTCGTCGGAAAGGGCGGCCATCTGCGGCTCGAGCGCGTTGATCCGCTCGACCACGCGCCATTTCGGCTTGATCTTGCGGTCGTTCGCCGTGCCGAGAACCTTGCGGGCCAATACGCCGAGCATCCGAAACCCCCTATCGCGCCGCGGGCCTCCGCCGGCGCGCTTGCCGCGCGCGGAGCGGCGTCATAAGTCAGGGCGGCCGCGGACGGCGCGCGTCGCTGCGCGCCGACAGGTAAGCGGCGGGCGGCGCCGAGTCAACGCGAGCGCCCGGACGAACGCGGGGCCGCGCGCCCCATCTGGAGGTTTCATGCGCTTCTCTTCCGTCTGCGGCGCGGTCGCCGTCGCGCTCGTCGCCGGCGCGGCCGTCGCCGAAGGAGCCGACACCGTGGTCGCGACCGTCGAAGGCCGCGCGATCACCCTCGGCGACATCGTCGCGGTGCGCGCCGAGCTGCCGCAGCAGTTCCAGATGCTGCCCGACGAAGCGCTCTACGACGGCATCCGCCAGCAGCTTATCGACCAGACGCTGCTCGCCAGGGCCGCGGAGGCCGACGGCGTCGCCGACGATCCGACGGTGGCGCGCCTGCTCGCCATGCAGCGCCTGAACCTGCTCGCCGAGATGCAGATGCGCCGCGTGATGGCCGAGGCGCTGACCGAGGAGACCCTCCGCGCGGCCTACGAGGAGCGCTTCGTGAACGCCCCGCCGCCGCAGGAGGTGCGCGCCAGCCACATCCTCGTCGACAGCGAGGAGAAGGCCGCCGACCTGCTCGCGCAAATCGAGGCGGGGGCCGACTTCGCCGACCTCGCCGTCGAGCACGGCACCGACGGCACGCGGTTTCAGGGCGGCGACCTCGGCTTCTTCACCCGCGACATGATGGTGGCCGAGTTCGCCGACGCGGCCTATGCGGCTGAAGTCGGCGCGACCATCGGCCCGGTCGAGACCCAGTTCGGCTGGCACCTGATTCGCGTCACCGACCGGCGCGAGCGCCCGGTGCCGCCGTTCGAGGAAGTCGAGAACCAGTTGGCGCAGGAGCTCAGCAGCGCCGTGCTGCAGGAGACGATGGGGGCGCTGCGCGACGGCAAGACCGTAGAGATCGCCGAGGATCGACCGGGCATCGCGTCGCTCCGCGACGACAGCCTCGTCGCCTTCCCCTGAGGCCCGCGCCATGGCCCGCATAGATCAGGGGTCGCCGTTCGCGCCCGAGCGCTTCCCGACTTTGCCGGCCGTGCGCGGCGTCCGCCTCGCGGCCGCCGCGGCGGGGGTCCGTTATCAGGGCCGGCTCGACGTGATGCTGGCCGAGATCGCGCCCGGTTCGGCCGTCGCCGGCGTCTTCACCACCTCCCGCACCCGCGCCGCGCCCGTCCTCTGGTGCGAGGCGCGGCTGGCCGAGCGGCGCGCGGGCGAGCGTCCCGACGGCCCGCTCGCCTTCCTCGCCAACGCCGGCAACGCCAACGCCTTCACCGGACGCAACGGCGCCGAGGGCGCCGAACGCATGGCCGCCTCCGGCGCCCGCGCCGTCGGCGGCGAGAAGCAGGGCGTCTTCGTCGCCTCCACCGGGGTCATCGGCGAACCCTTGCCGGTCGAGCGCATCGTCGCCGTCGAGGCCCAGCTTGCCGCCGGTCTCGCCGCCGGCGACTGGGAGCACGCCGCCCGCGCGATCATGACCACCGACACCTTCCCCAAGGGCGCCGGCGCCGTGGTCGAGATCGACGGCGTGGACGTGCGGATCGCGGGCTTCGCCAAGGGGTCGGGCATGATCGCGCCCGACATGGCGACCATGCTCGCCTTCGTCTTCACCGACGCCGCCGTGGCCGAGCCGCTGCTGCAGAAACTGCTCGCCGAGGAGGCCGACCGCAGCTTCAACGCCATCACCGTCGACGGCGACACCTCGACCTCCGACACGCTGCTGCTGGCCGCCACCGGCGCAAGCGGCGCCCCGCCGATCGAGACCACCGCCGACCCGCGGCTGCCCGCGTTCCGCGAGGCTCTGGCCTCTGTGCTGCGCGACCTGGCCCACCTCGTGGTCAAGGACGGGGAGGGGGCGACGAAGTTCGCCGCCGTCACCGTCACCGGCGCCGAGAGCGAGCGCGCCGCCCGCCGCATCGGCCTCTCCATCGCCAACTCGCCCCTCGTGAAGACCGCGCTCGCGGGCGAGGACCCCAACTGGGGCCGCATCGTGATGGCGGTCGGCAAGTCGGGCGAGGCCGCCGACCGCGACCGCCTCTCGATCCGCTTCGGCGACATCCTGGTCGCCGAGAACGGCTGGGTCGCGCCGGGCTATCGCGAGGCCGACGGCGCGGCCTACATGAAGCGCGCCGAGCTCGAAATCGTCGTCGACGTCGGCGTCGGCGACGCGTCGGCCACCGTCTGGACCTGCGACCTGACCGCCCGCTACGTGGCGATCAACGCGGATTATCGGTCGTGACGCGCGCCAAGGGGCGCTTCGGGCCAAGAGCGGCGGTGAGCAGGGCCGCTCCGGCCCCGCGGCCGATCCCGCCGTCGCCAGTCAGGCTGAGCCGCGAGCGCGGCGCGCATCGACCACCATCGTCAGCGGCCAGCCGGCGCGCCCGCGGCCCTGACCCCGCAAAGCGCCGCGAGCGCGCAGCCATTCCGCGTCCGCAGCGCCGGGGGGCTTCATGGGCGGTGTTGACGGCCGCCGCGGCGTCGACGGCGGCGCGCACCTGACGAAGCGCTGGCCGAGCGCGCCGCGCGCGGGTTACGCTCCGTTGCGGGCGACAGTCTCCTCCGGCGGTCGGAATGCTGAGAAAACATCCGGACGATCCGTGGCGGCGTCTCGTGCGGCAGGTGGCGACGACGATCGACGCCCACGGCTTCCGTCGCGATGGGACGACGCCACGCCCGAGCCGTCTCGGCGCGTGGCGCCCGGCGTGGCCCTGCTTCACGCTCGCCGCTTCATGAGCGGCCCGCGCGTCACGGGCGCTCTGGATTTCGATCCCGATTCCCTTGGCCGGTTTCTGGCGAGGCGGTTCGGCCCGGACGACGGGCGCTATGCGCTGGCGCGCATCGGCGGGGGGCAGTCCAACCCCACCTATCTCCTGGACTGGCGGGCGTTGCGGCTGGTGCTGAGAAAGCAGCCCGCCGGTGCGATCCTGCCCGGGGCGCATGCTGTGGACAGGGAGCATCGCGTCCTCGAGGCGCTGTTTCCGACCGAAGCGCCAGTCCCGCGCCCTGTGCATTTTCACCCCGAGGCCGATGTGCTCGGGACGCCGTTCTACCTGATGGAGCGGGTCGAGGGGCGCATCTTCACCGACACGGCGCTGACGGAGTTGCCGCGCGAGCAGCGCCGGCCTGTCTGGATGGCGGTCGCCGACACGCTCGCGGCGCTGCACCGCATACGGCCCGAGGCGGTCGGCCTCGGTGATTTCGGCCGGCCGGGCGCCTATTTCGAGAGGCAGCTTTCGCGGTGGGACAGGCAGTATCGCGCATCGCCCTCTGGCCGCGCGCCGGAGATCGAGGCGCTCTTCGACTGGTTGCGCGCCGCCATGCCGCCCGACGACGGGCTGACGGCGCTCTGTCACGGCGATTTCCGGCTCGGCAATCTCATGTTCCATCCGACCGAGCCGCGCGTCGTCGCGATTCTCGACTGGGAGCTGTCGACGCTCGGCCATCCGTTGGCCGATCTCGGTTTCTGCGCCATGCCGTGGCGCACGGCGCCCGACGAGTACGGCGGTCTCCTCGGCCATGATCTCGACGCCCTCGGCCTGCCGACCAGGGACGAGTTCGTCGCGCGCTACATGGCGGGCGCGCCGTTCGACGCGGCGCTGTCGGCCTTCCACGAAGCCTTCGCCCTCTACCGTTTCGCGGTGATCTTCGTCGGCATCGCGGACCGGGCGAAGTCAGGCACCGCGGCCGACCCGGCCGCCGCCGCCCTCGCCCCGCTGGCGCGCCGCTTCGCCAGGCGCGCGCTCGACGTGGCCCACGGTGGGCGGGGGCGCGGCGGTTGAAGGCCTCCGTTTCGGCCCGCGCCTGCCGCTCGGGGGCTCGCGACGATGCGCACGGCGCGGCGAGGATCGCCACGCCCTTCACGGGACGAAGCAGCCTGACGAGGGGCGAAGGCCCGGCGCGTCCCGAAACGCCCCGCCCAAGCCTGGGCGGATGG
>RECW01000159.1 GCA_007693835.1 Paracoccaceae bacterium | reverse complement strand
CAACTCCACGCCACCACCACCAGGAGCGTCAGCGTTGACACAGGCGATTAGAGAATCACCGGGGACACGACCCGGTGAAGGGGCGAAGGCCCAAGCGACGCCGCCATGGCCAGCGCTGCGCATAGCGCCGGACCGCAACATAACCGAGCCCGCACCCTTTCCGACGCATATCGTCGAAGACCCGCGTCAGCCGGAAACGGCGCCGCTTCGCGCGCTTCCCGTTGGCCGCCAGCATCGCGTCGAGCCGCCCGACGAAGGCGCCGGGCTTCTGCATCGGCGTCTCAGGCCGCTCGCACGCGAAGGTGGTCTCGCCACAGGGGAGGACCTTGCGCGCCGAGTTGCGGCTGGTCACCGCTCCCGTCTCGGTCTTCCTGGCCGAAGACCCCAGCCGCCGCACAACCGCAGGTAGGAGTTACTTTCGCGCGGAGCTACATGTATCGAAGCCGACACGAATTTCGTTTGCGTGTGAAGACCTTTTGCCCCATCGTGGCGTGGCGGTCCCTTCCGACGCGCCTAATCGGCGCGCTTTATCTCGTGTGTGATGCATGCAGGCGCAGCGCCTCGTCAGTCAGCGTGTTCTCGTGACCGGCGCCGCCGGTTTCCTCGGCAGCCATCTCTGTGAACGACTGATCGACGCGGGCCACGACGTTCTCGCCGTGGACAATTTCTTCACCGGGCGCCGGTGCAACCTCGCGCCCCTGCTCGGCCATCCGCGCTTCGAGCTCATCCGTCACGACGTGACTTTTCCGCTCTACGTCGAGGTGGACCAGATCTACAACATGGCGTGCCCCGCCT
This sequence comes from Paracoccaceae bacterium, assembly GCA_007693835.1. Lineage (GTDB taxonomy): Bacteria > Pseudomonadota > Alphaproteobacteria > Rhodobacterales > Rhodobacteraceae > Rubrimonas. The sequence continues at coordinate 24,567 of RECW01000159.1, read as the reverse complement.
CGCCCGTTCACTATCAGTTCGATCCAGTCCAGACGACCAAGACCAGCGTCCATGGCGCGATCAACATGCTCGGCCTGGCCAAGCGCACCCGAGCGCGGATCCTGCAAGCCTCGACCTCTGAGGTGTACGGCGACCCGACAGTTCATCCTCAACGGGAGGACTACTGGGGCAACGTCAACCCCATCGGGCCGCGCTCCTGCTACGATGAAGGAAAACGCTGCGCTGAAACGCTGTTTTTCGACTACCATCGCCAGCACAAGATGGAGATCAAGGTGCTGCGCATCTTCAACACCTATGGTCCGCGCATGCACCCGAACGATGGTCGCGTCGTGTCGAACTTCGTGGTTCAGGCGCTTTGCGGCGAGCCGATCACGATCTTCGGAGACGGCGCCCAGACGAGGTCGTTCTGCTACGTCGACGATCTGATCGAGGCCATGATCCGGCTGATGGCGAGCCCGCCGGACGTGACCGGCCCGGTGAACGTCGGCAACCCGCACGAAATCTCGATCAACGAGCTGGCTGAAACCATCCTGCGCCTCACCGGCTCCCGCTCGCCCATCGTCTACCGCGAGCGACCAGAGAACGATCCTCTGCAGCGCAAGCCCGACACGTCGCTGGCCCGCCGCCTGCTCGACTGGCAGCCGACCGTGCCGCTGGAGACCGGCCTCATGCGCACCATCGAGTATTTCGAACAACGGCTGCTCGAAGGGGGCGGCCCAAGCCGCAGCGGCGGTCAGCCAAGCGCGGCGGAGCCGAAGTCCGACGGCGCTGTTTGACGGGGCCCTTCATGGCGGCCTCCGCGCCGGGGCGAGCCCTGGCTTCGCGCGCAGACGCCGGGCGGAGCTGCGCCCCGCTGCCGCGGCTGTTCCCATGGGCGGCGGCGCCCAGGCTGGAAGCGGCGGCCGATCCGATGAACGCGCGGGGCGAAGGACGGCGCACAGCGCCGTGACGCGCCACACCCCGCAGACCTCGCGCCGGACCACAAGCGGCTCGGACATTTGGTCGGCCGGCCGCCCGCCATGTGGCGCAGCGCGGCGGTCGTGAAGAGCTTAACGTGCTCACCGACTCCGCGGCGCCGCCACATGGCGGGCGGCCCTTCGCGGGGAGTTTCGACATGGACCACCCCGTCCGGCGCGAGCGCGGCGCGCAGCCGTCCGAGGGTCGGCGGCGGTTCGGTCAGGTGCTCCAGCATGCGCATGCGCAGCACCCCGTCCCATGGCGCACCATCCGCGGGCCCCGCGACATCCGATACGCCCGGCGCGCGGGCGCCGCCTCCCGTGTCGCAGACGGCGGCGCGCCCAAGTCGCGGCGACGGGGGATGAGGGCCACGGGGCCGCCGCCGTCGTCGAGCGCCGACCGCGCCTGTGCGCCGTGCGCGCCCGGCGTCGCAGCCGCCAGCGAAGGCCGCCGAGCCTCGGAAGCGGGCGCGACATGGTCGGCAGGTCGCCATCGGGGCTCATATTGCGACCGCAGCCTTTCGTAGATGGGGTCGTAGAGGCGCGCGAGTTCGACCTCTGCGAACCGGGGCATTCGATGCGGCAGCCGGCGCCGTCGGCGCAGCCGCATCGTCATCGTGATGCGCGGCGCGCCCGGCGCGTGCTCGGGGATGTGGCGGCGGTAGCCGTCGGCGGCCGCGTCGTTCGCGCCGCTGGACACGGCGTAGAGCCGGCGGGCGCCGCGCTTGCCGCAGCCGGGACAGGTTCCGGTCTCGATCATGCGGCCCGCCCCGACTCCGCGCCGCGCCGTCCGCGCAGCATGCGGGTCGCGTCGCGGGCGAGGCGGATCGCGGCGCCGCGCAGCCCCGGCCGCCAGAGCGTGAGGTCGGCATGGGGTTCGGCGCCTTCGGCGAAATGGCGCGCGCGCGATGGCGGCGTGTAGAAGTCGAGGCGCCGAACGGCGGGGTCGGAGAAGCCGAAGCGGACCCAGTGGCGCATCATCAACCAGCCCGGCGAGAACCGGTCGAAGGCCGAATCGTGAAAGATCTTCAGCCCGACGAGACCGCCGCCGCCGCGCAGCCCGATGATGCCGGCCACCAGACGCCCGTCGATCCGCATCTGGGCCAGCACGAAAGCGCCCTCCGCCCCGAAGCGCCGGGCGAGGGTCCGATAGAAGGCGGCGATCTCGGCGCGTGCGGTCAGAAGTTCGCCCCCCGAGGCCTTCCAGCTTGTCTTCTCCGCGGCCATGTGCGCCTCCAGCGCCTCGGCCACGGTTGCGGGCGGGGCGTCGATCATCCGCATGGTCACCGCGCCCTCCCGCGCCAGCGCGCGGGCGAGCCGCTCCTTGCGGCGCACGGTGTCACGGCTGCGCGCGGCCTCATAGGCTTCGACCGGACCGTCCGTCCGCACGAAGGCATGCTCGAACCGGTGCTCCACCGCGGCGGTCATCCGGACTTTCGCCGCGGCGTCGAGGAAGGCGTCGGCGGCGGCGGCCGAAAGACCCTGGAGCCGTGCGAAGTCCCAGCCGGGCATCGCCGCCATCGCATCGACGCAGGCCTCGGCTGTCGCCGCCTCGGCGCCGCCGGGGCACAGGAAGGCCGCGCGCTGGGACTGTCCGTTGGCCCCTGTCCATAGCGCCCTGACCAGCCCACCGGGTCCGAGCCGGCGGCGCACGAGCGGCAGCAGCCCTGCGGGTTCTCCGGCGGCCGTGCGGACCACGAGACACGGATCCCGCGTCGGATCGGCGAAGCACTCGTGCCATGCGGCGATCCACTTCGCCGACCGCGTCGGGTCGCTCCCCGCCCAGGCGTCGGCGCAGGCGGCGAGCTGCGGCTCGGCCAGCGCTTCGGCCAGCGATGCGACGTCGGCGCGCAGGCCCTGTGGCCCGCTCATCGCAAACCGCCCCGCATGCGTCCGATGGCCGCGAGGGCCCAGCCGATCGGATCACGCCGCAAGAGCACGAGGTTGTGCAGAACAGGCGCGTCGTCCGCGTAGCGTTCGGTCCAGCCTGCGTTCGAATTCATGTCGATGGTCCGCACGCCCTGCTGCGCGGCCCAGTCGATGATGCGATGCAGCACAAGCCTGCCGAGGCTTTCGCGCCCGGCCTCGGCGTTCTGGAACAGCAGCAGCAGCGTCAGCGTCGGGCCGGTTCGCGCGCCGAGGATCGCCGCCCCGATCTGCGTCCCCCGCCGCGCCGTGACGAGCACCGGTTCCGGCCCGCCGGACCCGAACAGGCGTTCGACGAAACGGCGCTGCGGCCCGGCGTAAGGCACCACGACGGCCTCGCTGATCGCGCGGTCGGCCGCGACGTCCTCCTTCCAGCTCGTTTCAGCCACGGCGGCGAAGGCCTCGTAATCAGCCGCGACCCTCGACCCGGCGCGCGTCTCGAAGCGCCAGCCGCAGGTGTCGGCGAACTTCTCCGCCCGTCGGACGTTCTGGCGGAATTTGCCCGATCCCCCGGCCACGATCTCGGCGGAGGGGCGCACCCTGCGGATGGCGCGCATCGGCCGCTCGAGCGGGTGCACGAGCGCGATCAGCCCCGCCTCCCGCGCCGAGGCCGAGAGGTCCAGTATCCGCGAGGCCTCCACCGGCAACACCGCGACGTCCCACCCCCTCGCGGCTGCGAAGCCGGCGGGGAGGGCGCGCCAGGCGTCGGCCTCGTCATCCGGCTCGGCCAGGACCGCAGCGCGCATCGCCATGGCCTCCAGGCCAAGCAGCGGGCTCGCCTGCCGCAGCGGCAGCATCCGGCGACCCGGCCGACGCAGCAACGCCACGTCGCCTGCGAGATAGTCGTGCCTCGGCGCCAGCGTCGGGCCGCGTCGGACGCGGCACCGCATCAGCGGCGCAAAGCCCCGTGGTCGCCCGGCCGAATCCTCAAGGGCGAGCAGGTCGAGCCGCCCACGGTCGCCGAACTCGGCGACGAAAGCCGATGCGAAGGCGGGCGTCGCGAACAGGGCGCCGACGCCTGCGCCGCGCGCGAGCCGGTCCCACGCGGCGGCGGCCGCCGGATCGGCGGGCCGCCCGTCGGCGTCGAGGGGCAGGAGGCGCGGCGCAAGTTTCATTCCTCCTCCGCGACAACGGCCGGGGGAGGGCCGATTCCGGGGTCGGCCATGCGCGCGAGACGCGCGAGCAGGGCGCCGAGCGGGCCGCGCCGCAGCAAGAGCAGTGCGCCGAACGTCACCGTGCGGTCGGCGTAGTCGGCGAGCCATCCGTCCGTCGCGTTGAAATCCACCCGCCGTGCGCCGGCGGCCAGCGCCCAGCGGAAGCTCGCCTCCATCAGCGCGTGACCCGGCGAGAGGGCGCGGGCCTCCGGCGCGTGGAAGGTCAGACCTGCGCAAAGCGCGTCGCCGCAAAGGATCCAGTGCATTGCGGCCAGCGGTCGGCCCGCCTGCTCGAGCGTGAACACGGCGACCCGGAGTCGCCGATCGGCGGCGAGGGCTGCGTGGAGCGCCTCCTGCCGCGCCGTGAACGGCACGCGCACCGGGGCGTCGCGGAACGCGCCGGTCTTCCAGCTCGCTTCGGCGACGGCGCGCAGCGGCGCCAGCCCTTCGGCGCCTTCGCGCAGACGCACCTCGAGTCGCGCCTCTGCGAGGCGCTTCGGGATGCGTTGCGCGTTGCGGCGCAGGTTCCGGGAAGCCGCCGTCAGCACGCCGTCCCAGTCGGGCGGGGCGTCGCGGTAGTGGTAGGTCCGTCCCGTGCGCCGCAGCACCCACGGCAACCCCGCCGCATCCGCCGCGGAGGTCCATGCAAGAGCGTCGGGCAGGGGGGTGGGCAGCACCGCGAAGTCCCAGTCCGGCCGCGCCGCGAGGGCCGCCAGCAGGCCGGCGGCCGCGGTCGGTCGGTCTCCGCCCTCCACCAGCAGTCCGCCGCGAAGATTGCCCGCCTCGAGCGCCACCGGCGGCGAGACCTGCCGTAGCGGGGGCAGCCTGAACCGCGGGCGGCGTGCGACGAAAGCGGCGTCTCCCGGGTGGAGATCGAAGCGGGGCGCAAGCGCGGGGGGGCGTCGCACCGAGGTCGCCATCATCGGCATCAGAGCGGCCGGTCCCGCCGCCGGCGCCAGATCGAACATCCGCACGCCGGCGCCGAACAGCGCCGAAAGCGTGGCGCGGAACACCGGGTGGACATGGAGCGGGCAGTGCGCCGCAGGAACCGAAAGCCCGACGCCGGGTTCACGCGGCATCGGCGCCAACGCTCCGCGCCGCGCGGCTTGCGCGCCGACGCACGCGGCGGGCCATCCACGCTGCCTGACCGCGGAGGCCGCGGGCGTAGACGCGCATCTGCACCTGCCGTGTCTCGCCCGTCGCCCACCGCGCGAAAAAGGGCGTGTGGCCGTTGAAGTCGACCCTCGGCAGCCCGCGCGCCGCCGCGTCGGCCATCATGGCCTCGAACAGCACGACGCCCGGCGCGAGGTCGCGCGCGGCCTGCACGAAGTGCATCGTGTGGACGTAGGCGGCGCGGCGGTCCTCGAGCATCCGCAGGGCGGCCAGCGGACGACCGTCGAGCCGGAGCAGCCAGAGCGCGCCGATGTCGGCCGTGAGATCGAGAAAACGCAAATCCTGCGGTCCGCTGGCGGTGGAAGGATCGCCCGCCTGCCAGCTGGCGGAGAGAACCGCGCGCCAGTCGGGCGTGGCCGCCCGAAGGGCTTCGCCTTCCAGCCGCTCGATCACGAGGCGTCCCGCCGCTTCGAGGGCGCGGCGCCGTTTCTTGAGCTGGCGGCGGTGCTCGCCCGACCGCGAGGCCAGATAGGCCTCCCAGCCGCTGGCGATGTCGGCATGGAGCAGCGTGCGGGCCTGTTCGGGCGCGTCGCCCGCGAGGCCGAGAGCTTCGGCCGCGGTCGTCACCCGCGCTCCGGCTTCGGGCGACACGTTCTCGAGAAACAGGACGTCCCAGCCGCCGAGCGCTTCGGCCCCGGTGAGGAAGGCCTTCGTCCCAGCCAGGTCGGGTGGATGAAGAAGGTGGTTGCGCAGGGTATGGGCGCACCGGAGAAAGCCGAGCTCGCGCAGGCGGGACGGCCCGTAGGCCAGCCTGCGCCGGGCGAGCGGCGTCAACCCCGCCAGATCGCCGCCGCGCCACAGGGCCACCGCTTCGGCCGGATCGTCCGGCGCGAAGGCGCGGCGCAAGGCCAACTGGAAGGCCGGGCCGGCGAACAGGGTGGCGTCGGCCGTCCGCTCCACGAGGCTCGCCCAAGCCGGCGCTTGCGCCGCCAGCGCTTCGCCGTGCAGGACGAGCGCCTGATCGGCCGGCGCGGCGGCGTCCATCAGTAGGCCTTGTCGCCGCTCAGGCACACGGCGACCGTCCGCGCGAGGATCAGCAAGTCGCGGCCGATAGACCAGCGGGCGAGGTACTCGGCGTCGAGGTCCAGCCGCACCTTCAGCTGCTCCACCGTATCGACGGGCCCCCGCGACCCGCTGACCTGCGCCCACCCGGTGATGCCGGGACGCACGACATGACGGTCGTGGTAGCGCGGATCGACCTGTTCGCAAAGGCGCCCGTCTATGCGCATCCCCACGGGGTGGGCGCGCGGCCCGACAAGGGCCATCTCGCCGCGCAGGACGTTGAACAGCTGCGGCAACTCGTCCAGGGAAGTCTGGCGCAGAACGCGCCCGATCTGCGTGACGCGCGAATCGTGGCGGCGCGTCTGGACGCCGCCCGCAGGGTCGCACGTCTCGATCCGCATGGAACGGAACTTGAACGCCGGAAACGGCTTTCCGCCCCTGCCGTAGCGCGGCTGGACGAACAGCGCGGGTCCTTTGCTCTCGAGGCGGACGAGGACGGCGATCAGCAGGAGCATCGGCAGGAAGAGGATCACCGCGAACAACGCGATGAGCCATTCGATGACGAACTTCATCCGCGTTGAGAAACCTGAGGGCGAATGGCAGTTGGGAAAAACAACCGGCAGTTGTGCAGGCGCCACCTCTGCGAGTTTCGCCGGTTGAGCTTCCGAAACGAACGTCATTGCGCGCACCCGAAAACCAGTCTTCCAGCTCGACCACGGCGCAGACGGCTGGCGCTATCAAAATCTCCTTGAGCGTATCATGAATATACCGCCGATTAATGCGATTCTTTGCGGCCTATCGCATCCAGCGTCGAGAGCATGCGGTCGGTGGCCTCCGGCCGTCCAACGGGGAACATGATGTAGCGGTCCCCGTGAAAGGCGTAGCGCGCGATGTAGAGACCGTTGTTCTCCAGCATATCGAACATCGCTTCGGCGCCCTTTGGCCGCCTCGCCAGGACATAGGGCGCCTGCGAGGGAAGCGGTGCGAGCCCGCGCTCGGCCAGCGCCGCGGTCAGCCGCCGCCGCTCCGAAAGGAAAGCCGCGCGGATCATCCCCGCATGCTCGCGGTCGCGCAGCGCCGCGACCGCCGCGGCCTCGGAGACGGACGCCAGGCTGAAAATCTTCTCCTGCCGACGGATCAGGTCGGCCACCTCGGGCTTCGCATACGCGTAGCCGACGCGCGCCCCCGCCAGTCCGTAGAACTTCGAGAAGGTGCGCAGGCCGATCACGGTGCGATCGCCGTCGCGGACGGCGGCGACGGTGTCGAAGAGATCCTCGCCCTCCGCGTACTCGATGTAGGCCTCGTCCACGACGACCGGCAGCCGCGGCGGGATCTCCGCGAGAAATTCGCGCATCTCCGAGGCTTGCAAGGCCACGCCCTCCGGATTGGCCGGATGGATGAGATAGACCAGGCGCGTCATCGGCCCGATCCGGTCGAGCAGGCCGCGCAGGTTGTGCCCGGGGCGGTTCGAGGTCTCGCCGAGATCGAACGGAGCCATCGACCGCCGCGCTCCCTGCTGGTCGCAAACGAGGTTGAAACCGAACCAGCCGGGCGCGTTCGACACGACTTCCTCGCCAGGCTTCACCAAGAGGCCTACCAGGCGCGACAGCACCTCCCACGATCCGGGGCCGACCGCGAAGCACGTCGGCGGCAACCCAAGATGCGTCGACAAGGCGGCGACGAGGCCGTCGTGGCGTTCCTCCGGATAGTAGGCGAGCGGCAGCTTCGACGCCGCCTGCGCCATCGCCGGGCCGACCGCAGGCGACGTCCCCCACGCGTTCTCCGCCCGATCGAGGATGGTGAAGCGCGCCGGGTCGCGGGCGGTCTCCACGCCGCGGTGGATGAAAGGCGGATAGGCGATGGGCCGCCGCCCGGCCGCCGGCCCCGCGAGGCGCGCCTCGGCCTCCGGATCGGCGCGGAACCGCCACGCGGCGATGGTGCGTCCCTGCACCTCCGCGGCAGGCGCCGAGGCCGCGTGCAGAAAGGCCGGCACGACCGCCTCGGTCGGCGGCAACAGCGCCGTCGACGCCCAGTCATGCGCGCGCTTCCGCTCGGTCTGGACGCTGTCGAGCGAGACCGCGACCGCGACGATCCCGGCGCGCCCGGCGTCGAGCGCCATCTGCCGGGTCAGCGCCTCGAGCGCGGCCTTGGAGGTGACGTAGGCGGCGATGTTGGCGTGGGCCCCTTCGGTGGCGATGCTGGAGACGTTGATGATCCGCAGGCCACGACCCGCCGCCGAAGCCCGGGCGGCCGCCGCGCGCGCCAGCAGGAACGGACCGCCGAGGTTCGTGGCCATGGCCTCGGCCCATCCTTCGGGCTCGATCTCCCAGAACGGCTTGCCCCAAGGCCCGCCGACGCCCGCGTTGTTCACCAGAACGTCAACCGGTCCGAACGCCGCCTCGGCGGCGTCGAGCAGGCGTCCGGCCTCGGACGGGTCGGCCACGTCCCCGGCCACCGGATGCGCTACGCCGCCCGCCTTGCGCGCTTCGTCGGCGACGGCCGCGATCTTGTCCGCGGACCGTGACACCAGCACGACGCGGGCGCCCTCCGCGGCGAAGGCCAGCGCCACGACGCGACCGATCCCCTGTCCTGCGCCGGTGACCATCGCGACGCGGCCCGCGAGACCGGCGCCCGCCTCGACCCGCGGGAGATTGGCCATCTGCATCTCCACCGCATCGGGGCGGCGAAAGTGCTCGACGACGCGCCTGCCCGCCAGCCAGGCGCGGGCGGCGAAGGTCTTCAGGCGGTGAACCGCAGGGCGGCTGGGCATCGGGCGTCCTCTGCTGAGGCGGACCGCGCTGGGTTGGCGCAGGCCGCGGCGCGACCAAACATGACGTGACTTGACACGCCGATCCGGCTTACACGGCGGGGAATAGCCGCGATACCGTCCCGATGCGACTCGCGCGTGACCATGCGCCGCTCACGGAACCGCCGCGGCCGGAAGGCAGTCCGAATGGCCGTAGGGGTCGGAGGGTCGGCGTGTCGCGTGTGGGTGCTCCGGTGATCGGCCTGTCGCCCTGGTTCGCACGACGGGCGGCGCGCCTGTGGCGCGTCGCGGCGCGCGCGGCGGCGCGTCGGTTCCGCCCCCGATGGAGGCTCGGCCTGCTGGCGGCCGAGACAGGCCTCTTCGAGACCTTCGCGCCGCCCGAGAGACTGAGCCTGCCGCCGCGCGGAAGGCTTTCGGTGGTGGCCCCGCATCCCGACGACGAGAGCATCGGCTGCGGCGGCCTTCTCGCGCTGTGGGCCGCAGACCCCGCCCGGAGCGCCGAGGTCGTGTTTCTCACCATGGGCGAGCAGGGCGACCGAGCCCTGCGCGACGGCGGCCTCGACCCCGCCGCGCAGGCGGCGCGCAGGGCGGCCGTCGGCGCCGCCCGAACGGCCGAAGCGACCGAGGCCCTCGCCGTCCTCGGCGCGGAGGCGGTATGGTTCGACGGCGCCGACGCAGCGTTGTGGCGCGACGAAGCGCGGCTCGCGACGGCTCTCGGCGCGCACTGGCGCAAGCGGCCGCCCGACCTGATCGCCGCGCCGTTTCCGGCGGACCGCCACGCCGACCACGCCGTGGCCGCGCGAATCGCGGCGGCGGCGGGGCTCGCAGCGCTGCCTTCCGCCACGCCCGTCCTCGGCTACGAGGTCTGGTCGCCCTGTCTCGCCAACGCCCTGCTCGACATAGCGCCGGTCGCCGGGCGCAAGGCCGCGGCGATCTCGGCGTATCGTTCCCAGACCGCCACGACCGATTACGTGGCGGGGGCTGCGGCGCTGAACCGCTTTCGCGCGGTCTCCGGCGGTCTCGGGGACGGGGCGGCGGAGGCCTTCCACCGGTGCGCCCTGTCACGACACGCCGAAATCGCCGCGGCGCTGAAGGTGTGATCGCCGGATGGACCGCCTCGTGCTGCATGTCCACGACAAGACGCCCGGCGGCGGCGGCGTGCGGCGCCATGTCGAGGATCTGCGGGACGGGCTGCCTGCCCATGGCTGGCGCATGCGCAGCCTCAGGCTCGCGCGGCCGGGCGAGCCGGCCGCGCCGGAGGCGGACGACGCGACCGCCCCGCTGCGCTTCACCGCAGACGCCCGGCCCGACGCGGCCGCGCGGGCGGTGTCTTCCGCCGCGGCGGCGGCCGGCGCCGTCCACCTGCATCTCGGCTTCACCGCGCTGAGCCCGGCGCTGGTGGACGCCGCAGCCGACGCGGCGCCGCTTGTGGTCGGGCTGCACGACGTCGCGCCGTTCTGCCCCGGGGGATCGCGGCTCACCTGGCCGCGCCGGATCCCTTGCCAAGCGCGCGTCGGTCCCGGCTGCTGGCTGGGTTTCTGCGCAGGGCAGGGCAGGCCTCGGGCGTTCGCGGCGGGTCTCGCCTCGCTGCCGGCGCGCACGGCCGTATGGCGGCGGCTGCTCGCGCGCGCCGCAGCCTTTCTCGCGCCCAGCCGTTACATCGGCGCGCTTGCGCAAGCTGCCGGCGCGCCGGAGGACCGGCTGCTGATCGCGCCCCACGGCGTGGCCTGGGCGGAAGAGCCGCACTGCGTCGAGCCGCCTTCGGCCGCGGGTCCGACGGCCGTGTTCGTCGGCCGTCTTGATGCGCTCAAGGGCGCGGCGCTGCTGCTCGAAGCCTTCGCAGCGGTGCGGACGCCCGAGGCGCGGCTGGTGCTCGTCGGCGACGGGCCGCTCCGCGACACGATCGCCGCGCGCATCGCGGCGCCCGATCTCGCCGGACGCGTCAGGATGGCGGGGGCGGCCGACCGCGCCGGGGTGCGCGCGGCTCTCTGCGCCGCGCGCGTCGCGGTGGCGCCTTCCCTCATCCCCGAAAGCTTCGGCCTCTCCGGTGTGGAGGCGATGGCGCTCGGCCGGCCTGTCGTCGCCACGCCGCGCGGCGGCGTGCTCGACTGGCTGGCTCCAGGCGAGACGGGTCTCGCGGCGGCCCCTGAGCCGCTGGCCCTTGCGGCTGCGCTCGACGCCCTGCTCGCCCAGCCGGAACTCGCCGACCGGATGGGCGCGGCCGGACGCGCGCGCGCGGCGGCGCTCTACACCCCGGCGCGGATGCTCGCCGCCGTGGCCGGATGCTACGACAGGGTCGCAGCATGAGCCCGGCGCCAGCCCGCTCGGCCCCGGATCCCGCCGCGCCTCCTGATCCCGCCGCCGCCGCGGGACGCGCCGGGCGCAGCCTTCTCATCATCACGACGCTCGACGTGGCGGGGCGGGCGAACAACCGCGAGCACCATCTCGTCGGCACGCTCGGCGCCGGCTACGACCGCGTGGTGGTGGTCTACCGTCGCCGCGGTCGGCGAACCCATCCATGGCGCGACCTGCTCGCGCCTGGGCGCACCGTGCGCCAAGACGGTCGCGTGACGTGGGTCGCCGTGAATCCGATGCTGAACGCGCCGGAAGGCGCCGCGCAGGAGCGGCTCGCGGCGGACCCCGCCGCAGGCCCCGTCCGGCGCGCGGTGGGCGTGGCGGTCGACGCCCTCGCCATCCTGCGCGACATGGCGAGCGTCGTCGCGCTGACGCTGGCCGCCGCGCGCGCCGCGCCGCCCGCCCGCGAAACGGCGTGCGAGGCTCTTGGTCCGTGGGCCGCAGCCGCCGCCGATATGCTGCGCGCGACCGGCCGGCTGACGGCTTACGCCTACGTCGACAGGGATTACGAACCGGGGTTCATGCGCTCGGGGCTGCGGCGTGTCTGGGCCGCGGCGATGGAGGCGCGCGCGGCGCGCCGGGCCGATCTGACCCTCTGCATCGGCGAGCGGCTGGCGGCGCTGCGCAGCGCCGTGCCCGGCGCGCGCGTGGCGCTGTCGCCGACCGGGGTGGCCGCCTCGGCCTTCCCTGCGCGACTGCGCGAGCGGCCGCTTCCCGAGGTTATCTTTCTCGGCCGGGTCGCCGAGTGGAGCGGCGTGGAGGAGGGGATGGAGGCCGTCGCCCTGCTCCGGGCGCAGGATCTCCCTGCTCGGTTGCTGGTTCTCGGTCCGGCCGCGCCCGCCTACCGGGCTCTTCTGCTCGCGAGGGCCGCGGGATTTGGCCTCGGCGACGCCTTCCGCTGGCCGGGCGAAGCGCCCCATGCCGAGGCCGCCGCCGCCCTCGACGGCGCGGCGATAGGGCTGTCCGTCTTCCGACCGGCGCCGCTGCGGATCTACGCAGCGCCGCTCAAGCTCCTCGAATACATGGCCGCGGGTCTGCCGAGCCTCGCGCTCGCCGGCAGCGAGGCCGGCGACCTCGTCGCACGGACCGGCGCCGGGCTGGCCGTCGCCGCCGATCCGGCCGCGATCGCGGGCGGCGTGCGGGCGCTCGTCGCCGACCCCGAGCGCTACCGCGCGATGTCCAAGGCGGCGCTCGCGACGGCCGCCGCGCACGACTGGACCGCGGTCCTGGAGCGCGAGCGCGCGCTGCTCGACGCCATGGTCGCGGAGCGCGCGCGATGAGCGCCGCCACGATCCGCCTGCGCCGGGTAGGCGCGGCGCTCGGGCGCGCGGCGGGCAGCCCGGCGGCGCGCGTCGCCGCAGGGAACGGGGTTGGCGCCGGCCTCGGCTTCGTGGTGCTCGCGCTCCTCACGCGCGGTCTGGGAGCCGAGGGCTATGGTCGTCTCGCGCCGGCGCTCGCGGTGATGGACCTCGGGCAGCTGCTCGTGGACACGGTGCTGGCGGCCGGCGTGGTGACGGTTGCGGCGCAGACAGGCCCGGCAGAGAGGGCGGGCGCTCTGAAGACGGGTTTCTGGATGCGGGCGGCGGGCGGCCTGTGCTTCGCGCTGGCCGTATGGATCGGCGCGCCTTCGCTCGCGCAGGCGCTCGATCTCGGACCGGAAGGCGCCGGGGCGCTACGGCTGGCCGGCTGGGCCGGCGCGTTGCTCGTGATCTCGACCGCGGCCATCGGCGGCATGCAGGTGCAGGAGCGGTTCACCGCCGTCGCGCTCGCCGCCGCGGCGAAGAACGCGCTGCGCGTGGGACTGCTCGCGCCGGCCTTCTACTATGCGTCCCCCTCGCCCGCGGCGGCGATGGAGTTGCTGGCCGCAGCCGCCGCGCTGGCGGCTGCTGCCGCCCTGCTGTTCGCCCGGCCGGCCTATCTCGCGGCGCCGGGTCTGGACCGCGCGGCCGCGTCGCGGATGTTCGCGATCAACCGCTGGATGGCCCTCGCCGCCGTGGCGGTGGTGTCTGGACGGGTCGACGTGCTGCTGCTCGGCTGGCTCTCGACGCCGGAGCAGACCGCCTTCTACGCTGCGTCCGCGCAACTGTGCATCGTGGTCGGGGTGGTGAGCCAGGCGCTGGTGACCACCGCGCTGCCGCGGGTGGCGCGCTTCGCCGGGCGGGACGAGATGCGCGCCTTTCTGGCCGTCTGGGCGCGCCGGGCGCCGATCGCCCTCGCTCCGGTGCTGGCGCTGCCTCTGCTCAGCCCATGGCTCGCGCCGCTGCTGCTCGGCGACGGCTTCGCGGGCGCGGCGTCGGCGCTGAACCTGCTCTTCGCTTCGTCGATGATCGCGCTTGTCATGAACCCGGTCATGCTGATCCTCTTTCCCCTCGGCGCGCAGCGGATGTTCGGCCTTGCGGCGTTCGCGCAGGTCGCGATCAAGACCGCCCTCGCCGTCGCCGCGATCCCCGCCTACGGCGCCGCCGGGGTCGCGGCCGCCGATGTCGCCACGAAACTCGCGGTCGTGGTCGTCATTCTCCTGGCGTTGCGCAGGCGGCTGCGGGACGCGCCGGCATGAACGTCCGCAACCTGTCGCGCCGCATCCTCCTCGGTCTGCGCCGGCGCCTGGAGCCGCTGGCGGCGCCTGCCGTGCAGGCGCGCGCCGCGGCCCGCGTCGCCGCCGACCCCGGGCTTTGGATGGCGCGCGCGGATGCGGCGATCGCCCGCGGGGTCGCGTGGTTCGCGCCCCAGCAGGACCTGACCATGTCGGCCCTGTACATCCTGTGGCGCAGCTGGCGGCGGGGGGCGGAGCCGCGCTTCGCCTTCGTCGAGGATCGCATCGCGCGCTACCGCCGCACCATCCGCGACCCGGCGCTGAGGCTGTTCGATCCGACCTACGACCCCGACGCTCCCGAACACCGCCGCCTGCCGGACATCATGGAGGTACGGCCGTATCTGCCCATAGAGCTGATGATGATCGAGGCGGTTTGGGCCGACGTGCGGGACCCCGGCGCGGACTTCCTCGGCCGCATCGCCGCCATCGACGACGGCGCCGGCTACGGCGCCACGCATATCGTCGTCGCGGCCGATCTGATGAAGCGCAGCGGCGCCTATCCGGCTCCCGTCCTCGACGCGCTGATGGCCCCCGTCGCCGCGCCGATGGCGCGGTCCAACCGCCGAACCCCATATGCCGGCGACATCTTCGCCGAGCGCATCGTGATGCTGCGCTGGATGGGGCGCGACGACCTTTGCCGACCCGGCTGGACCGCCATGCTGATCGACCGGCAGAATCCCGATGGCGGCTGGTCGGCGCGCGGCGTGCCGCCTGAGGGGCTGTCGAACCAGCACACCACCTGTCTTGCGCTGGCGGCGCTGGCCGAGCACCGCATGGCCGAGCGGGCGGCGCGGTGAGCGCGCCCGCCTCAGCGCGGCCGCTGCGCGTCCTCGTGAACGCGATCAACGACAATGCGGAGCCGCGCGGGCCCGATCGGTATCTCGAGGCGCTTTTGCTGCGTTTCGCGGCCATGCCGGAGGGACCGGAGATCGTTCTGGCCCACGCGCCGTGGCAGCGCCTGTTCGCAAGGCTCGAAGGCTTGCCGCGCCTGACGCGGCGCGTGATCGCCGCGCCGCGCCGGCCGGCGCCGCGGCTGCTGTGGCAGGCGGCGGTCTTCCCCGCGTTGGCGACGCGTCTCAGCCCCGACGTCGTCTTCCTGCCGAACATGCTCTGGACGCCCGGGCTGAGACGGCCCTGCGTCGTCACCGCGCACGACCTGCTGCACTTCCGCACGCCGGAAAAGTTCGGCGCGCTGAAGGCGCGGCTGCTGCGCCCGGTGATCCGGGCGGCGCTGAGGCGCGCCGATGCGGTGATCGCCGTGTCGGCCTTCACGGCGAACGACGCGCGGCGGTTCGCAGCCGTGCCCGCGGCGCGTCTCCACGTGATCCCCGAGGGCGGGCCCGCGCCGCGCGAACGGCGGCGTCCGCTCGGCGAGCCGTTCCTGCTCTTCGTCGGCAAGATCGAGCGGAGCAAGAACGCCGACGGGCTGGCGCGGGCCTTCCTGCGCAGCGAGGCGCTGCGCGCCGCGAACGTGCGGCTGGTGATCGCGGGCCCCGACGGCAACGGCGCAGCCGACCTCGCGCCGCTGCTCGCCGAGGCGGGACCCCGGATCGAGCGCGTCGGGTTCGTGGACGAAGCCGCGCTCGAGCGGCTCTATCTCACGTGCCGGGCCTTCGCGTTTCCGTCAGTCGCCGAGGGATTCGGCCTCGTCCTGCTCGAAGCCATGGCCCACGGCGCGCCTGTCGTCGCCGCCGCCGCGACGTCGCTGCCGGAGGTCGCCGGCGACGCCGCGCTGCTTGTGCCGCCCGGCGACGAGGCCGCCCTCGCAGACGCACTGGAGGCCGTGGCGCTCGACGACGCGCTCGCGCTCGATCTCGCGGCGCGCGGACGGGCGCGGCTGTCGGCCTTCTGCTGGGACCGCGCGGCCGCACAGACGCTCGCCGTGCTGCGCGGCGCGGCGCTCGGCGCCCGATCGGAACCTTCGCCATGACCCACCCCGACTTCGCGCCGGCGGCCACTGTCGTCATCCCGCTCTACGATGACGCCGCCACGATCGGCGCGGTCCTCGACGCGCTCTCGGCGCAGCAGGGCGCCCCGCCTTTCGACGTCTTGGTGGTGGACGACGGGTCGCGCGACGACGGCCCCGCCATCACGGCGGCGCGCGGCGTGCGGGTGATCGCCCAGGCCAACGGCGGGCCGGCCGCGGCGCGCAATGCGGGCGCGCGGGCGGCGCGCGGGGCGGTCGTCCTGTTCCTCGACAGCGACTGCGTGCCGCCGCCGCATTGGGTGGCGACCATGCTGGCGCCCCTCGCGGACCGCCGCTTCGACGGCGTGATGGGCGCCATACGCGCCGCCAACGACGGGGTGGTCCCCCGGATCGTGCAGATGGAGGTGGACGCGCGCTACGTCGGCATGCGCTCGGCAGGGTCGGACGGGGTGGACTTCATCGCCGCCCCCGCCTGCGCCTTCCGTCGCGAGGCCTTCCTCGGCGTCGGCGGGTTCGACGAGCGGCTTCGTCAGGCCGAGGATGTCGAAATGGCTTACCGCTTCACCGGGTCAGGCCATCGCATCGCATTCGTGGACACGGCCCCGGTCGCCCACGCCCATCAGACAGGCTGGATCGAGTTCCTGCGCGTGAAGCACGCCAGGGCCATCGGCAGGATGCGTGTTTTCGAGCTGTTCCCGGCCAAGCGCCGGCACGACAGCTGGACACCCCTGTCGCTCAAGATCCAGTTCGCCCTCTCGGCGTTGGCGCCTGCGCTGGTCGTCGGCGGCCTCGTGCTGTGGCCGCCGCTGGCCGTCGCCGGGGCAGGCGCGGCGGCTGGCGTGCTGGTCGCAGGTCGGTCGGAACTGGCCGAGGCGGTGCGCCGCGTCGCGCCGCTGACGGGGTCCGCCGCCGCGGCAGCGATCGGCGCCGGTTTCCTGTTCGCCCGCGCGTGGACGATATGGCTCGCGGTGCTTAGGGTCGAACTCGGCCGCCGGCTTTGGCCGGCGGCCGCCGGCGGAAGGAGGGCGACATGACGATGCGAGGCTTGGCGCTATCGGTCATCGGGGTCGCCCTGTTCGTGGCCGCGGCGGCCGCCGACGCCGCGCCGGCGGCGAAACTTACAGTGGGCGCCGAGACCGGCCCCGCGCCGGCGGTGTTCCGCTTCGGCGGCGGCGTCTGGCGCGCGCCGAAGGCGATGCGCCTCGCCGAGCCGCTCCTGCTCAACCTAGGCGAAGGCGGCGCGGTCCGCGCGGCGCTGGCGTGGGAGGTGCTGGCCAAGGCCACGCGGGTCGATGACCTGCCGCGCCTGCTCGCCGAGTATCCCCTCAACGGCTTCCTCGCCGATCGGGCGCGGGCCGGCGGCACGGTGATCGTCACGCTCGACGCGATGCCCCGCTTCCTCGCCCGCAACCGCTCCGAGGCGCGGCTGGCCGACGGTCCGGCGTGGGCGCGTTCGGCCCTCGCCGATCCGGCGGGCTGGGCTGCGGTCACGGAACACGTCGTGCGCCATTTCCGCGACCTCGGCGTAGACGCGATCTACGAGGTCTGGAACGAGCCCGACCACGCGTTCGGCGGCGGCGTCGAGGACTACGTCGAGCTCTACAAGGCGACCGTCGTCGGCGCGCGGCGCGCCGACCCCGGCGCGCGGATCGCCGGCCCCAGTCTGTCGGACTGGACCGCCGGGGCCCCCGGGGGAGGCCGGTGGGTCGAGCGCTTCCTCGACCTGGCGGCCCGCACGCCGGCGCCTGAGGTCGGCCTCGACCGTCTGCCGGTTGACGCGCTGACCTATCATGTCTTCTACCGCGTGCCCGCGAACCACCATGCCCGCGTGGCCGAGGAGGCGCGCCGCTGGCTCGACGCCAGGGGGTACCGGGACGCCGAGATCATCTGCTCCGAATGGAACATTGCGGCCGAGCCGCCCTATCCCGAGGGCGATCTGAACGGGACCTTTCCCGGCGCCGCCCATGTCGGCGCCACCCTGATCGCGATGGCCAGGGCGGGGATCGACCGACAGACCTTCCAGATGATGGTGGACCCCGGCGGCGAAGGCTATTCGGGCGGAGTGCTGACGCCGGCCGGCGCGCCCCGCGCCGCGTTCCACGCCTTCGCGCTCGCCGCCGAGGCGGCGCGCGGCCGCAAGCTCGCCGTCACCAGCGACACCGCCCACGTCGACGCCGCAGCCTTCCGCGACGGCGACCGGATAGCGCTGCTCGTCGCGGCGTTCCCCCCGACCGAACTGATGCTGGCGCGCGACGCCTTCGAACCGACCGCCCTTGAGAACCCGGCTCTGCTGCAGGAGGTCAACGCCGCGGGCGCCGACCGGCTCGAGCGCTTCCTGTTCCGCGACGGTCCGGCGCCCGACGTCTCGCCCGAGGCCCGCGCCGCGCTCGACCGCACGCGCGCCGCCGTCCGCGCCGGGCTCGCCGCGCGGGAGCCGTGGCGGCAGGGCGGAACCGTCGAGGTGAGCCTGCCGCGCCAGGGGCTGCGGGTGCTGTCGCACCGCGCGATAGATCAGGCGTCAGCGGCGGACCCGAGAGCCTTGGCGGCGATCGACGCCGAGATCAACGCTCTCCTCCGCCGACGCCTGCCCGAGGCGATGGCCGCGCTTGAGGCGGCGGCGGGCGACCCGGTGGCGCAGGCCTACGGCGCCTCGGTGCGCGAGCGGCTCGACGGCCGGGCCGCGAAGGCGCGCGCCACGGGCGCCGTCGCCGAGGTCATCGCCCGCGCCGACGCGATCTGGTTCGAGCCGGCGTCGCGCCGGCTGGCCGAGGCGATGCAGGCGGACGCCGCACGCCTCGATCGCGCGCCGCCGCGCGTCGAGGGCGACCGGCTCAGCTTCGCGGTGGCGCCCTACGCGCTCCACCTGATCGTGCTCGCGCCGTGAGCGGCGCCGCGCGCGGCCTTGCGGTGGCCGCAGGCGCCGCCGTGGCCGCGTTGGCGGCCGCCATGCTGGTCGTGGCGGACCCCTGGCTGTCGGCGCAGGCCCCCGCCGCGCTTTGGCGCATCACGCGACTGCGCGAAGCGCCGCTGCAGGCCGCGCCCCTGATCGTCGCCCTGCTGGGCCTCGTGGTCGCAGCCGGGCTCGCGCTGGCGGCGCGTACGCCGCGGTTCGAGACGGCGTTCTTCGTGCTGGTCTTCGCCACTGCGCAGGCGAACGGGATCGGCGTCGGCCCGCTCGACCTGTTCGACCTTGCGTTCTTCGGCATGCTGGCCCTGTGGGTGGGCGTCCGCGGCCTCGACCCCGACAGGCCGGTCGCCGTCTCTCCGCTCCTGTTGCTGTCGCTCCTCATCGTCCTGTTCGGCGTGCTGCACCTTATGGTTCAAAGCCCGGGCCGCTGGACCATAGGGATGTTCGGCTTGGTGAGGGCCGTGCTCGTGGGCTTTCTCATCGTGGACCTGTTGCGCACGCCGGGCGTTCTGCGCTTTGCTCTGGCGGCCTACATCGCGGTGGCCGTCATCAGCGCGGCCATCGCCATCGTCCAGTTCGCTCTCGCCTATTTCGGCGTCTTCTATTTCACCCTGCTCGTGCCGCCGGAGTCGGCCTTCAAGCCGACGCCGATCGGGTTCGTGATGCGCGCCTCGGGCCTCTGCATCACGGCCCAGCACCTGTCGAGCTTCCTGCTGTTCGCCACGCCCTTGGCGCTCTGGCGTTTCAGCGAGCGATGGTTGCTGCGCGACGCGGTCGTGCTCTTCGTTCTGTGGGCCGGAATCCTCGTCTCGTGGAACTTCGGGGCGATGTTCGCCGCCGCCGCGATCGGCGCGCTGTTCCTGCCGCTGCGCTGGCCGAACCTGCTGATCCACTTCGTCGCGTTGGGGCTTACGGCGCTCGTGGCCGCCTATTTCACCGGCCTGCTCGACCTGATCTACGACCTGTCGTTCGGCGACGCCGGGGTGGCCAAGGGTGTGGACCAGCGTCACACGCTGTTTTCGCTCGGCATCGACAAGCTGGACCGCAACCCATGGGTCGGCGAGGGGCCGCAGGGTTTCGCCTCCTTCAGCGGCAACTTCTGGGGGCGGCCCGTCCACAACGCCTTCGGGCAGGCGGCGACGGAGTACGGGGTCGGCGGAGCGCTGGTGCTGGCGGCCATCATCGCAACGCTGGTCACTCAGCTGATCCTGACGGCCTTCCGCCCGGGCCCGCATCAGGCCGCCGTCAAGCAGATGCTGATGGTGATGCTCGCCACCGTGGTGCTGATGCAGTCGGAGCCCAATCTCGACCACGGCAACACCTGGCTGATGCTCGGCCTTGCACAGGGGGTCGTCCGGCTGGCGGACTCAGGCGATCAGGACGGCGAGCGCCATCAGCGCGACTCCGAGCCCGCCGAGGCATGACCACAGGACCAGAAGCTCGACCTGCACGCGAAATCGCGCCCAGCCCGCGCGCGCGCGCGCCCGGCGATCGTCGGCCGCCGAACGCCACAGGCCGCCGTGCAGCCTCTGCCCTGATCGCAGCGCCGTTCCGGCCTCCCGGCGCACGGCGGCGGCGGCGATGCGGCGGACCGCAAGATAGGCGCGGCGCTCCATGTCAGCTCGGCGCGTAGTGAAAGACGAGGTTCAGCACGATGAACACGCCGAACACCGACATGCCCGCGGCGAGCGCCCCGAGCGCCACCGCGCCCAGCACGAGCTGAAACCCGCGCAGCAACGTCGCCGCCCTTCTGGACCCGCCTTCCAGCGAGGTCTCCAGCGCGTCGCGCGCTTCTGCGGTCGCCAGCCGGACAGCGGCGAGCGACGCCGGGTCGAGCGGCGGCCAATGACGCCCTGGTTCGGGTTCAGACACGGGCCGCTCCCGCGGCGAGGGCCTTGAACTCGGCCAGTTCCTCAGGGGTGAACGGCGGGGCGTCGGCCGTCTCGGCCGCGCGCCGCAGCCGCGCGCGCTCGATATAGGCCACCAAAAGCGCATAGTAGACGCCGAACAGGAGCCCCGCGACGGCGGCGACGATGGCGTTGAGCATCGGCAGCGGAAAGGCCGGCCGTTCGGGCGGCGTCGCCCGCTCCACCACCACCAGCGGCGCGGACGCGTAAGCGGCCTGCAACGCGGCTTCCTCAAGGTTGACGCGGGCGGCCGCGATCTTCGCATCGAGGCGTGCGCGGTCCGCATCGATGGCGTCGAGCGCCGCGAAGCCGTCGAACGCCGCGGTCAGCGCCGCCTCCGCCTGCGCCGTCGCTTCGAGCAGCGCTGGCCGTGCGGCGTCGAGGCCCGCCGCCGCCGCCTCGGTGGTGGCGAGTTCGGCGCGGACGGTCTCGTGCAGCGTTCCCGGGGCCTGGGCCGCGGCCGTCTCCGCCTCGATCGCGTCCAGCTGCTGGACCAAAGCCAGCCGACGCGGGCTCGCCGGACCGTCGTCGCTCGAGGCGAGCTCCAGACGCAGGTCGAGCGCCTGCGCCCGAAGCCGTTCCAGCGCCGCGTCGTCGGGCGCGGCGTCGGGCAGTTCGTACACCGCCGCTTCACGCGAGAGCGCGGCGCGAAGGCTGGCGAGGCGCGCGCCCATCGCCGCGGCCTCGGCGTCGTGCGCGCGCAATCGCTCGCGTGCGAGATCGAGCGTCTCCGCGGCCCGGGTCACGGCGCCGCCGCCCGTCGCGGCGCCGAGAGCCGCGCGCAGTCGGGCGCGCTCCGCGTCGAGATCGGCGGCTTCGATCTGGAGGGCTTCGAGGTGGCGGCCCAGAGCGGCGGCCGAGACCTCCGCGCGGCGGCGCATCGTGGCCTCGTGGAAACCGGCGTAAAGCGACGGCACCCGCTCCGCGATGGCCGCCGCCAGCGCAGGATCGGGGTCGCGCACGAAGACGTCGATCATGAACTCGCCGCTCACCACCACGTCCAGCCGGCGCCGCAGCGTCGCCATGTCGGTGTGCGCGAACTCGGCGGCGAGCGCGCCCATGATCTCACGCCCCTTGATGATGCCGACGTTGAGCGAGGCCGCCTTCTCCTCCGGCATCGGGAACAGCGGCACCGGCGGCTCGAACGAGCCCGGCGTGGACAGGGCCGCGGAGGGGGCGTTCGTGGCGAGGTAGAAGGTTGTCTTGGCTTCATAAACCGGCGTGATCGCGATGCTGACGAAATGCGCGATCGCTCCGGCCGCCGCCGCCGTCAGCAGGACCAGCCAGCGGAGGCGGTACACGTCTCGCCAGTGCTGGTGCAGAGGCACGTCTGCAGTCACCAAACCATTCCCAAAAGACCGTCGGAGCTTCATACCATGGAATCCGGAACGTCGAGGAGGTTGCAGATGACCCTGACGGCGGCACGGCGTCTCAGCGCCCGAACCCTGTTGCGCGTCGCGGCGGTCTTGGCGCTGGCGCTGGCGGCCCCCGGCTCTCGCGCAGCCGAGGCGCTGCCCCTCGCGCCCGGCGAGGCCGTCCGCATCACCGTGCTCGGCCAGCCGGACCTCTCCGGCGAGCACACGCTCGACGAGGCCGGCGTTCTCGCGCTGCCGCTCGCCGGGCGGCTCGCGGCCGCCGGGCTTTCCCCCGAGGCGCTCGAACATGCGTTGGCGGAGCGGCTCGCGGCGCTCGCGCTCAGCACCCGACCCGTCGTGACTGTCGCGGTGACGCGCCGGCGCGATGTCGTGGTGGCGGGGGAGGCGGCCCGTCCGGGCGCCTATCAGTGGCGGCCGCAGCTTACGGTGCGCGACGCCACGGCCCTGGCCGGCGGGCGCAGACGCCTGGCGGCCGACGGCGTCGGACCCGCGGTGCAGGCGCTCAGGGCGATCGAGCACCATGCCGCGCTCGCCGCCCGTATAGACGCTCTCTCCGCGCGCGAGGCCCGGCTCGCGCACCAGCTGGCCGCGGCCGAGGCGCTGGGGCGGGGCGAGGACCCTGTCACAGGGGCGGACACGTCAGACCTCGCCGCCCGCAACATCGAGTTCGACGTCGCGCGCTACAGGTCGCTCCAACTCCAGCGCGGATCCAACGAAGAGCGATTGGCGCTGCTGCGCCGGCGCCTCGACGCCATCGACGTCGAGGCCGGCCTGATCCGCGAGCGTCTCGGAGAGGCCGAGCGCCTGCTGGCCGCCGGGCTGGGGAGACGCGGCGAGGTGCTCGAACTCCAGCGCGCCGCTGCGGCGATGGTGGGGTCCGAGCTCGAGGTCGCGGCCGAGATCGCGGAGGCCGAGTTGGCGATTGAGCGGGTTTCGCTCGAGATCGCCACGTTCGGCGTCAACCGCCACCGGGAGATCGGCGCCGAAATCGAGGCGGTCCGCCTCGAGCTTGTCGATGCGCGCGCCCGGGTTGGTCCCGCGCGGGAGGCCGCCGCCCTATCGGCTCCGGATCTGCCGACCCTGTCCACCGACTCACCCGGCGCCTGGACCATCGTCCGACACGGGGCCGACGGTGCGGTTCAGCTTCAGGCTGCGCAGGATGATCCGTTGCTGCCCGGAGACACGCTCCTCGTGCCCCCGCTTCCCGTGCCGGAACCGGCGACGCCAGGGGCCGGGTGACTGTCTGGCCGCCGCCGAGGGGGCGACGTCCTTCACAAGTCCTAAAAAAACTGTTAAAAGAGCGCCGGCGTTTTCCGAATTGCGGAGCGCCTGCCGGAGATCTGGTCGATGCGGCTCCACTCGCTTGTCGCGGCCCTTTTGGCTTTCACTCTCTCCGCCGCATCGGCTTCGGCGATGACGCTCGAAGTCGCTTGGGCGGCGTCCTTCCGGAGCAGCGATCCTGGGCTCGTGGTTCGGATCACGCCGGAGTCTTCGGGGTCGTTTTCAGCGCCGCTGACGCTCGATGCGCCGCTCGTCGGCACGCTGTTCGGGATTTTCACCGATGAGAGCGCAGTCAATGAAGACGACGAGGCTCCCTATCCGATCTCGGTGCGGTTCGACATAATCAATCTCGGCCTCAGCGGCGTGATCACGGGCACGACGCGGGGCTTTCGCGAGACGGTCGCGGGGGTCCCTGTCCATGTTGGCGGGGTCAGGTGGGATGCGCCGCTGATCTTCACTGTCGGCGCGCAGAAGATCGGCATCGCCTTGGGCGACGCATCGTTCAACCCCGGCATCGCGTCGCTGACGCCGGGGGCCGGCGCGGCTGGCCATGTGCGCATCGGCCTCGGGCTCGCGGTCGTGCCGCTCCCGGCTGGCTTCGGTCTCCTCGCCGCCAGCGTCGCCGCCCTGCTCGGCGTCAGTGGGAGGTTACGCCCGACGAGCCGATCGTTCGGCTGATTCGGGGCGAGCGGCGCGCCCGGGTCTGGTCGTCGCCCCTTAACGCGCGTCCACCACAGACAGGCGGCGCGATCACCCGATCTCGGCCAACGTATGGCGGCGCGGCGGAGCGGCGGCGCTCGCCGTCGGCGGCAGCCCGGGCTCCACCGTCGCACGGCGTATGCCGTCCTCGTGGCTCGCTGACCTCGAAACGGACCGCGTCGCGCCGCTGGAGGCCGCGCGGCTGCCCGACGCGTTCGCGAAGACGATCAGATCCTCCGTCGCGCAAGGCCGCGTCAGTTCTGCCTTCTGGCCGACGGCCATCTCGCTCCGGGGATGGTTCGCCAATTGCACGGCGCCTCGCCTCGGCCACCGCCATGGCCTTCATCGCCCACACCCGCCACCTCACCCGACGCATCGCAAGGTATCGCCATGCTTGACCAAGTTTCGAGTCAGGCGCTTAGGGAGAAGACTCACCCGGGCTTGCGCGCCGATCAAGGCGTCATGCCAATGGGGATGGCGGCGCGCTCGCCTTTCATCCCGAGCTGCATGACGACAGCCCGTGTCGACCCGTCGGTCGGAAAC
>RECW01000217.1 GCA_007693835.1 Paracoccaceae bacterium | reverse complement strand
AGGCGGTGATCGCGGTCGAGAACTTCATGCAGGCCACCAGCGAACTGGCGCAGACCACGCTGCGCTCGGTGCTCGGCAAGCACGAGCTCGACGAGATCCTCGCCGAGCGCGACAAGCTGAACAACGACATCCAGAGCATCCTCGACGCGCAGACCGACGGCTGGGGCGTGAAGGTCGCCAATGTCGAGATCAAGCATGTCGACATCTCCGAAGGCATGATCCGCGTCATCGCCCGGCAGGCCGAGGCCGAGCGCGAGCGGCGCGCCAAGGTGATCAGCGCCGAAGGCGAGTTCCAGGCGGCGGCGAAGCTGCTGGAGGCGGCGGAGGTGCTGGCGCGCGAGCCGGGCGCGATGCAGCTGCGGTACCTGGAGACGCTGCGCACCATCGGCGCCCAGAACGCCAGCACCATCGTCTTCCCCTTCGGCCTGGAGCAGGTCAGCGCGGCGGTGGCGAAAGCCGTGAAACCGGGCTGACGCCGCCATGACGGCGGCCTGACGGGGCGCGTGCAAGAAGCTTCCATCGCAACCCAGGGAGGACAAGAGCGATGGAAGTCTCCACCTTCGAGCTGATCTTCAAGCCCCAGTCGCCCGCCGCGCCGCAAGGCGTCGCCGCCGTCGACCGCGTGATCCAGGGGTATTTCCTCGCGATCACCAATCTCGAGGACAGGACCTACCGCTACGCGCTCGACTTCATCGCGACGCCGGTGAGCGACCCGCTGCGCAGCCTCGCCGGCAACACGGTCGTCTTCGTCGACACGCCGTCGACCAACAACCAGCAGGGCGTGCTGAACGGCTCGCTCTCCTCGAAGGTGTTCCGGCCTTCGACCGGGTTCGTCGAGATCCCGGCGCATGGCACGGCGCTGGTGGTGGTCCTGCCCAGCGCTTTCGGCCCGGTGCCCGGCGACCCGACGCCGCTGACGCAGCCGAATTTCGAAGTGCGCGGCTTCGTGCGCATCCGGCTGCCGGCGCTGCGCTCGGGCCCGTTCCCGTCGATCTTCAACCTGAAGCCCCAGAGCGAGAAGCCGGTGAAGGTGCTGCTGACGCCCCAGCACCGGGCGACCTTCCTGACCGCCGCGGGGGAGGTTTCCGACCAGACGCAGACCGCGCTGCCGAACGCCTCCGGCGCGGCGCTGAACGCGCTGACGCCGGAGAAGGGCTTCGTGCTGACGCCCTCGGTGTTCGACACGATCCCGCCCGAACTCGCCCGCGGCCTCGAACTGCTGGACCCGCCCGAGCGCGCGGCGCTGATCGGCGGGCTGATGGCCGAACTCGCCGCCGAAGGGGCCGACCTGAAGACGCTGAACGCGGCGATGAAGGCGGCCGATATCGGGCTCGCGGTCGAGCGCCGCAGCCTCGTGCCGGCCTGATCGTCCGATTTGCGGAGCGTCGCGGGCGCGTCGCGTTCAGCCCGCCAGCAGGGCGGCGGCGGCGGATTTCGCCGCCGCCGTCACCGTCTCGCCCGCCAGCATCCGGGCGATCTCCTCCTCGCGCTCGCGGGGCGAAAGGGGCAGCACGCGCGTCCGCGTCGCCGCACCCTCGATCTGCTTCAGGATGCGCCAGTGGTGCGCGCCGCGCGCCGCCACCTGCGGCGAGTGCGTGACCACCAGCACCTGCGCGTCTTCCGCGAGCCGCGCGAGGCGTCGGCCCACGGCGTCGGCGGTCGCGCCGCCCACGCCGCGGTCGATCTCGTCGAAGATCAGCGTGAGCCCTTCCTGCCGCGCGGCCAGCCGGACCTTGAGCGCGAGCAGAAACCGCGACAGCTCGCCGCCTGACGCGATCCGCCCGATGGGGCCCGCCGGCGCGCCGGGGTTCGGGGCGACGGTGAAGGCGACCCGGTCGGCGCCGTCGGGGCCGGGCGCGTCGGCCGCGATCTCGGTGCGGAAGACGGCGCGCTCCATCTTCAGCGGCGCGAGTTCGGCCGCGACGCCCGCGTCGAGCCGCGCCGCGGCGGCGCGGCGCGCGGCCGTGAGCGTCGCCGCGGCGGCGGCGTAGTCGGCGTCCGCGGCCTCGACCGCGGCCGAGAGCGCGGCGAGGCCCTCCGCGCCGCCGTCGATCGCGGCGAGACGCGCCGCCAGCGCCTCGGTCAGCGCAGGGAGATCGTCCGGCGCGGCCTGGTGCTTGCGCGCCAGCGCCCGGAGCGCGAACAGCCGCTCCTCGGCGCGCTCCAGCGCCAGCGGATCGTAAGCCAGCAGATCGAGCGCCGCCTCGACGCCGGCCTGCGCCTCGCCAAGCTCGGTCATCGCCCTTTCCAGCGCCGCGAGCGCGCCGTCGAGCGCGCCTTCCGCCGCCGCCGCGGCGCGGTCGAGCCGGCGCGCGGCGTCGGCGAGCGCGCCCTCGGCCCCGGTCGGGCCGATTTCTTCCGCCGCGCGCGCCACCTCGGAGCGGATGCGCTCGGCCGCCTGCATCCGCCGCCGCTCGGCGTCGAGCCGCGCGTCCTCCCCCGCCTCCGGCGCGAAGGCCGTCAGTTCGGCGACCGCATGCCGCAGGAAGTCTTCGTCGCGCGCGGCTTCGGTCGCCGCCGCTCGGGCGGTCTCCAGCGCCGCCGCCGCGTCGCGCCACGCCGCCCAGGCGGCGCGGCAGGCGGCGCGCTCCGCCTCGCAGCCGGCGAAGGCGTCCAGCAGGGCGCGGTGGCCGGCGGCGTTCAGCAGACCCCGGTCGTCGTGTTGCCCGTGCACTTCGACCAGCGCCTCGCCGAGCGCGGCGAGGGCCGCGCCGCTCGCGCGCCGGTCGTTGACGAAGGCGCGGAGGCGCCCGTCGGCGGCGGCGACGCGGCGCAGGACCAGTTCGTCGTCGGCCTCGAAGCCCGCCTCGGCCAGCAGCGCGCGCGCCGGATGGCCCGGCGCAAGGTCGAAGACGGCCGTCACCGAGCCCTCCGCCGCGCCCGGCCGCACCATCTCGCCCCGCCCCTTGGCCCCAAGGGCGAGGCCCAGCGCGTCGAGCAGGATGGACTTGCCGGCCCCGGTCTCGCCGGTCAGCACGTTGAGGCCGGGCCGCAGCTCGAGGTCGAGCGCGTCGATCAGGACGATGTCGCGGATCGAGAGGCTGCGGAGCATCGCCTCAGAGCCATTCGCCGCGCACCACCTGCCGATAGATGCCGCTCAGCCAGCCGCGCCCCGAGTCGCCCGGCGCGAGATCGGCGTCCGTCAGCAGCGCGAAGCTCTCGGCGTACCAGTCCGAGCCGGGGAAGTTGTAGCCGAGCACCGCGCCGGCGCTGCGCGCTTCGCTCTCCACGCCGAGGGCGAGATACGCCTCGACGAGGCGGTGCAGCGCCTCGGGCACATGGCTGGTGGTCTGGTACTGCTCCACCACCGTGCGGAAGCGGTTGATCGCTGCGGTTAAGTGGCCCCGGCGCAGATAGAACCGGCCGATCTCCATCTCCTTGCCCGCGAGGTGGTCGCTGGCGAGGTCGTACTGGAGCTGGGCGCGGCGGGCGTAGTCCGAGGTCGGGTAGCGCCGCACGGTCTCGCGCAACGCGTCGAGCGCCTGTCGCGTGGCGGCCTGATCGCGGCCGACGTCGACGATCTCCTCGTACCAGGTCTGCGCGATGAGGAACTGCGCCTGCGCGGCGCGGGGGTCGTTCGGGTAGAAGCTGAGGAAGCGCTCGGCGGCGAGCCGCGCCTGCGTGGGCGAGCCGGCCTCGTAATAGGCCACCGCCGCGCGGAGCATCGCGTCGCGCGCAAGCTCCGAATAGGGGTAGAGCCGCTCGACGTCGTCGAACAGGGCCGCTGCGCCCTCCGCGTCGCCCGCGGCGAGGCGCGCCTCGGCGTCGGCGAAGATCACTTCGGCCGGCCGGGCGTCGTCGACGAGGGAGTCGTCGGTGGAGGCGCAAGCCCCCAGCAGCGCCGCGGCGAGCACCACCCAGGCGAAACGCGTCATGCAGAAAGCTCCCGGAGCAACCGCGGATCGGGCCGCCGATCCGCCATGCGTCCGCTTAGCATGATCCGCACGCCGCGCCAAAGCGCCCACGCGCGCGGCGCGCTTACTCCGCGGCGACGCGGGCCATGGGCGCGTCGGGCGCCTCGAGCGTCACCCACGACCATGCGGACGGCGCGTCGAACAGCGCGCGCAGCAGCTGGTTGGTCAGCGCGTGACCAGCGCGCACGCCCCGGTAGAGGCCGATGATCGGCGCGCCGGCGAGCGCGAGATCGCCCACCGCGTCCAGCGCCTTGTGGCGGACGAACTCGTCCGGGCGGCGCAGGCCGCCGGGGGTCAGCACCCGGTCGCCGTCGACGACCACGGCGTTGCGCAGATCGCCGCCGCGCGCGAGGCCCGCCGCGCGAAGCGCCTCGATCTCGTGGCGTTCGACGAAGGTGCGGCAGTCGGCCAGTTCGAGCATGAAGCTCTCGGGCGTCACCTCGAGCGCGATGCGCTGCCGTCCGATGGCCGGGGCGGCGAAGTCGATCTCGAAATCCACGCCGAAGGCGTCGGCGGGCAGAAGGGCCGCTTCGGCCTCGCCGCGGCGCACGGAGACGGGTTCGACGATGCGGATCGCGCGGCGCGGCGCAGGATCGGCGACGAGACCTGCGGCGCGGATGGCGCTCACGAACGGCGCGGCGCTGCCGTCGAGGATCGGCGCCTCGGAACCGTCGATGTCGATGAGGGCGTTGTCCACGCCGAGGCCCGCGAGAGCCGCCATGAGGTGCTCGACGGTCGAGACGCTCACGCCGTCCGCGTTGGACAGCCGCGTGCAGAGCCGCGCATCGTCCACCGCGTCATGGCGGGCGAGCACGATCTGGTCGCGGTCGGCGACGTCGATCCGGCAGAAACGCACGCCGTGTCCCGCCGGCGCGGGCCGCAGCGCCATGCGCACCGGGCGACCGGAATGGAGCCCTGTTCCGGAAAAGAACACCGAACGGCGGAGGGTCTTCTGCATCGGGGGGCCTCAAACGTTTCTTGTTGAGAATGCCCTATCCTCTTGCGCTGCGCCGCACCAATCAACGATTGTTACCGGGTGAAACAACAACCGCCGCCCCGGAGGCGTGGGGCGGCGGCGGTTCTTCGGATCGGCGGTTCTTCTGATCGGCGGCTCAGTTCGCCTGGCGCCGCAGGAAGGCCGGGATCTCCATGCGGGCGTCGTCGTCGTCGATCAGGTCGCGCGGCGCCGGCGCCGGCGGCTCGCGCCGCTGCTGCATGGCGGCGGTGCTGAAGGGGTGCTCCTGCTCCTTTTCGCGCGACGACCCGGTCATGCGATGGATCAGGTTGTTGAAGCCGAACCGCGCGCCGCGTTCCTCGACGGGTTCGGCGCGCGCCGCCGCCCGGGCGGGCGGGCGGGCCGCGCCGACGGCCGGTCTCGGGCTCGGCTCGGAGGCCGCGCGCTCCGCCACGACGAACGGATGATCGCGCGCGGGCTCGGGCCGGGTCGGCGGCGGGCGGCGGGCGAGAGACCCGTCGTCGAGGTCGAAGTCGAGGTCGAACCCCGCGGTCGGATCCTGAGACGCGAAGAGATTGGCCTCCGCAGCGGCCGGCGCCGCGTCGCTCGTCGCTGGTTCGGCGCGCGCCGTCTCGGAGCGCTGGGCTTCCGCCGCGGTCTCCGGCTGCGTCGGCTCGACGCGCGCCACGGCGGGGCGAACCGCCTCGACCCGCGCCGCGCCGCGGGCGTCGGCCGCCGCGTCGCGCGCGGCTGCGCCGGGACGCAGGGCCGCAGAGCGGCCCGCGACCGCCTGGGCGGACCCCGCATCATCGAGATCGGGACGTGCGGCCGAAGCGCCCGCGTCGATGCCGGTCGCCACCACCGAGACGCGCATCACGTTGGCCATGTCGGGGTCGAGGGTCGAGCCCACGATGATGTTGGCGTCGGGGTCGACTTCGGCGCGGATGCGGTTGGCGGCCTCGTCGAGTTCGAACAGGGTCAGGTCGTAGCCGCCGGTGATGTTGATCAGCACGCCCCTCGCGCCGCGCAGGCTCACCTCGTCGAGCAGCGGGTTGGCGATGGCCTTCTCCGCCGCGTCGACGGCGCGGTTCTCGCCCTCCGCCTCGCCGGTGCCCATCATCGCCTTGCCCATCTCGTCCATCACCGCGCGGACGTCGGCGAAGTCGAGGTTGATGAGGCCGGGCCGCACCATCAGGTCGGTCACGCCCTTGACGCCCTGATAGAGCACGTCGTCGG
>RECW01000156.1 GCA_007693835.1 Paracoccaceae bacterium | reverse complement strand
GAGACCCTCGCGTGCCGGCGCGCCGGGCGGCGCGTGTTCGCGGGCGTGTCGTTCCGTGTGGGGGCGGGGGAGGCGGCGACGCTGCGGGGGCCGAACGGGTCGGGCAAGTCGACGCTGCTGCGGGTGCTCGCCGGGCTGCTGGCGCCGGAGGAAGGCGACGCGCGGTTCGGGCCGGTCTCGCTGGCCGAGGACCCCGACGGCTTCCGCCAGCTCGTCGCCTACGCGGGCCACCTCGACGCGGTGAAGCCGCAGCTGACCGTCGCCGAGAACCTGAGCGTCTGGGCCGACCTCTACGGCGGCGCGCGGTCGCCCGCCGCGGCGCTGGCGCGCTTCGGCCTGTCGCGCATCGCAGACTATCCGGCGGCCTATTGCTCCGCCGGGCAGAAGCGCCGGCTCGGCCTCGCGCGGCTGATGGTGATCGACCGGCCCCTCTGGCTGCTCGACGAGCCGACCGTCTCGCTCGACGCGGCGTCGACGGCGGTGTTCGTCGAGGTGGTGCGCGCGCATCTGGCGCGGGGCGGGGTGGCCATCGCGGCGACCCACGTGCCGATCGGCCTCGAAGGCGGGCCGGTCATCGCGCTCGACGCCGTCGCGCCGGCGGCGCCCGCCGCGGCGGACGATCCGTTCCTGCAGGGCGCCTGGTCGTGAGAGGCGTGCTGGCGCTGCTCCGCCGCGACGTGCGGCTGGCGTTCCGCACCGGCGGCGGCGGGCCGCTCGGGGTGGGGTTCTTCCTGCTGGTCGTGACCCTGACCCCCATCGGCGTCGCCGGCGACGAGGCGGTGACGCGCATCGCCGGGGGCGTGCTGTGGGTGGCGGCGCTGCTCGCGTGCCTGCTGTCGCTCGACCGGCTGTTCCAGGCTGACTACGAGGACGGCGCGCTCGACCTGATCCAGCTCGCGCCCCCGGCGCTTGAGGTGTCGGTCGCCGTCAAGGCGCTGGCGCACTGGCTGACGACCGGGCTGCCGCTGGTGGCGGCGGCGCCGGTGCTGGCGATCACGCTCGGCCTGCCGTTCTCGGCCTTTCCGGCGCTCATCCTCTCGTTGCTCATCGGCACGCCGGGGCTCAGCCTGATCGGGGCGGTCGGCGCGGCGCTGACGGTCGGCGTGCGGCGGGGCGGGCTGCTGCTCTCGCTGCTCGTGCTGCCGCTCTACATCCCGACGCTGGTGTTCGGCGCGGAGGCGGTGTCGCGCGCCGCGGAAGGGTTCGAGACGGGCGGGCCGCTGGCGCTGCTCGGGGCGGTGACGCTGTTCGCGGCCGGGCTCGGACCTTTCGCCGCGGCGGCGGCCCTGCGCGTCAATCTGCGCTGACGCGCTTGCGCCGCAAAACCGCCGAACGATTAGCCGATTTCCGCGATTGTTCAATCTCAGCCGTTAATACATGATTCACCAAAGCGGCTGATCGTGGCGTGGTCTTTCGCAGAAAAGACCCAGACAATCAGGGGAGATGCGCCATGGCTGCTCTGCTTGATGCAGCGCGGGTCGAGGCATGATCGGCGCGGCGCTCGCCGCCTGGATCGGCCTCAACTATGTGATCGGCGCCTGGCTGATCTATTCCAGAACGCGCGAGCGCGGCGGTCGCCTCGCTGCGGCGCTCCTCTGGCCGATGATCATCCTGCGACCACCGTCCTCCTGACCCGACGCCGTCGCCGCCGGAGCGGGATGGGGTCAGCCGCCGGGTCGTGAGGATCCGGCGGCTCTGCGGGCTCGACGCCGCCTTCAGAACAGTCGGGCGACGTCGACGAGCGCGATCATCTTCTCCGCGCGCGGCACGAGGCCGGTGATGGCCTCCTCGGCTTCCGCGCGGGCGCCTTCGGGCACGTCGCAGATCTCGTCGGGGTCGACGTCGACGATGTCCGAGACGCTGTCGACCAGGAGCCCTGCGCTCGAGCCGTCGACCGTGACGATGACGACGACGTTCTTGTCCGTCGCCTCGGTTTCTCCGCCGCCGAACCGGGCGCGCAGGTCGTGGACGGGCAGAGCCTCGCCGCGGATGTTGAGCACGCCGCGGGTGTAGTAGGCCTGCCCTGGCAGCCGGGTGACCGGCTGCCATGTGCGGATCTCGCGCACCGACTGGACGTCGACGCCGTAGAGCTCGTCGTCGATCATGAACGAGACGAACTGCTTGGGCGCCGCGCCGCGGCCGACCGGGGCCTTCACGGCGCCGCCCGGCGCGGCCTGCTCCGCCGCAACGCCCATCACGCCACCGCCTTTCCGGCCTTGGCGGCCTGCGCGGCGGCCGAGTCGGCGCGGGCGTCGGCGTCCCACGCCTCGACGTCCGCCGAGCGCCCGCCGCTGATCGAGAAGAAGGCCATCAGCCGCTCAAGTCCGTCGGCCTGGCTCGCGAGGCCCTTGGCGGCCGACGCGCTCTCCTCGGCCAGCGCCGAGTTCTGCTGGGTGATCTCGTCCATCGAGGTGATCGCCGAGGTGATCTCGTCGACGCCGGAGGACTGCTCGCGCGAGGCTTCGGAGATCTCGGTGATCGTCTCCGAGACCTTGCGGATCGCGTCGACGATCTCCTTGAGCGCCGTGCCGGTCTCCTCGACGAGGCGCACGCCGTCCGTCACCTGATGGCTCGATTCGGTGATCAGGTTCTTGATGTCGCGCGCGGCTTCGGCCGAACGCTGGGCCAGCGTGCGGACCTCCGAGGCGACCACCGCGAAGCCCTTGCCGGCTTCGCCCGCGCGCGCCGCCTCGACGGCCGCGTTGAGCGCGAGCAGGTTGGTCTGGAAGGCGAAGCCGTCGATGACGCTCACGATGTCGGCGATCTTGCCCGAGCCTTCCTCGATGGCGCTCATCGCCTTCACCGCCTCGTCGACGATGGCGCCGCCCTTGTCGGCGCGCGAGCGCGCGTCGGCCGAGAGGTTGGAGGCCGACAGCGCGTTCTCGGCGTTGGTCTTCACCGTGGCCGACATCTGCTCCATCGTCGCGGCGATCTCCTCGAGCGAGGCCGCCTGGTTTTCGGCGCGGGAGGAGAGGTCGCCCGCTCCTTGCGCGATCTCGCCGGTGGCGGTCTTCATGCTGTCTGAGGTGCGCTGGATCTCCAGCACGGTCTCGCGCAGCTTGCGCACGGTGCCGTTCACGTTCGACTGCAGTTCGGCGAAGCCGCCCTTGAACGCGCCCTGCATCGTGGTGTTGAGGTCGCCGCGGGCGAGCGAGGCCATCACCTTGCCGGTCTCCTCGATCCCCTTGCCCACGGTGTCGAGCAGCTGGTTCATCAGCGAGGCGAACTTGTTGAGGTCCTCGTCCTTGTACCGGGCGTCGACGCGCTTCGCGAAGTCGCCCTCGGCCGCCTTCTCGACCACCCCGGCGACCGCCGCCTGCAACGCCGCGCGCTCGGCGGCCGCCGCCAGTTCGCGTTCGGCGGCCTCCTTCGCCTCGGCGTCCATGCGCAGCTTCTGGCGCCCGTTCTCCTGGAACACCTTCAGCGCGCGGGCCATGGCCCCAAGTTCGTGGTTGTACTCGTCGCCGGTCACGGCGATCTCCAGATCGCCGCCGGCCATCTTCGACATCGAGGCGGCCATGGCGTTGACCGCGCTGGCGATCCAGCGGCCGATCACGAAGGCGAGCGCGATGCCGGTCAACACCGCGCCGATCCCGAGCATCAGAGAGAACGAGGCGGTCTGGTCGATCTGCGTGGTGGTCCGGTCGCCGTAGTCCGTCTGCAGCGCGCGGACGGCCTGAATGGCCTCGTCGAGCGCGGCGGTCACGCGGGGACCCGAATCGTGCTGCAGATAGCGCTCGGCTTCCGCCTGCGCGCCGAGCAGGGTGCGCATCTGGTCGAGTTCGCTCTTGAAGCGGTCGAGCATCGGGCGGATGCGCTCGGCGGTCGCGCGCGCGTTCGGCCGGTGCGCGGAGGCGGCGAGCATGCTGGCGTACGCCTGCTCCATCCGGCTGATGCGCTCGAGCGCGCCGTCCAGCTCCGCGCCGTCGGCGTTGAACATGAAGATGGTCGCCCGCACGCGCGAGCGGAAGAACTGGATCGCCAGTTCGCTGGCGTGGTTCAGCAGTTCGCCGTCGGTCGCCGAGCGGCCGAATTCGCCGCCCGTCGCCTCGCGCGCGATGGTCATCACCTCGTTGATGGCGGTGTAAAGCTCGAAGCCATGTTCCTGAAACTGCTGGCGCAGGGCGTTGGCGCGTTCGGTGGCCGCGACCTGCTGCGCGAAGACGTCGCGATAGTCGCTCGCCAGCGGGCCGACGGCGGCGAACATCCGCTGGATGTGCGCCTCGTTGGCGTCGGGAAACAGCGTCGCGCTCCGGTTCGCGGCGTCGATCACCTGGGCGATGGCCGTTTCGGTCGTCCGTCGCGGACCGTCTTCGTTGGTGAGCTGGTAGTTGAGCCGGGCGACCCGCGCGGCGGCCAGCGCTTCGACCGTCTCGTTGATCGCCCGCGTCTGATAGCCGGCCTGGGAATAGTTGCCGAAGGTGTGCTCGACGGCGTTCATCGAGGTCACCGTGTACCAGGCGAGCCCGCCGAGCAGCGCGAGGATGATCGCGAAGCCCGAGTAGATGCGCGCGCCTATGCTGAGAGAGCCGAGCATGTCGCAGTCTCCTTGCGTTGCGTCGGGCGGAGACTGACGCCGCGAGCGTTGCCGAACGCTTACCATTAACGCCGATTTCCGCGGCCCATGGGCGTCTTCCGGCTGTTTCGACTTCGCGGACGGCCTGTCTCAGGGCGAAAAAGGTGTGACATTCCGTCCCGAAACCTCATCTATGTCACCGCACCCAATCGCAGCGGGGAACCGATGACCGGACTGATCAGGCAGGTGGTCGTGATTCTCGTGCTCGCCGCCGCCGGCGTGGGCGGCTTCAAGCTGTGGGAGGATCGCGAGGCCGCCGCCGTCGAGCCGACGCGCCGCGCGCGCCCGGCGCCGGGCGTCGTCGTCGCGCGGGCCGAGGCGGGGCAGGTGGAGCGCGTGGTTTCGGCGGTCGGCGCGGCGCGCCCTGTCGCCTCGGTCGAACTGGCGGCGCTGTCGGACGGGCGCGTGGTCGAGCGCGGTTTCGAAGGCGGCGAGCGGGTCGAGGAGGGCGCGGTGCTGCTGCGACTCGATGAACGCGCGGCGCGGGCGGATCTCGTCGAGGCGGAAGCCGACCACGAGCGCGCGTCGGCGGCGCTCGCGCGCGCGCAGACGCTGCTGACGCAGGGCAGCATTTCGGAATCCGCGCTCGACTCGGCCCGCGCCGAGATGGCGCGCGCCGAGGCGGCGCGCGCCCGCGCCCGCATCGCCCTCGACGAGCGCGTGGTGCTCGCGCCGTTCTCCGGCGTGACGGGGTTTCCGGCCGTCGATGTCGGCGCGGTGGTCCGCGCCAACACGGTGATCGGCACGCTGGACGACCTCTCGGCGCTCGACGTCGACTTCTCCGTGCCCGAGCGCTTCTTCGGCGACGTGGCGGTGGGCGCGCGGGTCCGCGCGACGTCCGCCTCGGCGCCGGGCGAGGCGCTGGAAGGCAGCCTGACGGCGCTCAGCAGGCGGCTCGACCCCACGACGCGCGCCTTCACCGCGCGGGCGCGCATCCCCAACCCCGGCGGCCGCGTGCCCGCCGGGGCGTTCCTGCGCGTGACGCTCGTGCTCGCCGACCGCGACGGCGTCACCGTGCCGGAGGAGGCGGTCGCGCTCGAAGGCGGCGCGGCGGTCGTCTACGTGGTCGAGGACGATCGCGCCCGCCGCCGCGCCGTGACGCTCGGCGCCCGATCGCCCGGCCGCGTCGAGGTGGTCGAGGGCGTCGCGGAGGGCGAGGCGGTCGTCGTGCGCGGCGTCCAGATCGTGAGCGACGGCGCGCCGGTGCGCGTGCTGGAGGAAGAAGGCGCGCCGCCCGCGCCGGGGGCCTGACGGGAGCCGCGCATGACCATCTCCGATCTCTGCCTGCGCCGCCCGGTGCTGGCGACGGTGATCAACCTTGTCGTGATCGTGGTCGGCGTCGTCGCCGCCACCCGGCTGCCGGTGCGCGAACTGCCCGACATCGACGCCGCCACCGTCACCGTGCGCACGAGCTACACCGGCGCCGCGCCCGCGGTGGTCGACGCGCAGATCACCGAGCCGATCGAAGCGGCGATCGCGGGCGTCGCCGGCGTCAAGACCATCTCCAGCCGCTCCCAGCGCGGCGACAGCCGGATCCGCGTCGACTTCGTGACCGGCCGCGACATCGACGAGGCGACCAACGACGTGCGCGCCGCCGTCGGCCGAATCGCCGACCGCCTGCCAGACGAGGCGGGCGAGCCCCGCATCTTCAAGAACGACAGCGACGCGGACCCCGTGCTGCGCGTCGCCATCGTCTCCACCCGCATGTCGCCCGCAGAGATCACCGACTTCGCCGAACGGGTGATCGTCGACAGGCTGGCCACGCTCGACGGCGTGTCGCAGGTCGACATCAACGGCCGGCGGCGCTTCGCCATGCGCGTGGCGCTCGACCCGCAGGCGCTGGCCGCCCGGCGGCTGACGGTGGCCGACGTGGCCGACGCGCTGCGCGCGAACAACCTCGAACTGCCGGCCGGCGAGGTGATCTCGCTCACCCGCCAGTTCCAGCTCCGCGCGGAGACCCGGCTCGCGACGCCGGAGGCGTTCGAGAACGTGGTGCTCAGCGTGGTCGACGGCGCGCCGGTGCGCCTCGGCGACGTGGCGGAGGTGTTCGTCGGCGTCGAGAACGACACCACCCTCGTGCGCAACGACGGCCGCGCTTCGGTGGGCCTGTCGGTGCTGCGCCAGAGCCAGGCGAACACCATCGCGATCTCCGACGCGGTGCGCGCCGCCATCGCCGACCTCGAGCCGCTTCTGCCCGACGGCATGGAGGTGTTCGTCACCTCCGACGACGCGGTGTTCATCCGCGCCTCCATCGTCGAGGTGGTGCAGACCCTCGCCATCGCGGTCGCGCTGGTCGTGCTGGTGATCTTCCTGTTCCTCGGCTC
The DNA here is from genome assembly GCA_007693835.1 of Paracoccaceae bacterium. Lineage (GTDB taxonomy): Bacteria > Pseudomonadota > Alphaproteobacteria > Rhodobacterales > Rhodobacteraceae > Rubrimonas. The sequence goes on along the minus strand of RECW01000156.1, from coordinate 18,924 downwards.
GCCGACGGCGACGCTGGTGCCGGCGATCACCATCCCCATCGCGCTGATCGGGGCGTTCATCGGCATCTATGCGCTCGGCTACTCGATCAACATCCTCACGCTTTTCGCGATGATCCTCGCCATCGGCATCGTGGTCGACGACGCCATCGTGGTGCTGGAGAACATCCAGCGCCGTGTGGAGGAGGGCGTCGCGCCGCTGGCCGCCGCCGCGCTCGGCGCGCGCGAGGTCGGGTTCGCGGTGGTCGCGACGTCGCTGACGCTGATCTCGGTCTTCGTGCCGATCTCCTTCCTCGAAGGCCAGATCGGGCGGCTGTTCACCGAGTTCGGCATGGTGCTGGCGATCGCGGTCGCCTTCTCCACCTTCGTCGCGCTGACGCTCTGCCCGGTTCTGTGCGCGAAGCTGCTGCGGCGCGGCGCGGGCGGCGCGCTCGAGCGCGGCGTCAACGCCGTCTTCGCGCGCGTCGAAGCGGTTTACCGCGTGATGCTGCGCGGCGCGCTGGCGGCGCCGCTGGTGGTGCTGTTCCTCGCCGGCGCGGTGTCCGCGGCGGCGTGGTGGATCTACGGCGAGACGCCGCGCGAGCTGTCGCCCCGCGAGGACCGCGGCGTTTTCTTCATCCCCGTCCGCGGGCCTCAGGGTTCGACCACGGCGTTCACCGACCGCGAGGTCCGCGAAGTCGAAAGCCGGCTCGCGCCGTTGATGGACGACGGCGAGATCGCGAGCGTCTTCGCCATCGTGGGCCCCGGCGGCGACGCGCACCGCGCCTTCGTCGTGGCGCGGCTGACCGACTGGGACAGCGGCCGGCGCAGCGCGGGCGAGATCGTCTCGGGGCTGATCCCGCAACTGACCGCCATCCCCGGCGCCCGCGCCTTCCCGATCCAGCCGTCCGGCCTCGGGGTCCGCGGCTCGCGCACGCCGCTTCAGGTGCTCGTGCTCGGCTCGTCGTTCTCGGACGTGCAGGACTGGAGCCAACGGCTGCTGGAGCGCCTGCGCGAGGAGGAGGGGCTGCTCAACCTCGAGATCGACTTCGAGGAGACGCAGCCGGAGCTGGTGGTCGACATCGACCGCGCGCTCGCCGATGACCTCGGGGTCTCGATCCTCGACGTCGCCTCGACGCTCCAGACCTTCTTCGCGTCGCGCGAGGTGGGCCAGTGGCTGGAGCGGGGTCGCGAATACCCGGTGATCCTTCAGGCGCGGGAGGACTCGCGGCGCACCGCCGACGACCTCGCCGAAGTCTTCGTCCGCTCGCGCACGACGGGCGCGCTGATCCCGCTCTCGGCGCTGCTGACCATCGACGAAGGCGCGGCCTCGCCGGCGCTGAACCGCTTCGACCGGCTGCCGGCGATCACGATCTCCGCGGCGCTGGCGGAAGGGCTCGATCTCGGGCAGGCCATCGACATCGCGCGCGCGGCCGCGGCCGAGGTGCTGCCGCCCGAGGCGCGGATCGGCTTCGACGGCCAGTCGCGCGAGTTCCTCGAAGGGCAGGCTGGCGTCGCCACCACGATCCTGTTCGCGCTTGTGATCGTCTATCTGGTGCTCGCCGCCCAGTTCGAGAGCTTCATCGACCCGCTGACGATCCTGCTCTCGGCGCCGCTCGCGGTGACGGGGGCGCTGGGCGCCATCTGGTTGAGCGGGCTGTCGCTCAACATCTTCACCCAGATCGGGATGCTGCTGCTGCTCGGGCTGATGGCCAAGAACGGAATCCTGATCGTCGAGTTCGCCAACCAGCTCCGGGACCGCGGCGCCAGCGTGGCGGAGGCGGCGCTGGAGGGCGCGGTGCGGCGGCTGCGGCCGATCCTGATGACGGTGCTGTCGACCGTGCTCGGGGCGTTGCCGCTGGTGATGTCGACCGGCGCGGGCTCCGAGGCGCGCGCGGCCATCGGCGTCGTGATCCTCGCAGGCTTCGGCTTCGCCTCGATCCTGACGCTGTTCGTGACGCCGGTGATCTACGGCCTGCTCGCGCGCCTCACCAAGCCGCGGGCCGAGACGGCGCGGCGGCTCGACGCGCTGCTGTCGTCGCTCTAGCGCTTCAGGCCGCGGCGATCTCGGCGACGATGGCGCGCGCCGCGGCCGCCGGGTCCGCCGCGCCGGTGACGGGGCGGCCGACCACCACATGATCGACGCCGGCGCGGATCGCCTCGGCGGGCGTGGCGACGCGCTTCTGGTCGTCGGCCGACGCGCCCGCAGGCCGCACCCCGGGCGTCACGATCAGGCGGCCGGTCGCTTCCGGCAAGGCGCGGATCGCGGCGGCTTCCCGCGCCGAGGCGATCACCCCGTCGGCGCCGGCGGCGAAGGCGCGCCGCGCCCGTTCGACCGCGACGGCCGACAGATCGCCCGGCGCGATCATCGCGGCGTCGAGGTCGGCGCGGTCGAGGCTGGTCAGCACGGTGACGGCGAGGATGCGCGTGAGCGCGCCGCCCCGCCCGGCGACGGCGGCGCGCACCACATGGGGATCGCCGTGGACGGTGAGGAAATCGAGGTCGAACTGCGCGAGGCCCCGAGTGGCCGCCTCGATGGTCGCGGGAATGTCGAACAGCTTCATGTCGAGGAAGACGCGCAGGCCGCGGTCCTTCAGCTCCAGCGCCAGCGCGAGGCCGCCGCCGGTGAGCATGCCCAGCCCGATCTTGTAGAACGACGCGGCGTCGCCGAGGCGGTCCACCATCGCCTGCGCGGAAACGGCGTCGGGCAGGTCGAGCGCGACGATCAGGGCGTCCTTGCGGGCCATGGGCGTTCCTCCTCCGCGGCCTCTTCGCGCGAAAACCGCCCGATGGCCAGTCGCAGCGCTTTACGGGCCCGCCGCGCCGCGCCATCCTGTCGCATCAGCCCCCGAGGATCCGCCCGATGAACGCCCAGCCCAAGATCGCCAAGCGCCCCTCCGTCTGTCCGCACGACTGCCCCTCCGCCTGCGCGCTGGAGGTGGAGGTGATCGAGGACGCGCGCATCGGCCGGGTTCGGGGGGCGAAGACGCAGAGCTACACCGACGGCGTGATCTGCGCGAAGGTCGCGCGCTACGCCGAGCGCATCCACCACCCCGACCGCCTGACCCGGCCGCTCCGGCGCGTCGGCGCGAAAGGGGAGGGGCGCTGGGCGCCGATCGGCTGGGACGAGGCGCTGGACGAGATCGCCGCCCGCTTCCTCGACGCCGAGCGCGCCCACGGCGCCGAGACCGTCTGGCCCTACTACTACGCGGGCACGATGGGTCTCGTGATGCGCGACGGGATCAACCGGCTGCGCCACGCGAAGCGCTACTCGGGCATGTACGCGACCATCTGCACCACCATGGCGTGGACCGGCTTCATCGCCGGAACCGGGCGGCTCGCCGGGCCCGACCCGCGCGAGATGGCCAAGGCCGACTGCGTGGTGATCTGGGGGACCAACGCGGTCAACACCCAGGTCAACGTCATGCACCACGCCATGCGCGCCCGGCGCGAGCGGGGCGCGAAGATCGTCGTCGTGGACATCTACCAGAACTCGACCATGGCGCAGGCCGACCTCGCGCTGCTGCTCAAGCCCGGCACCGACGGGGCGCTCGCCTGCGCGGTGATGCATGTGCTGTTCCGCGACGGTCTCGCCGACCGCGACTACCTCGCGGCCTACGCCGACGACCCCGCCGGGCTGGAGGCGCATCTGGCGACGCGCACGCCCGAATGGGCGGCGGCGATCACCGGGCTGTCGGTCGCGGATATCGAGGCGTTCGCGCATCTCGTCGGCGCGCGCAAGCGCAGCTACTTCCGCCTCGGCTACGGCTTCACGCGCCAGAGGAACGGCGCGGCCAACATGCACGCCGCGCTCTGCATCCCCACCGTCACCGGGGCGTGGGCGCACGAAGGGGGCGGCGGTTTCCATAACAACGGCGCCATCTACCACTGGGACAAGACGCTGATCGAAGGGCTCGACGTCCGCGATACCGCCGTGCGCGTGCTCGACCAGTCGCAGATCGGCCGGGTGCTGACCGGCGACGCCGAGGCGCTGCGCCATGGGCCCCCGGTGACCGCGCTGCTGATCCAGAACACCAACCCGGTGAACGTCGCGCCCGAGCAGGCGCTGGTGAAGCGGGGCTTCGCGCGCGAGGACCTGTTCACCGTGGTCCACGAACAGTTCATGACCGACACCGCGGCGATGGCCGACATCGTGCTGCCGGCGACCATGTTCCTCGAACACGACGACGTCTATCAGGGCGGCGGGCACCAGTTCGTGATGTGGGGCGGCAAGCTTGTCGAGGCGCCGGGCGAATGCCGGTCGAACCACGAGGTGATCTGCGCGCTCGCCCACCGGCTGGGGGCCGTCCACCCCGGCTTCGAGATGACCCCGGCGGAGATCGTCGACCGCACGCTGCAGGCGTCCGGCCACGGGACGCTGGAGGCGCTGAAGGCTGAGGACTGGCTCGACGTGCAGCCCGACTTCCGCGCCTCCCACTACCTCGACGGCTTCGCCTGGCCCGACGGCAGGTTCCGCTTCAGGCCCGAATGGCCGACGGCGCCGAACGCCAACATCGGCCCGACCGCCGACGCCGCCGCCATGCCCGGCTTTCCCGACCACTGGGCGGTGACGGAGGAGGCCGACGCCGCGCGCCCGTTCCGTCTCGCGACCAGCCCGGCGCGGAACTTCCTCAACTCGTCCTTCGCCGAGACGCCGACGTCGGTCGCCAAGGAAGGCCCGCCCGCGCTGCTGATCCATCCCGAGGACGCCGCGGCGCTGGGGCTGGCCGATGGCGCGCCCGTCGAGATCGGCAACGACCGCGGCGCGGTGCGGCTCACGGCGCGGCCGTTCGAGGGGCTCCGCCGCGGCGTGGTGATCGCCGAGGGGCTTCACCCCAACGGCGCGCACGAGGGCGGGGCGGGGATCAACACGCTGGTCGGGGCGGACGCGGTCGCGCCTTATGGCGGGGCGGCGTTCCACGATGTCGCGGTGTGGGCGCGGGCGGTCTGAGGCCGCGCCTCAGTCCTCCAGCCTGCGCTGGCCGTAGAGCGCCTCGGCGCGCCGCTCGAAGGCGCGCACGATGCGCTGCATCGCCTCGTTGAACACCACGCCGATGATCGCCTGCAGCGCGCGCGAGCGGAACTCGAAGTCGACGAAGAAATCGACATGGCAGGTCGTCGGCCCGGCGGGCTTGAACTCCCAGTGGTTGTTCAGATAGCGGAACGGGCCGTCGAGATACTCGACGTCGATCATCCGCGCCTCGGGCCGCAGCGTGACGCGGCTGCCGAACTTCTCGCGGAACACCTTGAAGGATATCACCAGATCGGCGTCGACGATCTCTCCCTCGTCGTCGGGCAGGGGCGTGCGCTTGCGCACCCGCGCCGCCTGGCACCAGGGCAGGAATTCGCGATACGCCTCGATATCGGCGATCAGCGTGTACATCTCCTCCGCCGAATAGGGCATGAGGCGCTTTTCTGCGTGCGTCGGCATGGGGCGGACCCAATCAGAGGCGAAGGCCGCGGGCGAGGGGCCGGATTGTCGCGACCCAGACCTCGCGTCAAGGTGGGGCGGAACGGAGGGCGGGCGATGCGGCGGCATGTCGTGGACGAGATGATCGGCGAAGAGACCATCGCCGCGCGCGTGGCTGCGCTGGCGGCGGAGATCGACGCGCACTTCGCCGACACCGAGAAGCTGGTGGTGATCGGCCTGCTGCGCGGCGCCTTCGTCTTCGTCGCCGACCTCGCGCGCAAGCTGACGGTGCCGGTTGAGATCGACTTCCTCGAGGCGTCCTCCTACGGGAACGCCACAGAATCCAGCCGCGAGGTGCGCGTGCTGAAGGATCTGCGCGCCGGCATCGAAGGCTGCGACGTGCTGCTGGTCGAGGACATCGTCGACACCGGCCACACCCTGTCGGCGGTGCTCGCGCTGCTGCGCGCGCGCGGCCCGGCGCGGCTCGAGACCTGCGCGCTGCTCGACAAGCCGTCGCGGCGCGAGGTGGCGCTGACGCCGCGCTGGGTGGGGTTCGAGATCCCCGACGCCTTCGTGGTCGGCTACGGAATTGATTACGCTCAACGGCATCGCAACCGGCCTGCGATAGGGACGGTGCGGTTCATCGACTGATGCGACGCCGGGCGCTTGGCGCGCCCGCCGCGCAACCGCTAGAGTTTGCGAAGATTGCGCGTGAAGGCGCTCCATCCCCCGATCAGGAGACCATCATGGCCGACGCCTCCGACGCCCCGACCGACATCGTCGACGGGACGATCGCCCCACCGCCGACAGCCTTCGCCGAGACCGTCACCGAAGTGCGGCACTACACCGACCGGCTGTTCATGTTCCGCACCACCCGGCCCCGCAGCTTCCGCTTCCGCTCGGGCGAGTTCGTGATGATCGGCCTGCCGGGCGAGCGCCCCGTGTGGCGCGCCTACTCCATGGCCTCGCCGTCGTGGGACGAGGAGATCGAGTATTTCTCGATCAAGGTGCCCGACGGCCCGCTGACCTCGAAGCTCCAGAAGATCCACCCCGGCGACACCATCTGGATGAAGAAGAAGCCGACCGGCACGCTGGTGCTCGACGCGCTGCTGCCCGGCAAGCGGCTCTACATGTTCTCCACCGGCACCGGGATCGCGCCTTTCGCCTCGCTGATCCGCGACCCCGAGACCTACGAGAAGTTCGACCAGGTCATCCTCACCCACACCTGCCGCGAGGTGGCCGAGCTGACCTACGGCTTCGAGACCGTCGAGAAGGCGAAGGCCGACGAACTGGTGGGCGAGGAGGCGACGGCCAAGCTGGTCCACATCCCCGGCGCCACGCGCGAGCCCTTCGCCCGCACCAAGCGCATCACCACGATGATGGAGGACGGCTCGCTTTACGCGGAGATCGGCGTCCCGCCGCTGAACCCCGGGACCGACCGCGCCATGATCTGCGGCTCGATGGAGATGCTGAGGGACATCAAGGCGCTCTGCGAGAAGGCGGGTCTTGAGGAAGGGGCGAACAACAAGCCCGGCGAGTTCGTGGTCGAGCGCGCCTTCGTCGGCTGAGCCGTCAGCGCCCGCGCGCCGCCGCGCGCGCGCGGGCCGCGCTTCCGAACGCCTCGAACAGGGCGCGGTGGACGGGATCGTTTTCTGCGTCCCACTCCGCGTGCCACTGGACGCCGAGCGCGAAGCTCGGCGCGTCCTTCACGCTGATCGCTTCGATCACGCCGTCCTCGGCGACGCCCTCCACCACCACGCGCTCGCCCCATTCGACGATGGCCTGGCCGTGCAGCGAGTTGGTGACGATCTCCGACACGCCGAGCAGCCGGGCGAACTCGCCGCCGGGCGTCAGACGCACGACGTGGCGCTTTCGGAAGATCACCTCGGGGTCGGTCTCGCCGGGCGGCATGCGGTGGTTCATCTTCCCGGGCAGTTCGCGGACTTCCGGGTGGAGCACGCCGCCGAGCGCGACGTTCATCTCCTGGATGCCGCGGCACACGCCGAAAACCGGCCAGCCCTCGGCGATGGCGGCCTGCACGAGCGGCAGCACCACCCCATCGCGCCCGGTGTCGAACATCCCGTGCTTTTCGGTCTCTTCGTGCCCGTAGTGCGAGGGGTGGACGTTGGCGCGCCCGCCGGTGAGCAGGAAGCCGTCGCAAAGATCGAGCAGTTCGCCGATCTCCGACGCTTCGGGCATGCCGGGCACGATGATCGGCAGGCAGTCGGCGACCTCGGCGATCGCCTCGAGGTTGCGCATGCCGGCCGCCTGAACGGGGTAGGTGCCCTCCGCCAGCAGGTGCGAGCCGGAGACGCCGATGACCGGGCGCCGCCGCATCGCGCTCAGATCTGCTTCTCGGGCATGCGGACGACCAACCCGTCGAGCGCCGCCGTCACCTTGATCTGGCAGGTGAGGCGGCTGTTGTCCTGCGGCTGGTAGGCGAAATCCAGCATGTCCTCCTCGATCGGCTCCTTTTTCGGCAGCTTCCCGATCCACGCGGGGTCCACGTAGACGTGGCAGGTCGAGCAGGCGCAGGCGCCGCCGCAGTCGGCGTCGATGCCGGGGATCGAGTTCTTCACCGCGCCCTCCATCACCGACAGGCCTTCGGCCACGTCGACGACGTGCTCGACGCCGGAATGCTCGATATAGGTGATCTTGGGCATGGGGCCTCGTCCTTCTCTCCCGACTGTCGCACTGCAGCGCACCGCGTGTCTTAGCGCGGCCGCAACCGCTGCGCCAGTGCGTCGCGGCGATCACGCGACGGAGCAGCGGTGTTCCAATACCCCATCGGTAAACGCATTGAAAAACAGGCGGGAAATCGTGCGATGCGGTGTTGACTCGCGCGCGTGGTCGCGTAGAAGGCGCACCCTGACGTGAACGCGCGCCCTGGTTTCGGCCGGCGCGATCGGACGGGACCAACCATGAAAACCTTCAGCGCCAAGCCGGCCGACATCGAGAAGAAGTGGGTCGTGATCGACGCGGAGGGCGTGGTGTTGGGGCGGCTCGCCTCCCTCATCGCCATGCGCCTTCGCGGCAAGCACAAGCCGACCTTCACGCCGCACATGGACATGGGCGACAACGTGATCGTCGTGAACGCCGACAAGATCCAGATGACCGGCAACAAGCGCCGCGACAAGATCTACTACCGCCACACCGGCTATCCGGGCGGCATCAAGTCGGTCACCGCCGGCAAGCTGCTGGAGGGCCGCTTCCCCGAGCGCGTCGTTGAGCTCGCCGTGAAGCGGATGATGCCCGGCGGCCCGCTGACGCGCCGCCAGCTCGGCCACCTGCGCGTCTACGCCGGGACCGCGCACCCGCACGAGGCGCAGCAGCCCGAGGCGCTCGACGTCCGCGCCATGAACCCCAAGAACACCCGGAGCGCCTGAGCATGGCCGACGACATGACCGCCCTCGAGGCCCTGAAGGACTCGGTCGAGGAGACCGCCGTCTCGCGCGAGCCGGTGCGCGACGCGCTCGGCCGCTCCTACGCCACCGGCAAGCGCAAGGATGCGGTGGCCCGCGTCTGGGTGAAGCCCGGCGCCGGCCGCGTCAGCGTGAACGGCAAGGACATGCCGGCGTATTTCGCGCGTCCCGTGCTCCAGATGGTGCTGGCGCAGCCGTTCAAGGTGGCCAACGTCGAAGGCCAGTTCGACGTGATGTGCACCGTGAAGGGCGGCGGCCTTTCGGGGCAGGCGGGCGCGGTGCGCCACGGCATCGCCAAGGCGCTGTCGCTCTACGAGCCGTCGCTGCGTCCGGCCCTCAAGGCCGCAGGCTTCCTCACCCGCGACCCCCGCGTGGTCGAGCGCAAGAAGTACGGCAAGCGCAAGGCGCGGCGGAGCTTCCAGTTCTCGAAGCGCTGATCGGCCTGTCGATGCGGCACGGGGCGCGCCCATGCGGCGCGCCCTTTTTCGTCCGAGCGGGCTCGCGCCGTTAAGCCGGGGTTCATCGCTGCGGGCGCTAGATCGATCCATGATCAGGGCAGCGCGAATCCTCCTTCTCGGTTACGGGCTCGCCGCCGTCGCGGCGGCGGCGCTCGCGGGCTCCGGCGGCGGCGTCCTTGGGCCGCTGCTGATGTTCTGGGTCGGCGGCGCGCTCTGCGTCATCGTCATCGCCGTCGCGACGGCGCCGTTCCTGAAGCCGCTCGAGCACGCGGCGGCGCCCGACGACGTCTCCCTCGAAGACGCGCTCGCCGAATGGGAGGCCGACCGCCGCGCCGACGCGCCCGGCCCTGCGTCGCGGCGCGACGCTTCGGCCTGACGCTGCGTCACCGCGCCGCGAGCGCCTCGGCGAGCAGGTCGCGCACGGCGTCGCGGTTCACGTCCCGCACCACCCGCGCCCTGCCGATGTCGTCGGCGAGGACGAAGGCGATCCGGCCGCCGCGGGCCTTCTTGTCGTTGGCCATCAGCCCGAGCAGCCCCTCGGCGTCGGGCAACGGCCCTTCGATGTCGCCGAGGTCGGTCTTCATTCCCATGGCGCGGAAATGCGAACGCACGCGGCCCGGCGCCTCCTGCGGGCAAAGCCCGAGCCGTTGCGACAGGTCGAAGGCGAGGCCGATGCCGATCGCGACGCCCTCGCCGTGCAGCAGCCGCGCGCCGTAGCCGGTCGCCGTCTCCAGCGCATGGCCGAAGGTGTGGCCGAGGTTCAGGAGCGCGCGGTCGCCGGTCTCGAACTCGTCGCGCGCCACGATCTCGGCCTTCATCTCGCAGGATCGGCGGATGGCGCGGATGCGCGCGGCGGCGTCGCCCGCGCGGATCGCCGGCCCGTGCGCCTCCAGCCACGCGAAGAACGCCGCGTCGCCGAGAAGCCCGTACTTCGCCACCTCCGCATAGCCGGCGAGCAGCTCCCGTTCGGGCAGGGCGCCGAGGGCGTCGGTGTCGGCGAGGACGGCGACGGGCTGGTGGAAGGCGCCGATCAGGTTCTTGCCCTGCGGCGCGTTGACGCCGGTCTTGCCGCCGACCGAGCTGTCGACCTGCGCGAGCAGCGTCGTCGGAACCTGCGCGAAGGCGACGCCCCGCTTCACCACCGCCGCGGCGAAGCCGGCGAGATCGCCGATCACCCCGCCGCCGAACGCCACGATCAGGTCGTCGCGTCCGACGCGCAGGTCGAGCAGCCAGGACAGCGTCTGTTCAAGCCGCGCCATGCTCTTCGTCGCCTCGCCCGGGGGCAGGCGCAGCGTCTCGGCCGAGAGCCCGCCGGCGGCGAGGCCTGCGCGCAGCGCCGCGCCGTGGAGCGCGTCGACCGTTGCGTCGGCGATGACCGCGACGCGGCCATTGGGCGCGTGAGGCGCGAGCAGCGCCCCGGCGCGCCCGAGCAGGCCGGGGCCGATGTGGATCGGGTAGGATCGCGCGCCGAGCGGCGCGACCAGCGTCTCCGCTTCCGGGGCGGTCGCGACAGGCGGCGTCATGGCGTCTCCTCCAGAGCGCCGAAGGCGCAGAGCGCCGCGCGGATGTCAGCGGCGACCGCGTCATGCGCGCCGCCGGCGGGGCTGTCCACCACGATGTCGGCCTCCGCGTAAACCGGGTGCCGCTCGGCCATCAGGCGCGCGAGGATGTCGCGCGGCTCCCCCGCCTTCAGCAGCGGGCGGTCGTGCCGGCGGCCCGTGCGCTCGACCAGCGTGTCGAGATCGGCGCGGATCCAGACGGAGACGGCGTGCGCGCGGATCAGCGCCCGCGTCTCGACGTTCATGAAGGCGCCGCCGCCTGTGGCGAGCACATGGGGCGGCTCCTCGAGCAGCCGGCCGATCACCCGCCGCTCGCCGTCGCGGAACGCCGGTTCGCCGAACTTCGCGAAGATGTCGGGAATGTCCATGCCGGCGGCGGCGACGATCTCCTCGTCGCTGTCGCGGAACGGCGCATGGAGCTGTTCCGCGAGGCGCCGGCCGACGGTGGTCTTGCCGGCGCCCATCAGCCCGATCAGGACGACCGTTCGCGTCAGCCGCCCCCGTTCCGCCACAGCGCCCTCCCGACTGCGTCCGCCGCCCTTCCGGGCGTCGCCGCGCCGGTGTACACGCTGGCGCGCCAAGGGAAAAGAACAGGGCGACGGAGCAGGCGGGCATGGGACGGCTTCTGCGGTATCTCCTTCTTCTGCTGATCCTCGCCGCGGGGGCGGGGGTGATCTATGCGCTGGTCGCCGATCTGCCGCCGCCGACACGGGCGATCGAGGTGGAGCTGCCCGGCGCGGTCATCGACTGACGCCGATGCGCGGGTGGATCGCCCCCTTCCTCGAAGCGCTCAGCGCCGAGCAGGGCGCGGCGGCCAACACGCTCGCGGCTTATGGGCGCGATCTCGCCGATCTCGCCGACTTTCTCGCCGCGCGCGGCCGCGACGGCGCATCCGCCGCGCGCGCCGACATCGAAGCGTGGATGGTCGACCTCGAATCGCGCGGCCTGTCGGCGGCGACCCGCGCGCGCCGGCTGGCCGCCGCGCGCGGCGCCTTCCGTTTCGCGTTTCAGGAGGGTTGGCGGAACGACGATCCGGCCGCCGCGCTCGGCGGGCCGAAGCGGACGCGCCCGCTGCCGCGCACCCTGACGGTCGAGGCGGTCGACGCGCTGTTCGCCGCCGTCGAGACATGCTTCGAAGGCGACGCCCTGCTGCGGGCGCGCTGCCTGCTCGAACTCGTCTACGCGACGGGGATGCGCGTGTCGGAGCTCGTGTCGCTGCCGGCGTCGGCCGCGCGCGGGAACCCGGCCGCCCTGCTGATCCGCGGCAAGGGCGGGCGCGAGCGCCTGGCGCCGCTGACCGAGCCCGCCCGCGCGGCGCTGGCCGCCTGGCTCGCGGCCCGCGACCGGGCCTGCCGCGACCGGCCCTCGCCGTGGCTGTTCCCGTCGAGCGGGGCGTCCGGGCGGCTGACGCGGGCGCGCTTCTTCCAGATGATCCGCACGCTCGCCGCCGCCGCGGGTCTCGATCCGGCCGCGGTCTCGCCCCACACGCTACGCCACGCCTTCGCGACGCACCTGCTGGCGAACGGCGCCGACCTTCGGGCGATCCAGGAGCTGCTCGGCCACGCCGACATCGCGACCACCGAGATCTACACCCACGTGCTCGACGCCCGCCTCGCCGCGCTGGTGGCGAAGCACCCGCTCGCCGAGCGCTGAGCGGCTTGCCCAAGCCGGCCGCGGCGCCGTATTCGATTCCCGAGGAGCACGGCCCATGGACGCCGCCGGCGCGCTGACCGCCGTCACAGAGATTATGAGCGCCATCGACCCGATCTGGGCGACGATCGGCGCGATTTTCGTGTTGCTGGTGCTTTCGGCCTTCTTCTCCGGATCTGAAACCGCGCTGACGGCCATGTCGCGCGCGGCGATGCACACGCGCGCCGAGCAGGGCTCGGCGAAGGCGGCCATGGCGCTGAAGCTCGCAGAGGACAACGAACGCCTGATCGGCGCCATTCTGCTCGGCAACAACCTCGTCAACATTCTGGCGGCGGCGCTCGCCACGGCGCTCTTCACGACCCTGTTCGGCGAAAGCGGCGTCGCCTGGGCGACGCTGGTGATGACGGTGCTGGTGCTGGTCTTCGCCGAAGTCATGCCGAAGACCTACGCCATCACCGACCCCGAGCGCGCCGCCGCGCGCGTCGCGCCGCTGATCAGTCCGGTGGTGCGCGTCCTGGCCCCGGTCGTCGCCGTGGTGCGCCTCATCGTGCGGCTGAGCCTGCGCCTCTTCGGCGTGCGCGCGGACCCCGACGCGCGCATCCTCGCCGCCTTCGAGGAGATCCGCGGCGCCATCGCGCTCTCCCACCGCGAAGGCGCCGTGGAGAAGGAGGCGCGCGACCGGCTGCTCGCCGCCCTGGATCTCCGCGGGCGGGAGGTTGCGGAGATCATGGTCCACCGGCGCAACATCGTCGCCATCTCCGTCGAGGAGCCGTTCGAGCGCATCGTCGGCTTCTGCCTCGAAAGCCCGCACACCCGCATCCCGCTCTGGCGGGACGAGCCGGAGAACATCGTCGGCGTGGTGCACGCGAAGGACCTGCTGCGCGCCATGGACGCGCAGGCCCGCTCGGGCGACGCGCCGAAGGATTTCGACGTGCTCTCGCTCGCGCGCGAGCCTTGGTTCGTGCCGGACACCACCTCGATCGAGGAGCAGCTGCGCGAATTCCTGCGCCGGCGCAGCCAGCTGGCGCTGGTCGTGGACGAATACGGCGCGCTGCAGGGACTGGTGACGCTTGAGGACATCCTGGAGGAGATCGTCGGCGACATCTCCGACGAGTACGATCCGACCACCGAGGGCGTGTCGCCGGAGCCGGACGGCTCCTACCTCGTCGACGGCTCCATGACGATCCGCGACCTGAACCGCCTCTGCGACTGGCGGCTGCCGGACGAGGAGGCGAACACCGTCGCGGGGCTCGTCATCCACGAAGCGCAGACAATACCGACGGTGGGGCAGGTGTTCCGCTTCCACGACTTCCGCTTCGAGGTGCTGGAGCGCAAGCGCAACCAGATCACCAAGCTGCGGGTGAAGCCGGTCGACGCCAAGCTCGGCGCCGCCTGAGCGCCTCAGCCCGCGTCGGCCAGCCCCGGCATGGTCATCATGGTGCCGAGCGCTGTGGCGACCGGCGTCTCGACGCCGTCGGCGACGGCGACGACGTCGGCGCGCACCACCGTCAGCCGGCGGCCGGCGCGCTCGACGCGGCCGCGGGCGACCAGCCTCTCGCCCTTTGCAGGCGCAAGCAGGTTGATCTTCAGCTCCACCGTCAGCACGCCGTCGCTCGGCCCCATCAACGTCTGCGCGGCGTAGCCGGCGGCGCTGTCGGCGATGGACCATGCCGCTCCGGCGTGGGCGTAGCCGTGCTGCTGCGACAGTTCGGGCCGTAGCGGCAGCACGATCTCCACCGCCCCCGGCGCGACCGACGCGATCTCGGCCCCGAGCAGCGCCATGAACCTTTGCCGCCCGAAGGAGGCGCGCACGCGGGCGGCGTAATCCGCGTCCTGCGGCGCGCGCGTCGTCATCGCGGCGCGAGGACCGCGCGGGGGGCGGCGAAGGGGCGGGCGCCGGTGAGGACGGCGCGGGCGTCGGCCGCAAGCAGCGCGTCGAAGGCGGCGTCGGTCGCGTCGAGCCCGCCTGCGTAGGCGCCGAAGGCCGGCAGGATCACGCGCCGCGCATCGATCAGGAAACAGCGGCGCGTTATCCGCCGGCCGCGCGCGACCACCGTCGCCTTGGGGTGGAAATGGCCGCTCACCTCGGCTGTCGCGTCGGGCGCCGCGATGTGGCGGAAGACGAGCGGGCCGGCGTGATGGGCCGCCGCCCGCGCGCCCATCGGCGCCGGGTCGTGGTTGCCCGCGAGCCACAGCGCCCGTCGACCGGCCGCGAGCGCGGCGAGCCGCGCGCGGTCGGTCTCCGACAGCCGCGCCGCCGCATCGGGGTCGTCGAAGCTGTCGCCGAGGAAGACCAGAGTCGCGGGGGCGAGATCGGCGACCTCCGCCGCGAGCCGCGCCAGCGTCTCCGCCGTCTCGTAGGGCGGCAGGAACGCGCCGCCCGTCCGCGCGGCGCGGGCCGCCTTGCCGAGATGGAGGTCGGCCACCGCGAGCAGCCCGAGCCGCGGCGCCCACAGCGCCCCCGACCCGCGCGCGACGAGCGGTTCGCCGGCCAGCGCGAAGGCGACGCCGGCGGTTTCGGCGGCAGGGGCGGGGAGGGCGTGAAGCAGCGGCATCGCGGTGAACGAAACGCGAAAAGGCCTCCGCGCGCAAGGGGCTTCGGAAGCGCCAGAACCGCGGATCGTCGCCGAGGGCGGGGCCGAAGGGCGCGCCGAGTTCGCGGACGGTGAAGCGGCTCTGCGAACGGGCGCGCACCGGTTGCGGCGGTCGCGACGTCGCGGTGGCCTGCGCGGCGGGCGCGCGGCCTGGTTCCGCCGGCGTGGCGCGGCGCCTCGAGCACGCCGCCTCAAAAGGCGAGCGGCGCCACGCCATCCGGGCCGAGGAAGCCTTTCTCCGAGCCGTCGATGACAAGGCACGTCAAGACGCCGCTCGCATACGCGCGTGTGTCGATGCCGATGCGGTTCGGCCGGATCGTGGGCGTGTTCGTCGCGGTGTGGCCGTGCACCACGACCACGCCATGGTCCGCCTCGCTGTCGAGGAACGGTTGGCGGATGAACGTGAGGTCCGCCGTCTTCTGCCGGTCGAGCGGCGCGCCGGGGCGGATGCCGGCATGAACGAACAGGAAGTCGCCGTGGCGCTCCGAGAACGACAGCTGCTCGAAGAAGGTCCGGTGGCGCAGCGGCAGCACGGCGGCGAACGCGTCGCGGATCGCCCTCATCGTGCTCTTGCGCAGGTCGGGGCCGAGGACGTCGATCCCCCACGACGCCAGCGCCGCGTCGCCCCCGTTGTCGAGCCATGTCGGCCCGACGTTGGAGGGGTCGTCAAGAAACCGCAGCAGATAGAGGTCGTGGTTGCCGGCGAGGCAGACTCCGTCGCCGTCGCGGTTGAACTCGATCAGGTGCTCCACCACGCCCGCGCTGTCGGGGCCGCGGTCGATGTAGTCGCCGAGGTGGATCACCCGGAAGCGGCGGCACGGCCGTCGCACGAGGTCCGCGGCGACGCGCGCATGCATCTCGCGCAGCAGATCCAGCCGACCGTGTATGTCGCCGATGGCGTAGAGCCGCATGTCCCCGGGGCCGGCGGCGTCAGCGAGAAACGGCATGGCGGCGCCCTGCAATGAAATCTCCCCGCGCGCGGGGCGCACGGGGAGCGGGGTAGGTCGGAGGCCCGGACGCAAGTCCGGGCGGTCGCGGCGTCAGATCAGACCTTCGCGCTGCGCCTTCTTGCGCGCGAGCTTGCGCGCCCGACGGATCGCTTCCGCACGCTCGCGCGCGCGCCGCTCCGAGGGCTTCTCGTAATGCTGCTTGAGTTTCATCTCGCGAAAGACGCCCTCACGCTGCATCTTCTTTTTCAGCGCTTTCAGCGCCTGATCGACGTTGTTGTCGCGAACCAGCACCTGCACCTACGTCACCACCTTTCCATGTTTCGAAGTTTCGCAGGAAGCGGCTATATACGCACCGCGACCGAGCCTGTCCACCGACTCTCTCACATGCGTCCGGCCCCGGGCGCCGTGGCGGACGGGCCGAAAAAAGCCGAGCAGACGGGATCAGATGATGGAAAACGACGACTGGAGCGGCCCTGACCGGATGGAGGCGGCGAAGGCGCGAATCCTCGACGCGGCCCTGCCGAACGTCGCCTTCGACGGCTGGTCGGAGCGCACCCTGCGCGCCGCGGCCGAGGAGGCCGGCGTGGACGCGGCGCTGACCCGCGTCGCGTTTCCGCGCGGCGCCGTCGACCTCGCGCTTTATTTTCACGAGGCCGGCGATCGCAAACTCGCCGAGGAGCTCGCCGCCGCGCCGCTCTCGGAGATGCGCATACGCGACCGGGTCGCCTTCGGCGTGCGCCGACGGCTCGAGATCGCGGCGCGCGACCGGGAGGCCGTGCGGCGCGGCGCGACGCTGTTCGCGCTGCCGATCTACGCCGCCGACGGCGCGCGGGCGATCTGGCGCACCGCCGACACCATCTGGACCGGCCTCGGCGACACCTCCGACGACGCCAACTGGTACACCAAGCGCGGCATCCTCGCCGGCGTCTACTCGGCCACCACGCTCTACTGGCTCGGCGACACCTCGGACGGGTTCGAGGACACGTGGTCTTTCCTCGACCGGCGCATCGAGGGCGTGATGCAGTTCGAGAACCTCAAGGCGTCGATCAACCGCAACCCGCTCGGCAAGCTGCTGATGGCGGGGCCGAACATGGCGGCGCGTTTCGTGAAGCCGCCGAAGGACGCGCAAGCGCGCGATCCGTGGGCGAAGGACGCCTGACGCGGCGCGTCCCGTCTGCGGCTCGGTCAGTCCGTCAGACCGAGCCGCGCCGTCACGCGGCGTCTCGCTGCGGCGCTGTCATGGTCTGTCACGGCGATCAGCGGCGCGAGCTTGCGCAGGAGCGCGTCCTCGTGAGGATCGCGCTTGCCGTCGGAGAAGACGACCGACCACAGCGCCTCGAGCAACACGCCGCGCTCCGCTTCCGACAGGTCCGCCTTGACGACCCGCGTGAAGCGCACGACGTCCGCCGCCTCGGCCTGCGCCGCTTCGCCTTCTGCGCGCAGCGTCGCGGCCTCGAAGGGCGAGACGCCGAACATCTCTCTCAGGAACCGTTCGATCACGTCGCGTTCGTCCGTGTCGACCGGCGCGTCCGTGGCGGCCGCCTCGACCAGAAGCGCCGCGACGGCGCGGCGGGCGTCGATGGGCGCCGCCGCCGGCGGTCCTTCGAGGAGGGTTCTCAGGAAATCGAGCATGCCGGAAGATATAAGGCCGTGATCGCCGGGCGCCTATCCCGAACGACGCGTGGAGGATTCCGGGTCAGACCGGGGCCCGGTCCGCGCCCGCGTCCCGGCCGTCCACGCCCCGGGGTCGCCTTCGCCGGCCGCCGCGATCAGAACCTCAACTGACCCGCCACGCCGAGGAAGGGCGCGGGGTCGATGTCGCGGCTTTCGATGCGGCCGCCGCCGCTGTCGCGGAGCGTGACCTCGCCTCCGACGTCGAGCCCGAGCAGCGCCGACAGGTTCGTCCGCGGCGAGGGCGCCCACGTCGCGGACACATAGATCGGCAGGGTCTGCGTCTCGCCGATCCCGTTCGAGGTCGGGCCGTCGCGGTCGAGCCGGAAACGCACGCTTTCGTACCGGGCGCCTGCGGCGAGGGTGAAGGTCTCGGTGAGACCGTAGCGCGCTTCGAGGCCTGGTCCCTCCGTCGCCGCGAGGCCGGAGCCCGTGCCGACGCTCAGCCGGTCGGTGATGTCCCAGTCGAGCAGCAGGATCGGAAGCACGGTCGACCCGGAGCCGAGCCGGCTGAACGCGCCGACGCCCGGTCCGATCGACAGGCTTGGCGATACGCGCCAGACGGCGCCGGCGATCACGCCTTCGGTCTGGCTGTCGCTGGTCGACGCGCCGGATTCGCCGTTCCAGCGGACCGACGGAATGATGAAGGCGCTCACGTCGTCGCCGATCCCGAAGCGCACCGGAGCGCTGATGCGGTAGTCGTCGATGCGGCTCCACGGGCTGACGATCCCGCCGAGCGACGCCCCGCCCCCGAAGTCGAAGTCCGTCGTCCCGGCTCCTAGGGAGAGGCCGATGCTGACGCGCGGTGTGAAGCTGTAGGCGACCGACGCGCGCCCGAAGACGCGGGTGATCGCCACGTCGCCCGGCCCGCCGTCGAGATCGGCCGCGAACTGGTGAACCCCGAGCCCCGAGACTTCGAAGCGCCACGGGTTGGGGACCTGCCCGGCCGCAGGCGCGGCGACGGAGATGGCGGCGAACAGAAGCGACAGGCGCATGCGACGCTCCTTTGGCGCACGGTCACCAAGATGACATAGCATGGTCGACCGGCGGCGCCTAGGGCGAAGACGTCACGCTCGTCGCAGCCGCAAGCGAACGGCGGCGACCCGGGCGGCGCCGCGTCCTGCCCCAGTGTGCGCGATGGGGGCCCGGAAAAGCCCGTCAACGCCGACAGTTCCATGCGAGTGGTGCCGCAGAAGGGACTCGAACCCCCGACCCCATCATTACGAATGACGTG
>RECW01000208.1 GCA_007693835.1 Paracoccaceae bacterium | reverse complement strand
AGCGGGCCCACGTCGCGCACCGGGCGCACGTCGACCTGGGAGCCGGGCAGGAACGCCACCGCGCCGCCGAGGTCCACCGTGAAGCCGCCCTTGACGCGCCCGAAGATCGCGCCCTCGACGCGCTCCTGCTTGTCGTTGGCCTTTTCGAGACGGTCCCACGCCTCCTCGCGGCGCGCCTTCTCGCGGCTGAGCACCGCCTCGCCGCGGGCGTTCTCGACACGGTCGAGATACACCTCGACTTCATCGCCGGGCTTGAGGTCGGACGGCTGTCCGGGGCGCGCGAACTCCTTCAGCTCGACGCGGCCTTCCATCTTGTAGCCGATGTCGATGATCGCCTGGCCGTTCTCGATCGCGAGAACCTTGCCCTTGACGACGGCGCCCTCTTCGAGCGTGTCCAGCGTGAAGCTCTCGTTGAGGAGGGCTTCGAATTCAGCCATCGAGGCTTGCGGCATGAGCAGTTGGTCTCCTGGTGCTTGACTGGCCGGCCGGTTGTCTCCGGCGGTCTTGTCGGGTTGCAGCGGTCTTGCGTTCGGGTCCGTTCAAAACACGAAAGGCTCAAGGCGCTTTCGGCGCCCGAGCCTGCGTCAGCTTCTGGTCGATCAGCGCCGTCGCCAGCGCCACGGCGTCGGCTATAGCCAAATCGGACGTGTCGAGCAAGACCGCGTCCGGCGCGGCCGCCATCGGCGCGTCGGCGCGCCCGGCGTCGCGCGCGTCGCGGCGGCGCAGGGCTGCAAGCGCCTCGGCGTAGGGCTGGCCGATCTCGGCGGACCGCCGCGCCGCGCGCACCTCGGGGCTCGCCGTCACGAACAGCTTCACGTCGGCCTCGGGGCAGATCACCGTGCCGATGTCGCGGCCGTCGAGCACCGCCCCGCCCTCGCGCGCCGCGAAGGCGCGCTGGAAGTCGAGCAGCGCCGCGCGGACGGCGGGGACCGCGGCCACCCGTGAGGCCCCTTCCGCGACAGGCGCGGCGCGCAGGTCGAGGCGGTCGAGGTCGGCGGGGTCGAGCGCGCGGGCGGCGGCGGCGGCGGCGCGGGCGTCGGCCGGGTCGCCGCCTTGGGCCAGCACCCGCGCCGCCGTGGCGCGGTAGAGCGCGCCCGTGTCGAGGTGGGCGAAGCCGAAGCGCTCGGCGACCGCGCGCGACAGCGTGCCCTTGCCCGCCGCCGCCGGGCCGTCGATCGCCACGACGAACTTCATCCGATGTCCGCCCCAAGCGCGCGCATCAGGTCGGCGAAGGCGGGGAAGCTGGTGGCGATGGGGCTGGCGTCGTCCACCGTGATGGGCGCCGTCGCGGCGAGGCCGAGGCAGAGGAAGCTCATGGCGATCCGGTGGTCGAGCCGCGCCGCCGCCGTCGCGCCCCCCGGCACGGGGCCGCCGAGGCCATGGACGGTGAAGCTGTCGCGCGTCTCCGCGACCCGGACGCCGCAGGCCTCGAGCCCGCGCGCCATCGCGTCGATGCGGTCGCTCTCCTTCACGCGCAACTCCTCGACGCCGCGCATCACCGTCGCGCCCTCGGCCGTGGCGGCGAGGGCCGCCAGGATCGGGTATTCGTCGATCATCGACGGCGCGCGCTCCGGGGGAACCTCGACGCCCTTCAGCGCCGAGAACCGGGCGCGCAAGTCGGCGACCGGCTCGCCGCCTTCCTCGCGCGCGTCCTCGAAGGCGAGGTCGGCGCCCATCTCCCGCAGCGTCTCGTAGAAGCCCGCGCGCGTCGGATTGAGCGACACGCCGGGCACGAAAACCTCGGAGCCCTCGACCATCAGCGCCGCGGCGACGGGGAAGGCCGCCGAGGACGGGTCGCGTGGCACGGCGAGGGTCTGCGGCGTCAGCTCCGGCTGGCCCATGAGGCGGATGACGCGGCCTTCGGCGGTCGCCTCCACGGCAAGCGCCGCGCCGAAACCGGCGAGCATGCGTTCGGTGTGGTCGCGGGTGGGGGTCGGCTCTGTGATCGCGCTCTCGCCCGGCGCGCCGAGGGCGGCGAGCAGCATCGCCGACTTGACCTGCGCCGAGGCGACCGCGAGCCGGTGCTCGACCGGCCCCGGGTTCTTGGCGCCGACCAGCGTCAGCGGCAGCCGGCCGCCGGCGCGGCCGAAGGCGCGGGCGCCGAACAGCGACAGCGGCTCGGTCACGCGGCCCATCGGGCGGCGGCGCAGGCTGGCGTCGCCGGTGAGGGTCGCGGCGATCGGCGTCGTCGCCATCGCGCCCATGATGAGCCGCACGCCGGTGCCGGAGTTGCCGCAGTCGATGACGTCCTCGGGCTCCATGAACCCGCCCACGCCGACGCCCGAGACCCGCCAGCAGCCCGGCCCGTCGCGCTCGACCGTCGCGCCGAAGGCTCGCATCGCCCTCGCGGTGTCGAGCACGTCCTGCCCTTCGAGCAGCCCCGAAATCCGCGTCTCGCCCACCGCCAGCGCGCCGAGGATCAGCGCGCGGTGCGAGACCGACTTGTCGCCGGGAATCGCCGCCGTCCCGCGGAGCGGGCCCGAGGCGCGCGCGGTCAGCGGCGCAGGCGCGGCGGCGTGGGACATCGGGTCGGGCTCCTTGCAGACGCGGGCCGTGTAGCGCGGCGGGCGAGGCCGGACAATCGCTCAGCGGGTCATCGCCGCGAGGGTGAAGGCGTAGACCAGATGGACCGTCAGCGCGACCCACGCGAGCGACGTCCACCCGAGGAACGGCGGATTGCCCGCCACGACATGCGCCGCGCCCCAGACGGCCGCGACCCAGAGCGCGCAGCCGTAGACCGCCGCCGCCCCGAACGTCCGAAACCGCGGCGCGACGCGCGCGAGCAGCGGCCGCGCCGCGAAGAGCCAGAGCGCCGGGAACACGACCACGCCGAGGACCACATGCAGCGCCTGCCCGAGCCCCAGCGTCTCGACGCGGAAGGCGTCGAGCCCGGAGAGCTCCGCAAGCGCCTGCTCGCCGATGGGGCGCGGGTCGAAGACCGGCCCGAAACCGGGGACCAGATCGTCGAGCAGCGGGCTGAGCGTCTGCCCTGTCAGATCGGCGGCGAGGGTCGCGACGGCGCCGGCGATCGCGAGCGACCGAAGCCGCGCAAGGCGCGGCGCGGGAACGGACTTGCTGGGTTTGGGCGGCATCGGCGGCTCCATCGAGGCGGGCGACCGGCGATACGCCGCAAGCGCCGGCGCCATCAAGCGCTCCCTTGCGGCGCGGGGACAGGCGGTCCACATCCCCGCCGCCGCCCTGCCGCGAGGTGCCTTCCCGATGCGCGTCGACGCCTTCGACTTCGATCTGCCCGAAGACCTGATCGCGCTCCGCCCCGCGCGCCCGCGCCGCGCCGCGCGGCTGCTGATCGCCGACGGCGCGGCGACCCATGATTCGACCGTCGAAACCCTGCCGCGGCGCCTCCGCCCCGGCGACCTGCTGGTGTTCAACGACACCCGCGTCATCCCCGCACGCCTGACCGGCGAGCGCCGCCGCGAGACGGCGGACGGCGCGGGCGTCGCGCGGATCGAAGCGACCCTGCTGAAGCGGCTCGGCCCCGACACGTGGCTGGCGCTCGCCAAGCCCGCCAAGCGCCTCGCCCCCGGCGACCGCATCGCCTTCGGCGCGCTCGGCGCGGAAGTGGCGGGGAAGGGCGCGGAGGGGCTGGTGAGCCTGCGCTTCGACCGCGCGGGCGCGGCGCTCGACGCGGCGGTGGCCCAAGCCGGCGTCATGCCTCTGCCCCCCTACATCGCCGCGCGCCGCGCGCCGGACGCCGAGGACGACACCGACTATCAGACCATTTTCGCCGAGAACCCCGGCTCGGTCGCGGCGCCCACCGCGGCGCTGCATTTCGACGAGACGCTGATGGCGGCGCTCGCCGCGCGCGGGGTGCGGACGACGCGGCTGACGCTCCATGTCGGGGCCGGCACCTTCCTGCCGGTCAAGGCCGACGACACCGCCGACCACCGCATGCACGCCGAATGGGGCGAGATCGGCGCGGCCGCCGCCGAGGCGGTGAACGCGGCGCGGGCGGACGGCGGCCGGGTGATCGCCGTCGGCACCACGGCGCTGCGCCTGCTGGAGAGCGCGGCGGCCGAGGACGGCGTGGTGCGGCCCTGGCGCGGCGAGACCGACATCTTCATCACCCCCGGCTGGCGGTTCCGCGCCGTCGACGGGCTGATGACCAACTTCCACCTGCCGCGCTCGACGCTGTTCATGCTGGTCTCGGCGCTGATGGGGCTCGACCGCATGAAGGCCGTCTACGCCCACGCCGTCGCCGCGCGCTACCGGTTCTATTCCTACGGCGACGCCTCGCTGCTGATCCCCTGACCGGCGCGCGCCGCAATGTCGACGGTTTCGGTCGGCGACGCGGAGGGCTATATCGAGGGGGCGACGCCGACGCGGCGTCCCGCCACGGTGCGACACACATTCAGAAACGACAGGGGCCCCCCATGGCTTTCACGCTGCCCGATCTGCCTTACGCCCACGACGCGCTCGCCGCAGGCGGCATGTCGAAGGAGACGCTGGAGTATCACCACGACCTCCACCACAAGGCCTACGTCGACAACGGCAACAAGCTGCTGGAAGGCTCGGGGCTGGAAGGAAAGTCCCTCGAGGAGATCGTCGTCGCGACCTACGGCGACGACACCAAGGCCGGCCTGTTCAACAACGCCTCGCAGCACTGGAACCACAACCAGTTCTGGGAGATGATGACGCCGAGCTACAAGGCGATGCCTTCGGAACTCGAGAAGCGCGTTGCGGATGCGTTCGGCTCCGTCGACAAGTTCAAGGAGGCCTTCGTCGCCGCGGGCGTCGGGCAGTTCGGCTCGGGCTGGTGCTGGCTGGTGCTCGACAAGGGCGAACTGAAGGTCACCAAGACCCCGAACGGCGTGAACCCGCTCTGCTTCGGCCAGACCGCGCTGCTCGGCTGCGACGTGTGGGAGCACTCCTACTACATCGACTTCCGCAACAAGCGCCCCGTCTTCATCCAGAACTTCCTCGACAAGCTCGCCAACTGGGAGAACGTGGCCGAGCGCCTCGCCGCCGCGGGCGGCTGACGCCCCGCATCGCCGTCCCCGCGGATCACCTTGCGGGGGCGGCGCGAAAGCGCGCCGGCGCGTCGCTCGCGCGCACTCCCTTTTTCGCCAGCCGCGCATAAGGTCGCCTCGACGCGCATCGGGAGCCGCCGCCATGACCGAGATCATCTTCACCCTCGACGGAGAACCCGTGGTCGCCCGGGAGGGCGAGTCGATCTGGGACGTGGCGAAACGGCAGGGCGCGCGCATCCCCCACCTCTGCCACAAGGACGCGCAGGGCTACCGGGCCGACGGCAACTGCCGCGCCTGCATGGTGGAGATCGAGGGCGAGCGCACGCTGGCCGCCTCCTGCATCCGCAAGCCCGCCAAGGGCATGGTCGTCCACACCGGCTCGGAGCGCGCCGAGAACGCGCGCAGGATGGTGATGGAGCTGCTGCTCGCCGACCAGCCGCCGCAGGAGGCCGCGCACGACCGCTCATCGCACCTCTGGGACATGGCGGCGCTGAACGGCGTGTCGGAGAGCCGGTTTCCCAAGCTCGAGGCGATCCGCACGCCGCTGCTCGACGACAGCCACGTGGCGATGCGCGTCAATCTCGACGCCTGCATCCAGTGCAACCTCTGCGTCCGCGCCTGCGGCGAGGTGCAGGTCAACGAGGTGATCGGCATGGCCGGGCGCGGCCACGACGCCAAGATCGTGTTCGACTTCGACGACCCGATGGGCGCCTCCACCTGCGTCGCCTGCGGCGAATGCGTGCAGGCCTGCCCGACCGGCGCGCTGATGCCGGCCGCCGCGGTCGGCGAGAAGGAGGTCGGCGACAGCGCGGCCTTCGACCGCGAGGTGGACAGCGTCTGCCCCTACTGCGGCGTCGGCTGCCAGCTCACCTACAAGATCAGGGACGATAAGATCGCTTGGGTGGAGGGCCGCCCCGGCCCCGCCAACGAAGGGCGGCTCTGCGTCAAGGGCCGGTTCGGCTTCGACTACGTCGCCCACCCCCACCGCCTGACGAAACCGCTGATCCGCCGCGAGGACGCGCCCGACAAGGGTCTGAACGTCGACCCCGCCAACCCGTGGACCCATTTCCGCGAGGCGACGTGGGAGGAGGCGCTGGAGGCGGCGGCAGGCGGCCTGAAGCGCATCAAGGACGACTGGGGCGGCAAGGCCGTGGCCGGCTTCGGCTCCGCCAAGGGCTCGAACGAGGAAGCCTACCTGTTCCAGAAGCTGATCCGGCAGGGCTTCGGCCA
>RECW01000104.1 GCA_007693835.1 Paracoccaceae bacterium | reverse complement strand
CGTCGGCGCGCTCCGACAGCCAGTCGACGATCTTGCCCTTGCCCTCGTCGCCCCACTGGGCGCCGATCACCGCCACGTTGGCCATCGCGTCCTCCCTTGTCCGCGCGAGCCTTACTCTTCGCGGCGCCGCGCCTCAATGCCGCTTGCGCGCGACGCGTGCGTGAACTAATAGCGAACGAATGGAGCGCGCGCCTTGAAGGATCGACTACTCGCCGAATGGGCCGAAATCGCGCCGCTGTTCGCCGCGATCGCGGCCGACGGGCGCGCGGCGGCGGCGGTCGCAGCCTGCGCCCTGGCGTTGACGGTTTTCGTGTGGGGGCTGACGCGCGGCGCCTCCGTGCCGCCCAGAGAGCGGGCGCTCGCCGCGATGCGCGCCGAACGCGAGGCGCTTGCGGCGGAGATCACGCGGCTCGATCTGGCGCGCGCCGTGGCCGAGACCGAAGCCGCGCGGACCCCGGCGCTGGAGGCGGCGCTGGAGGCGGCGCGCGAGCAGGTCTCGGCGAGCGGCCGGGCGACGGCGGCGCTGGAAGCCCAGCTCGGCGCGCAGGGTCGGGAGCATGCGGCGCGGCTCGAAGAGCTGCGGGGCGTCAACGAGGCCATCCGTCGGGAGTTCGAGGCGCTGGCGGCGAAGGCGCTCGACGCCAGCAGCGAGCGTTTCCTCACGCTGGCGGCGGAGCGGTTCCAGCAGCAGAAGCAGGCCGCGGAGGCCGATCTCGCCCAGCGCGAAACCAAGATCGGCGCGCTGGTGAAGCCCATCGCCGACAGCCTGTCGAAGTTCGAAGCCCGCATCGGCGAGATCGAGAAGGCGCGCGAAGGGGCCTACCACGGCGTCGTGGCGCAGGTGCAGGCGCTCAGCGAAGGCCAACGGCATCTGCACGCCGAGACCGGCAAGCTCGTGCGTGCGCTCCGCGCGCCGAAGACCCGCGGGCGCTGGGGCGAGTTCCAGCTGCGGCAGGTGTTCGAGATGGCCGGCATGGTCGAGCACGTCGACTTCGTGAGCGAGCACCACCTGGCCGGCGCCGACGGCGCGCTGCGGCCCGACGCGGTGGTGCGGCTGCCGGGCGGCAAGGCGATCGTGGTCGACGCCAAGACGCCGCTCGACGCCTTCCTCGACGGGGTCGAGGCGGCCGACGACGCCGCGCGCGACGCGGCGATCCTGCGCCACGCGCGGCAGGTGAAGGCCCACGTCGCCGCGCTCTCGGCGAAGGAGTACTGGCAGGCCCTGCCGGTGACGCCGGACTTCGTGGTGATGTTCGTGCCCGGCGAGGCGTTCTACGCCGCCGCGATGGAGGAGGCGCCCGACCTGTTCGAGCATGCGGTGCGCCAGCGCGTGCTGATCGCGACGCCCACCACGCTCATCGCGCTGGTCAAGGCGGTCGCCTACGGCTGGCAGCAGGAGAAGCTCGCCGAGAACGCGCAGCGCATCGCCGAAAGCGCGCGCGATCTGTTCGAGCGCATCCGCGTCTTCGGCGACCACGTCGACAAGCTCGGCGGCGGCATCCGCCAGACGGTCGAGCGCTACAACCGGATGGTCGGTTCGCTCGAGGGCCGCATCCTGCCGACGGCGCGCAAGCTCCACGCGCTCGGCGTGGCGCCGGCGGGGCGCGAGCCGCCGGTCGTGGAGGCGCTCGACGTCGAACCGCGCCCGCTCACGGCGCCTGAACTGGCGGCCGAGCTGAAGGTGGTGCGATGACGGACCGCGTGGGGGTCCTGCCTTCGCAGGCGTTGCGCGCGTTCGTCGCCTCGGGCGCGCTGTCGGGCGATCCGCCGATCCGCGCCGATCAGGTGCAGCCCGCAAGCCTCGACCTGCGTCTTGGCCCGAAAGCCTGGCGCGTGCGCGCGTCCTTTCTGCCGGGGGCAGGCCGCACGGTGGCGGAGCGCCTGCCCGATTTCGCGATGCACGAAATCGACCTGCGTGAGGGCGCGGCGCTTGAGACCGGCTGCGTCTATCTCGCGCCGCTGATGGAGCGCCTGCGCCTGCCGGCCGACGTCTCGGGCGTCGCGAACGCCAAAAGCTCGACCGGCCGCCTCGATCTCTTCACCCGCGTGATCACCGACCGCGGCGTGGAGTTCGACCGGGTCGAGGCGGGCTACGACGGCCCCCTGTACGCCGAGATCAGCCCGCGGACCTTCTCCGTCCTCGCCCGCGCCGGCGCGCGGTTGACGCAGGTGCGGCTGAGACGAGGGCGGGCGCGCCTGACGGATGCGCAACTCGCCGCGATCCATGACGCGTCGGGGCTGGTCGACGGGGCGGCCACCATCGACGACGGGCTCGCCTTCAGCGTCGATCTCTCGGGCGACGGGCCGATCGGCTGGCGCGCGAAGCCCTACAGCGCCCTTATCGACCTCGACAAGGTCGACTTCTACGCGCCGCTCGACTTCTGGGAGCCGGTGCGCCGCGGGCCCGGCGGGTGCGTGATTCTCGATCCGGGCGCCTTCTACATTCTGATGAGCCGCGAGAGCGTCCACATCCCGCCCGACTGCGCCGCCGAGATGACGCCCTATCTGGCGGTGGCTGGCGAGTTTCGGGTGCATTACGCGGGGTTCTTCGATCCGGGTTTCGGCCATGCCGCTGCGGGCGGCGCGGGGTCTCGCGGCGTCCTCGAGGTGCGCTGCCACGAAGCCCCGTTCGCGCTCGAGCACGGTCAGCGGGTGGGCCGGCTGGTCTACGAGCCGATGGCGGAGCGCCCGGACATTCTCTACGGCGCGACCATCGGCTCCACCTACCAGGCGCAGGGCCTCAGGCTGTCGAAGCACTTTCGCGCGGGATGACGCGGATCACCCGGTTCGCGGCGCTCTTGAGAGAAGCCGCAAGACCGGCGCCGCGATGACCGACAGAAGCAGGAGCGCCACCGCCGACGCCACGATGGTGGGCCCGGTCGGGGTATCGAACACCCACGACGCGCGCAGACCCAGCAGCGCGCTCGCGGCTCCGATCGCCGCGGCGAGCCCCGCCATCTGCTCGGGCGTCCGTGCGAACGCGCGGGCGGCCGCCGCGGGCACGACGAGCATCGCCGTGATCAGGAGCGCGCCGACGACCTGCAGCGCCACAGCCACCAGCACCGCGAGGGCGAGGGTCAGCACCAGTTGCTCGCGCCGCGGATCGACGCCTTCGGCCGCCGCGAGATCGGCGTTGAGCGTGGCTGTGAGCAAGCGGCGCCAGCGCCATGCGAGCATCGAGACCACGAGCGCGGCGCCGGTCCAGATCAGCGCGAGGTTGGCGCGAGACACCGCGAGGACGTCGCCGAACAGATAGGCCATCAGATCGATGCGCACGCCCGGCAGGAACGAGACCGCGACCAGCCCGAGGGCGAGCGCCGCGTGGGCGGCGACGCCCAGCATGGTGTCCATGGCGTAGGTCTTGCCGGCGGCCGTCGCGACGGTCGCCGCCATGGCGAGCGAGACGATGAGGACGCCTGCGAAGACAGGGGCCTGCAGCGCGAGCGCGAGCGCGACGCCGAGGATGGCGGCGTGGGCCGTCGCGTCGCCGAAGTAGGCCATGCGCCGCCACACCACGAAGCATCCGAGGGGCCCTGCGGCGGCCGCGACGCCGACGCCGGCGAGCGCGGCGCGCACCAGAAAATCGCCGAGCAGCGCGCTCATGGGGCCGGCTCGCGCAGGGCGGCGGCGTCGTGGGCGGCGGCGTCATGGGCGTGGTCGTGGACATGGCGATAGAGCGCCAGCGCGCCATCGGTCCCGAGGCCGAAGAGCCGCCGATACTCCGGCGCGGCGGCGACCGCCATCGGCGCGCCCTCGCAGCAGACATGGCCGTTGAGGCAGATGACGCGGTCCGACGCGCTCATCACCACGTGAAGGTCGTGGCTGACCATCAGCACCGCGCAGCCTGTCTCGGCGCGGACCGACGCCAGGAGCTTGTAGAATGCGGCCTCGCCCGGTTGATCGAGGCCCTGCGTCGGTTCGTCGAGCGCAAGAAGGTCGGGTCTGCGCAGCAGCGCGCGGGCGAGCAGCGCGCGCTGGAACTGTCCGCCGGAAAGGTCCGTCATCTGCGCGTCGCCCCGCCCGCCGACGCCGACGCGCGTCAGCGCCGCCGCGCGCGCCTTCGGGTCGCGTTCGCCGGACAGGGCGAGGAACCGATCCACCGTGATCGGCATGGTCCTGTCGATCGCGAGCCGTTGGGGCACGTAGCCGATGCGCAGACCCGGCGCCCGGCGGACGCGTCCCTCGGACGGCGCCGTAGCGCCGACCAGAACACGGAGCAGCGTCGTCTTGCCCGACCCGTTCGGGCCGACCACCGTGACGATCTCGCCGCGCGCGATGGCGAAGTCGACGTCGCGGAGCGCCCGCGCGCCGCCGTAGCGCACGCCGAGGCGCGACGCGCTGACCAGCGTGGCGGTCATGCGCCGGCCGCTTGGCGGCAGCGCGGACACCGCCCCTCGATCTCGACGACGGCCCGCTCGACGGCGAACCCGACCGCGTCGGCCATCTCCGCGATCGCGTCGTCGGGCGGCGCTGCGGTCTCGGCGACTGCGCCGCAGGCGCGGCAGATCAGGAAGGCCGCGGCGTGGCCTTCGCCGGGGTGGCTGCACGCGATGAAGGCGTTCAGCTTCTCGATGCGGTGCGCGAAGCCGTGCTCCACGAGGAAGTCGAGCGCGCGGTAGGCCACAGGCGGCTGCGACCCCAGCCCTTCCGCGTTCAGTCGTTGCAGGAGATCGTAGGCGCCCATGGCGCGATGGCTCTCGAGCAGGATTTCCAGCGCCCGCGCGCGCACCGGCGTCAGCCTCAGCTTGCGCTCGGCGCAGATGCGCTGCGCCGCCGCCATCGCGCCGGCGCGGCAGGCCGCGTGGTCGTGGCGGCGGAAGGCGGGCGAAGGCGTGTCGCGAGGCATCGAACTCTCGTGTCGCGGCGCTCGGCCGTTCAGGACTTGTTATCACGTAACATATGCGCTCTATAGGCGCGTCACCATAGCTTCGAGACGGGAGTTCCGCCATGGCGAACGCCGCCATCACCTTGCGCCGCGTGGCGCGGAGCATAGCCTTCCTGAGCGCCGCCTCGGCCACGACGGCCGTCGCCGCGCCTGTGGTCGCGACCGATATCGCACCGATCCATTCGCTGGTGTCCCGCGTCATGCACGGCGTCGGCGAGCCGGCTCTCGTAATGCCGCCGGGCGCCTCGCCGCACACCCATGCGATGCGGCCCTCCGAGGCGGCGGCGATCGAACGCGCCGACGTCGTCTTCTGGGTCAGCGAGACCCTGACCCCGTGGTTCGGATCGGCGGTCGAAACCCTTGCGCCGTCGGCGGTGAGCGTGGAGTTGATGGATGCGCCCGGCGTGACGCTGCTGCCGTTCCGCGTGGGCGGGACGTTCGAGGAGCACAGCCACGCCCACGACGACCATGGCCACGGCCACGAAGACCATGGGCACTCGCATGACGACCATGGGCACGCCCACGACGACCATGGCCACGCCCACGACGATCATGGGCACGCCCACGACGACCATGGGCACGACCATGACGACCATGGGCACGACCATGACGACCATGGGCACGCCCACGACGATCACGCTCACGATGATCACGCCCACGGCCACGACGATCACGCCCACGGCCACGACGATCACGCCCACGGCGCGATGGACGATCACCTCTGGCTCGATCCTGAGAACGCGAAGGTGTGGCTCGGCGTGATCGCCGCCACCCTGTCCGAAGCGGATCCC
The DNA here is from genome assembly GCA_007693835.1 of Paracoccaceae bacterium. Lineage (GTDB taxonomy): Bacteria > Pseudomonadota > Alphaproteobacteria > Rhodobacterales > Rhodobacteraceae > Rubrimonas. Next base: position 544 of record RECW01000104.1, on the reverse strand, counting down.
GACAACGCGTCGGTCTATTTCACCAATGCGTCAGCAGCCCGCGAGGAACTCGCCGCGCTATCGGACGAGATCGCGGCGCTGCTGGCGCCCATCGCCGGTCGTGGCTTCATCGTCTTCCACGACGCCTATCAGTACTTCGAGAACCGCTTCGGCGTGAGCGCGGCGGGGTCGATCACCCTCGGCGACGCGAGCCAGCCGAGCGCCGCGCGCGTCGCCGAGATTCGGGCGCGCGTGCAGGGCCTCGACGCCGCCTGCGTCTTCGCTGAGCCGCAGTTCGAGCCGCGCCTTGTCTCGACCGTCATCGAAGGCACCGACGCCCGCGCCGGCGTGCTCGACCCGATCGGGGCTGAGTTGACTCCAGGGCCGGACCTTTACCCGACCCTGCTGCGCAATCTCGCGACCAGCCTGGTGGAGTGCCTCGGCTGAAGGAAAAAGCACGCCCCGGAACCGGTGACGCATTTTTGGGGGGCATAGCTTTGGGGTGTGCTGATTTTATCGGCGCACCCAAGCGTCCTTGTCAACAAAGCGACTCTGTCCGATTGAA
>RECW01000257.1 GCA_007693835.1 Paracoccaceae bacterium | reverse complement strand
TTAGGCCTCGATGCGCAGGATCTCGCTCTGTCGAGGCGACAGGCGCATGGTCCGACCCCGGATGCCGCCACGCCTGCGCCAAAACGCGCGACCGGGCCATCGGCGCCGTCGTCGGCGCGGCAGGCCCGGCGATCCGCCACGGCGGCGCGTGGTCTCGGCGGCGCGTGGCATCGGCGACGGCGGGGATGCGGCGCGTCGCTTTCCGTCGCCCGTCGCCGTTCGGCGTGACGCCTTTCAGCGTTCGAGCAGCACCGCGCCCGCGGCAAGGCCGAGAACCAGCATCGGCAGCGACCAGCGATGGAACTCGAGCCACAACCCCGGCTGTTTCGCGAGACGCAGCGCGATCAGGTTGGCGAGCGACCCGATCGCGAGGCCGAAGCCGCCGACGCTGACGCCCCACGCCAGGGCGCGCCAGTCGTCGGTGAAGAAGGCGAGGAAGATCGCCGCCGGCACGTTCGACATCACCTGCGACAGGGCCGCGCCGAGGACGTAGACCCCGCCGGGCCACGCGAGCGCCGATGGCGCGGCCTCCGCCACGATCGGCAGGCGGGCGAGCAGCCCGAGCACGACGAACATCAGGATGAAGACGGCCAGCAGCGCCCAGTCGAGCCCGAGCAGCACCCGTCGGAACGCGACGGCGTAGAAGCCGAGCACGATCGCGGCCGCCGACGGCGCGAGGCCAGCGTTCAGCAGCAGGATGAAGCCGGGATAGGCGGCGAGCGACACCCCCGCGAGCCACGGCGAAAGCGGCATCGGGCTCGCGGTCTCGGGCGGCGCGATCCGGCGCCCCGCGAAGGCGAGCGGCGCGAGGGCGAACAGGATCGCCGTCATTGCGCCCGCGATCGGGAGCATGGCCACGAGGAAGTCCACGAACCCGAGACCCGAGACCTGCCAGAGCAGCAGGTTCTGCGGATTGCCGACAGGCGAGGCCGCCGAACCGGCGTTGACCGCCAGCGCCTGGAACACCACGAGCCGTCCGACCGGCAGCGGCGTCGCCCGCGCCAGCGCCAGCGTGAGCGGCACGGTGACGAACAGCGCCACGTCGTTCGTCACCACCGCCGAGAGCAGGGCGGCGAACAGCATGAGGACGACGGCGAGCGTCCGCTCGCTCCGGATCCGTCGGACAAGCGCGCGGCCGATGCGGTCGATCACCCCGCTCAGCTCCAGCCCGCGGCTGAGCGCCATCAGCCCCGCCAGCGCGTCGATCGTCTTCCAGTCCACCAGCGCCGCGATCTCGGCCGGCCGGCTCGGCGCGAGCCACAGCATCACAGGCAGCAGCGCGACGAGCAGAACCAGAAGCCACTCGTCAAGCAGCCGCCTGCGCAGGCGGACGAAGCGCGGCGAGGAGGGTCGGAGCGTCATGGAGACCAACGGGCGAAGCGGCTGGGCCGGCCGGGCGAGCGCGTCATCGAGAGAACACCGAAACTGATGATCCAGCATGCCATGCAGCCTCCGTGCGCGACAGCCCCGCCGATGTCGACACGACGCCCGCGAAGGCGGGGCCCCGTCCGCCCCGCCCGCGAAGACCCGGCGCCACGACGGCGGGCGCCGCCCGAACGGCCCTGATGCTGGGCCTGAAACCGCGAGGCCCGCGACGCGCGCCGCCGGATTAGTGTTGCAAGCGATTCTCAATTGCATTTTAAGGTGAAACCGACGCCAGAGCGAATCAAGGAGAACGGCATGACCACGAACCGACGCGCCGCGCAGGCGCTGGCGTTTGCGGCGGCGGTCGCCTCGGCGGCGCCCGTCGCCGCGGAGGAGGGTCCGCTGAACGTGCTCGCCACCGTCGCGATGATCTCGGACGTGGCGCAGAGCGTGGCGGGCGACTGCGCGCGCGTGGCGACGCTGATGGGCCCGGGGATCGACCCGCACTACTACTCCGCCACGCCGAGGGACGTGGAGGCCATCGCCGCCGCCGACCTCATCTTCTATGTCGACCGCACGCTGGAGGAGCGTCTGGCGGACGTGCTCGACCGGTTCCGCGACCGCACCCCGACGGTCGGGTTGGCGCGGACCGCGTTCGATCCGGCCGACCTGCTCGCCGACCCCGACGAGCCCGGCGCCATGGACCCGCACCTCTGGATGGACGTCAGCCTCTGGGCGCGGATCGCCCCGGCGATCGCCGAGGCCATCGCGGCGCAGCGGCCGGCCTGCGCCGACGCCATGGCCGAGAACGTCGAGACGCTGACCACCGAGCTTGACGCGCTGCACGCCTGGGTGGGCGCGGCCATCGCCTCGATCCCCGAGGGCGGGCGGGTGCTCGTCACCGCGCACGACGCCTTCGAATACTTCTCCCGCGCCTACGGAATCGAGGCCTCCGAGGCGATCGAGGGCATCTCCACGGCCTCCGAGGCCAGCATCGGAGACATCCGCGCGGTGGCGGCGTTCGTCATCGAGCGCGGCGTGCCGGCCGTCTTCGTCGAGACGACCGTCAACCCCCGCACCATCGAGGCGCTGGCGGCCGAAGCGCGCAGCCGCGGCCATGACCTGCGCATCGGCGGCGAGCTGTTCTCCGACGCCATGGGCGACACCGGCACGGCGGAAGGCACGTACATCGGCATGATCCGCGCAAACACGGTCACGATCACCGAGGCGCTCGGCGGCGCCGTCCCCGCCTGGCCCGACGCGCTCGGCAGCTGGGCGCAGGCCTGGGGCGTCGATCCCTGACCGCGTCTGATGTATCCATCCGCCAGCGGCGCGCGCGGCCGCCCCCCCCCCCCCGCCGGCCACGGAGACGCCACGCATGCGCGACGACGCCCTGCACGAACCCGGCCAGGCGCTGCACGTCGAGGACCTGACCGTCAGCTACGACGGCGCGCCGGTCCTGTGGGACATCGATCTCGACATCCCGCCCGGCGTGATGTGCGCCATCGTGGGGCCCAACGGCGCGGGGAAGTCGACGCTGATCAAGGCCGCGCTGGGGCTGGTGCGGCCCGTCGCCGGGCACGTGCGGTTCCTCGGTCACGCGGTGGGGCGGATGCGCGGGCGGATCGGCTACGTGCCCCAGCGCCATTCGGTGGACTGGGACTTTCCCACCACGGTCCGCGACGTGGTCGAGATGGGGCTCTACCGCAGTCTCGGCTGGTTCCGGCGGCCGGGCCGCGACGCCCGCGCCCGCGCCCTCGCGGCCCTCGCGGACGTCGGCATGCAGGACTACGCCGACCGCCAGATCAGCCAGCTTTCCGGCGGGCAGCAGCAGCGCGTGTTCATCGCCCGCGCCCTGGTGCAGGACGCGCCGATCCTGATCCTCGACGAGCCGATGGCCGGCGTCGACGCCGCCACCGAGGCCGCGATCATCGCGCTGCTGAAACGTCTGCGCGACGACGGCCGCACGGTGATCGTGGTCCATCACGACCTGACGACGGTGCGGAGCTACTTCGACTGGCTGGTGATGCTGAACGTCCGCATCATCGCGCAGGGGCCGGTGCGCGCTGTCTATACGCCCGAGAACCTGCGCGCCGCCTACGGCCGGCAACTGGCGATGATCGGCGTCTTCGACGAGACGGCGCCGTGACGGCGCTCGGCGATCTGCTGGGTTCGCACGTCGTCCGCACGGTGCTGACGGGCGCGGCGCTGCTCGGCGCGCTGTCGGGGATGCTGGGGGCCTTCGCGGTCCTGCGCCGGCAGAGCCTGCTCGGCGACGCGCTCTCCCACGCCGCGCTGCCGGGGGTCTGCCTCGGCTTCCTGATCGCCGGCGGGCGCGATCTGGGCGCGATCCTCGCCGGCGCCTTCTTCACCGGCGCGCTGGCGGCGCTCGCGATGATGCTGATCGTCCGCCGCACGACGCTGAAGACCGACGCCGCGCTCGGCATCGTGCTGAGCGTCTTTTTCGCCGTCGGCGTCGTGATGCTGACCCACGTGCAGGCGCAGGGCGGCGCGGCGAGCGCCGGCCTCGGGAGTTTCCTTTTCGGTCAGGCGGCGGCGATCCTGCAGTCCGATCTCTGGATCATGGGCGGCGTCGGGCTCGCCGCGCTCCTGCTGACGCTGGCGTTCTGGAAGGAGTTCAAGCTGGTCAGCTTCGACGCCGACTTCGCGCGGGCGCAAGGTCTCCCGGTCCTGGCGCTCGAGGCGGCGCTGACCGTGATGGTGGCGCTGGCGATCGTGGTCGGGCTTCAGCTCGCCGGCGTCGTGCTGATGGTGGCGCTGCTGATCGCGCCGGCGGCCGCCGCGCGCCAGTGGACGGGCGGGCTCGGGGCCATGGTCGCGCTGTCGGCGGCCATCGGCGCGACGTCCGGCGCGGCGGGGGCGCTGGTCAGCGCCGCGACCCGCGGCCTCGCGACCGGGCCGGTGGTGGTGCTGATCGCGACGGCGGCGGTCGTCTTCTCTCTGCTGCTGGCCCCGGGCCGCGGCGTGATCTGGCGCGCGCGCGCCGCCCGGCGGGCCCGCGCGCGCATCGGCGACGGGCGGATCCTGACGGCGCTGCAGGGGTTCGCCGACGCCCACCGCGACGCCGGATACCGGTCTGAGCAGGGCATGCTGGAGGCGGCCCTCGGGGTCCCGCCGCCGGCCGGACGGCTGGCGGCGCTGGCCCGTCGCGGCCTCATCCGCCCGGTCGCCCACCCGCCGGAGACGACGCCCCACTGGGAGCTGACGGAGGCCGGCCGCGCCGAGGCCGCAGCCGTGTCGGGAGAAGACGCGACCGCGCGCGAGGCGCCGCGATGATCGCGGCGTTCTTCGACTCGATTCCGGCGATGATCGTGCTCACCGGCGTATTGGTCGGCGCCTCGGCCGCGCTGCTCGGCTCGTTCCTCGTGCTCCGCGGCGCGGCGATGCTGACCGACGCGATCAGTCACGCGATCGTCTTCGGCGTCATCGTGGTCTGGCTGCTCACCCGCCAGACCGCCGGCCCGGTCCAGGTGCTCGGAGCCGCGGCGGCCGGCGTCCTCACGGTCGCGCTCTCGGAGCTTCTTGCGCGGTCGCGCCTCGTGAAGATGGACGCGGCGATCGGGCTCGTGTTCCCGGCGCTGTTCTCGGCGGGGGTGCTGCTGATCTCGCTGCACGCGCGCGACGTCCACATCGACGCCGACACGGTGCTTCTCGGCGAGATCGGGTTCGTCTGGCTCGACACCGTGTCGCTCTTCGGCCTGCGCGTCCCCGTCGCCGTCGCGACGCTGGGCGTGGTGCTGGCGGTCAACCTCGGCTTCGCGCTCGCGCTGTGGAAGGAGCTCAAGCTCGCGACCTTCGACCCCGGTCTCGCCGCCGCCCTGGGGTTCTTCCCCGGCGCGCTGCATTACGCGGTCCTCGCGCTGACCAGCGTGACGGCCGTGGCGGCCTTCGACGCCGTCGGCGCCGTCCTGTTCATCGCCTTCGCCATCGCGCCGCCGGCGACCGCCTATCTGCTCACCCAGCGCCTCTGGCTTATGGTGACGCTGGCGGTGGCGCTGTCGGCCGCCGCCTGCGTCGCGGGCTACGCGCTGGCGTGGCGCTGGAACGTCTCGATCGGGGGCATGATGGCCAGCATGACCGGCGTCTGGTTCGCGCTGGCGCTTCTTTTCGCGCCGCGCCAGGGGCTCGTCGCGCAGGCCTTGCGGAGCCGCGGCCGCCGGCTCGACAACGACTGCCGCGTGCTTCTGGCGCATCTCTCCACCCACCAGGGGGCCCCCGAGATGCCCGAGGAGAACACGCTGCGCGCGCTGGTCGACCACCTCGGCTGGTCCGAACCCCGCGCCCGCGCGGCGATCCTGCGCGCGCACGACCGCGCGCTGGTCGAGCGCCGCGACGGGCTGCTGACCCTGCGCAAGAAAGGCGTGGCCGAGGTCGAAAGCCTGCTGGGGCGCGGCGCGGCCGCCGGCCTCTGATCGTCGCGACGAGCTCGTCTCCATCGCAGGCGGGACGCCGGGTCGAGCGACTAGACCATCGTCTCCTTGACCGGGGAGAGCCGGATGTCCGGCCAGTCGCGGACCACGCGGTCGATGTCCCACTGCAGGCGTGTCATGTAGACGGGGTCGCCGTCGTGGTCGTGGGCCATCTGGCCGCGGTTGGCGCTCGCGAAGGCCTCCAGCGTCTCCTTCGGCCCCGAGACCCAGCGCGCGGAGACGTACTGCGTCGGCTCGAAGCGCACCGGCAGGCCGTATTCGCTCTCGATGCGCGAGGCGATGACGTCGAACTGCAGCGCGCCGACGACGCCCACGATCCAGCCCGAGCCGATGGCGGGCTTGAACAGCTTCGCCGCCCCTTCCTCGGCGAGTTGCAGCAGCGCCTTGTCGAGGTGCTTGGCCTTCATCGGGTCGCCGGCGCGCACGGTCTGCA
>RECW01000150.1 GCA_007693835.1 Paracoccaceae bacterium | reverse complement strand
GCAGGCTGACCGGCGTGCGGGCGGCGCGGAGGTTCAGGAAGAAGTCGATGAACATGGCCGCCCGCCCGTCACGGACGGGCGTACTTGATGAAGGGCGTCTTCACGCCGATGCGGTCGTAGAGCATCCGGCCGCGGTAGTTGAACTCCTGGGTCATCCAGTAGACCGAGGCCGAACCGGCCGCGTCCGCCGCGGCGTAGACCGCCTCGATCAGGGCGCGCCCCGCGCCGGTTCCCCGCACGGCGGGGTCGACGAACAGGTCCTGCAGATAGCAGACGTCCGCCTCGAACCAGCAATGGCGGTGGAAAATGTAGTGGACCAGGCCGACCACCGCGCCGTCCTGTTCCGCCACAAGGCCGTGCATCGGCTCGGCCGGGTCGAGGAGACGCCGGAACGTCGCGTCGAACAGCCCCGGCGGGCGGGTCGTTTCATAGAACGCAAGATACCCGGTCCAGAGTTGATCCCAAACGGCCCTGTCCGCCGCCGCGAGCGGCCTTGTCGTGGTCATCCGGTCACCCTCGTTTCCTTCGCCTCACTTCCGCAGGCGTCGCGCGTTGGCGGCCGTCCGCACGCCGATCGGCTTCAGCGCCGCCGACGCCACCTTCGCCGCGTCGCCGCCGCGCGCCGCGGCCACGGCGGCCCGCTGCGCCGCAAGCGCGAAGGCCGCAGGCTTCTCCATCACCATCCGCGCCGCCTCCGGCGCGCTCAGGCCGCCCTGCGCCATCATCATGCTGCGCCGCCAGACGACCTCGGTCGCCGACAGCGCCATCCGCGTCGAGGCGACGCCCAGCCGCGCCCAGGCCGTCGCGGCCTTCATGTCGAACATCATGCCCGCCCACCTCCTTTGTTGCGGCGCAGCATAGCATAGGCCCGAACGGTTGTCGCGGCGCATGATGCGACGTGGCCCGGCGCCTGTCGAGGGCGGGCGACCCGCCTCCCCGCATCGCTGCGAGGCCGATCGCCGCCGCAGCAGGACAGGGCCGCCGGCGGTCATGCGGCGGCGACAGCCTGACCCGCAGCGCCGAACGCCGCGCGCGCGAACGCGATCAGCCGACGGTCGGTCCCGACCCGTCCGACGACCGACAGCCCGACCGGCGCGCCGTCCGCCGTCGCCACAGGCGCCGTCACCTGCGGCAGCCCGCAATGGCCGGCGACGCAGAGCAGCGTGAGCGCGGCGTTGCGGAACGCCTCGAGGCCGGACTGGTCGACGTCGCGCCGGGGCGCAGGACCCGGCGACGTCGGCAACAGGAGCACGGTCCCGGGCCCAATGGCGGCCGCCATCGCCTGACGGATACGCGCGCGGGTCGCCGCCGCCGCCTCGAAGTCGGCGTCGGTGAGGCCGGCGGCCATGGCGAAGCGCTCCTTGATCCCCGGTCCGAAGGCGGGGCGATGCGCTTCGATCCACGGCCCGAGCGCGCGCCAGATCTCGCGCCCCTGATGGACGCGGAACGCCGGCAGCCACGCCTCCAGAGGCCCTGCCGGCAGGGGCCGGCGGTCGAGGCCGCCCCACCGCTCCGCCAGCGCGTCGAGCGCCGGCCGCAGCGCCGCCGCCGTTTCGGGCTCGGCGCAGGCCCAGGCGTCGTCCGGCGCCCAGAGGGCCGGCGGCGGCGCGTCGCCCGCGTCGCCGTCGGGCATGAGGGCGGCGGCGACCCGGCCCAGCGTCGCGGCGTCGCGAGTGAAGACGCCGGGCGTATCGTAGCTCGGCGCGAGCGGCGCGAGCCCTTCCACCGGCAACGCGCCATGCGTCGCGCGCCAGCCCCAGAGCCCGCAGAAGGAGGCCGGCAACCGGACCGACCCGCCGGTGTCGCTGCCGAGGCCCACGTCGCAGAGCCCCGCCGCCACGGCCGCCGCAGACCCGGACGACGAGCCGCCCGGCGCGCGGTCGGGCGCCGCGGCGTTGAGCGGCGCGCCGTAGCGCGCGTTCAACCCCATCAGGCTGTAGGCGAGCTCGTCCATGTGGGTCTTGCCGACGATCGAGGCGCCCTGCGCCAGCAACCGCTCCACCAGCGGCGCCGTACGCGCCGCCGCGCCGTGCGCCGCGCCCCATTCCGGCGCGCCGTTGCCGGTGACGGCGCCTTCGATGTCGAAGTTGTCCTTCACCCCGACCGTCAGGCCGGAGAGCGGGCCGTCGCCGCCGCGGAGCGGCGGATCGAAGCGCAGGATGAAGGGATCGCAGACAGGAAACATGCGGGGGGCTCCGGCGAGGACCGGACGAAATGAGCACGTCAGAACCCGACGGCGCAACCGTCCTTCCGCGGATCCGAGCCGGCGGCGTAGCCCGCCCCGAGCCGCCGCACGATCTGCGCGCCGCCGAAGCCGAAGGCGGCGTCCGGCCCATCGGTCGAGACGCCGTGCCCCATGGCGGCGAGGGCCGCGCGCGTCTCCGGCGCGATGGTCGGCTCGACGGCGACCGAGAGCCCGTCGCCCACGCGCCAGCGCGGGGCGTCAGCGGCGGTCTGCGGGTCCTGCCCCCAAAGCTCCATGCGCAGGGAGATCTGCGCGTGCCCCTGCGCCTGGATCGAGCCGCCCATCACCCCGAACGCCGCGAGCGGCGCGTCGCCCTGCATGAGGAACCCCGGAATGATGGTGTGAAACGGCCGCTTGCCCGGCCCGGCGCCGTTCGGATGACCAGGCGCCGGCGTGAACCCCGCGCCGCGGTTCTGGAGCGACACCCCCGTTCCCGGAACGACGACGCCGGAGCCGAAGCCGGCGTAGTTCGACTGGATGTAGGACACCATCATGCCGGAGGCGTCCGCCGCCGCCAGACACACCGTGCCGCCGTGGCGCGGCGCGCCGGCGCCGAAATCCGTGGCGCGATCAAGGTCGATCAGCCGCGCGCGCCGCGCGAGGTAGTCGGGGTCGAGGAGATGCGCCGCCATCACCTCGGTCATGTGCGCCGGATCGGCGACGTAGGCCTCGGCGTCGCGGAGCGCGAGCTTCACCGCCTCGATCTGGAGATGCAGCGCCAGCGGATCGTCGGGCGCGAGGTCGCGGATCGGCGTGTGGGCGAGGACGCCCAGCGCCATGCAGGCGACGATCCCCTGCCCGTTCGGCGGGATTTCGCGGAGCGTGACGCCGTCGAAGTCCTGCGCGATGGGCTCCACCCAGTCCGCCGTGTGCGCCTCCAGATCGGCTGCGACGAGCGCCGCCCCGCCCGCCCGCGCCGCCGCGGCGATGCGGGCGGCGAGGCGGCCGCGATAGAAGCTCTCGCCCCGCGTCTCGGCGATCTCCCGAAGCGTGGCGGCCATCGCCGGACAGGCGAAGCGCTCGCCGGCGCGCGGCGGGCGGCCGCCCGGCAGGAAGGTCTCGGCGAACCCCGGCTGGCCCGCCAGTTCGGGCGCCGCCTTGGCCCAGAGCGCGGCGATCGCGGGCGTCACCGCATAGCCGCTTTCGGCGTAGCGCACCGCGGGCGCGAACAGCGCCTCGAACGGCAGCCGCCCGAAGCGCGCCGAGAGCGCGACCCACGCGCTGACCGCCCCCGGAACCGTCACCGCCTCCCATCCTCGGAACGGCATGGCCGCGCGGCCGGCGAAGCGGTCGGGCCGCCACGCCATCGGCGAACGGCCCGAGGCGTTCAGCCCGTGGAGCGCCGAGCCGTCCCACAGGATGCAGAAGGCGTCCGAGCCGATCCCGTTGCCGGTCGGCTCCAGCACCGTCAGCGCGATCGCCGTCGCCAGCGCCGCGTCGACCGCGTTGCCGCCCTGCGCGAGCATGGAGAGTCCCGCCTGCGCCGCCAGCGGCTGCGACGCCGCCACGACGTTCTCCGCCAGCACCGGCGAGCGGCGCGAGGGGTAGAGCGGATCGGGGCTGAGCCTCATGCGTCGACCCCCGCCGCGCCCCAGCGCCAGAGGCCCGCGCCCTCGCGGGCGTAGGCGTCGGCGAGCACCATGCGGTGCACCTCGTCGGCGCCGTCCACCAGCCGCGCCTGACGGGCGTAGCGGTAGATCCACTCCACCGGCGTATCCTTCGAATAGCCCTTGCCGCCGAGGATCTGCAGGCAATCGTCGGCGGCGCGGTTCAGCGTCTCGGCGACGTGCATCTTGGCGAGCGACACGGCGGTCTTGGCGCGGCCGCCCCGATCCAGCTCCCACGCCGCCTTCATGGTCAGGAGCCGCCCGACCTCGATCATGTAGGCGAGGCCGCCGAGCTTCACCCGCACCGTCTCGCGGTCGGCGAGCCGCACGCCGAAGCCCTTGCGCTCGTTCGCATAGGCCTGCGCGACCTCCATGCAGCGCTTGGCGAGGCCGAGCCAGCGCATGCAGTGCGTCAGCCGCGCCGGCCCGAGCCGGATCTGCGTCACCTTGAGCCCGTCGCCGACGCCCATCAGCCGCATGGAGTCGGGTATCTCCAGCCCGTCGAACGCCAGTTCGCAGTGCCCGCCGTGCTCCTCCGGCCCCATGATCGGGATGCGGCGCACGATCTCCCACCCCGGCTGGTCGGCGGAGAACAGGAAGGCGGTCAGCCCCTTGCGCGCGTCGTCGGCGGTGCGCGCGATCAGGATGAACCGCTGCGCGCCATCGCCGCCGGTGGTCCACCACTTGCGGCCCGTGACGCGCCAGACGTCGCCGCGCTTCTCGGCGCGGGTCAGCATCATCGTGGGGTCGGAGCCGGCGCCGGGATGCGGCTCGGTCATGCAGAAGGCCGAGCGCATCTCGCCGCGGACCACCGGCGCGATCCAGTCGCGCTGCGCCGCCGTCCCCACCTGATGGATCACGCGCATGTTGCCGTCGTCCGGGGCGGCGGCGTTGAAGCAGACCGGGCCGAAGATCGAGCGGTTCATCTCCTCGTAGGCGGCCGCGAGCGCCACGAAGGAGAGCCCGAGCCCGCCGCGGTCGCGCGGCGCGTTCGGCGCCCAGAGGCCCGCCGCCTTCACCTCGGCGCGCACGGCGGCGAGCGGCGCCTCGGCGATGTTCCCGTGGGCGTCGTAGGTCGCGGGATCGGCCTCCAGCGGCAGGATGCGCTCGGCGACGAAGGCTGCGACGGCGCGACGATAGGCCTCGGCCTCGGGCGGCAGGGTGAAGTCCATCGAAACCTCCGTCAGAGCGGCGCGGCGAGGTGCCCGCCGTCGACCGGGATGACGACGCCGGTCATGTAGCGGCCTGCGTCGGAGAGCAGCAGCAGGAGCGGCCCGTCGAGATCGGACGGGTCGCCGAAGCGCCGCATCGGGATGCGCTTCAGGATCGCCGCGCCGCCGGGGCCGTTCAGGTGGTCGGCGTTCATCTCGGTCGGGATGTAGCCGGGGGCGAGCGCGTTCACCCGCACCCCGGCCGCCGCCCATTCGAGCGCCAGCGATCGCGTGAGCGACACGACCGCGGCCTTGGACGCCGCATAGGCCGCCAGGCCGCGCCCCGTGCCGAAGCCGAGGATCGACGCGACGTTGACGATGGACCCACCCGCGCCCATGGCGCCGAAGGCCGCCTGCGCCACGCCGAAAGCGCCGTCTAGGTTGACCGCCATCACCCCGCGCCACGCGTCCTCGCTCATCGACGCCGCCGGGGCCGCCGCGGCGACGCCTGCGTTGTTCACGAGACCGTCGAGCCCGCCGAGCGCCTCGACCGCCGCCGCCACGCCGGCCGTCACCGACGCGGGATCGGCCACATCCATGGCCACCGGCGCGATCCGCCCCATCCCTTCGGCGGCCAGCGCCTCCAGCGCCTCGACGCGCCGCGCCGCCGCGGCGACCCTGGCCCCGCGGGCGGCCAGCATCATCGCCATGTGTCGACCGAGGCCGCTGGAGGCGCCGGTGACCAGGATGCGCCGCCCCGTGACATCCGTCGGCGTCACGTCCATCTGCGGCGTTCCGACCGAGACCAAAGCATCGTGGCCATATTTCACCATCCGTGTCAGCTTGTCCGCAGGCGATCAGGAGGCTGAGCCGTGCGCAAACCCATCGAGACGTCGACTTGCCCGCTGGGCGGCGCCGTCGAGCAGATCGGCGACGGCTGGATGCTCATGATCCTGTGGACGTCCTATGAGGGCGTGTCGCGGTTCGACGACTACCAGAGGCAACTCGGGGTCGCGCGGAACATCCTCTCGAACCGCCTGCGCCGCCTCGTCGAGCTCGGCATTCTCGAAAAGCGCCCGGTGCGCGAAGGCGCCCGGCGCCTCGAATACCGCATCACCGCAAAGGGCGAGGAACTGCGGGCGCCGCTCACCGAGATCCGCCGCTGGGGCGCGCGGTGGGAGAAGGCGCCTGCGCTCGAGCCCGCTCACCGGTAACGCGCCAGCGCCGTCGCCGCCGTCTCCATCGAGATCGCGCGCTTCGCGGTCTCGGCGCCGGCGCGCGCGCATTCGGGCCGCTGACGCGTCAGGTCGCGCGCGCAGCCGAGCACGGTCATCAGCACGCGCCGCTCCTGCGCCACGTCGCGCTTGAAGCGGTCGAAGGCCCCCGAGACCTGCATCTGACGCACCGCGGAGACGACCTGCTCGCAGGTCACGCCCTGCCCGTCCAGCGCCTCGCCGAGCCCCGCCGTGCGCTGCGGCGCGCGGCACAGCGTCCACAGGATGTCGGCCTGGATCAGCGGGAACATGCGGATGACGCTGCGGAACCGCGGCTCCACCCCCTCCCACCCCCAGGCCGCCGCCATCGGCGGCCAGAACGGATAGCTGGAGACGAAGGCCCGCGCGTCGATCACGCGCACAGGCGCCGTGGGCGGCGGCAGGAAGCGTTCCGGCGCGTCCGGCAGCGCGACGCCCTCGCGCACGAAGGCGAGCGCCTGCGCCCGGTCGGCGCGCAACGCGCCTTCCGCGTCGAAGGGGATCACCGTCACGACCACGCCCACCGCCTCGCGCGCGAAGTGCAGCCAGAGCGACCCGTCGCCGGTCTCGATCGCGGCTTCGGCGGTCTCGCCCGCGCGCTCGGCGCGAAACGTCCGCCGCTCCCCGTCGCCGAGCGTGATCGCCCCCTGCAACCCTGCCCCGTCGGCGCTCATCTCGACGCGCATGCCTTGAGCCTCACCGACGCCGATATACACGCCCGGCAGGTCGGCGCGGGCGGCGAAGACCGCCGCGAGCGCGATCAGCAGGGAAAGAAAGGTCGAGCGGTGCATCATGGCGCGCCCTTATCAGGGGATTTCGGCGTATCTGCGCCGGACGGATCCAGTATAGCCTTGCGGCGCGGCCCTTGGGGAGAGCGGAAGGAAACGCGATGGACTGGGACAAGCTGCGCGTCTTTCACGCCGTCGCCGAGGCGGGCAGCCTGACCCACGCCGGCGAGTCGCTGCGCCTCAGCCAGTCGGCCGTCAGCCGCCAGATCCGCGGCCTCGAGGAGAGCCTCGGCGCGACGCTGTTCCACCGCCACGCCCGCGGCCTGATCCTGACCGAGCAGGGCGAACTGCTGTTCGACGCGACGAAGGAGATGTCGCGCCGCCTGACGGCGGCGGGCGCGCGCATCCGCGACTCCAAGGACGAGGTGTTCGGCGAACTCCGCGTCACCACGACGGTCGGCTTCGGAGCCATGTGGCTGACGCCGCGCCTGTCGACGTTTCTCGACGCCTATCCGGATCTCTCCATCGACCTGCTGATGACCGAGAACATCCTCGACCTGCCGATGCGCGAGGCCGACGTCGCCATCCGGATGCGCGAGCCGCAGCAGGCCGAGCTGATCAGACGCCCCCTGTTCGACGTCACGATGCGGTTCTACGCCTCGAAGGCCTATGTCGCGCGCCACGGCGCGCCGCAGACCGCCGAGGAGCTCCGGGGCCACCGGATGATCGGCTACAGCCCCAACGCCCAGCAGCCGACGCCGGTCGGGTGGTGGCTGAACGCCCAACTTCAGGTGGCGCATCGCTCGACGCTGCAGATGAACAACTACTTCACCATGCTGAAGGCGACCGCCCACGGCCTCGGCATCGGCGTGCTGCCGGACTATCTCGCCGTCGACCATGGCGATCTCGAACTGGTGGCCCCCGGCCTCCACAGCCCCAGCTTCACGGTCTACTTCGCCTACCCCGAGGAATTGCGGCGCTCGCGCCGGATCGAGGCGTTCCGGGACTTCGTGACGTCGGAGGTCGAGGCGTTCCGCCAGCGGCTGTGAGGCGGCCCGCGGCGGCGGGCGCTGCGACCGAAAAGCCATGCGTCCATCGCAGATCTGCGTTGCACCGCCGCATTCCACCAACGGACAAGTTGCATTCGGCCCTGCGTGGAGCTACCTGCATGCGTGAGACGCGCCGAGATGCATCACCTGTTGCAGATCGGCCATCTCAACCTCCCTGTTGGACTTGGCCGGGCTCTGAGCCCGGCTTTTTTTTGGGAAGGGCCTACCCGGCCAGCGACACGCCGCGCCGACCGGCGAGGTCCGTCACGAACTGCCAGGCCACACGGCCCGAGATCGACCCGCGCGCCTGGCGCCACTCTATCGCCTCGGCGCGGAGATCGTCGTCGGAGATGGCGATGCCGTAGGCGTCGCAGTAGCCGCGGATCATCGCGAGGAACGCGTCCTGCCCGCAGGGGTGGAAGCCGAGCCAGAGGCCGAAACGATCCGAGAGCGACACCTTCTCCTCCGTCGCCTCGGACGGGTTGATCGCCGTGGAGCGCTCGTTCTCGATCATGTCGCGCGGCATGAGGTGCCGGCGGTTCGACGTCGCGTAGAACAGCACGTTGGCCGGCCGCCCCTCCACCCCGCCGTCGAGCACCGCCTTGAGCGACTTGTAGCTCGAGTCGCCCATGTCGAAGGACAGGTCGTCGCAGAACAGCAGGAACCGCGCCGGCGCGACGCGCAGCATCGCGAGCAGCCGCGGCAGCGACGGCAGGTCCTCGCGCTGGATCTCGACCAGGATCAGGCGGTGCGCCGCGCCCTTCGCCGCCTCGGCGTGCGCGGCCTTCACGAGGCTGGACTTGCCCATGCCCCGCGCGCCCCAGAGCAGCGCGTTGTTCGCCGGGAACCCGTTCGCGAAGCGGCGCGTGTTGTCGAGCAGCTGGTCGCGCGCGTTGTCGACGCCGACAAGCAGCCCGATGTCGACACGCGCGATCGCCGGCACAGGCTCGAGCCGGTCCGGCTCGGCGCGCCAGAGATAGGCGTCGGCCTCCTCGAAGGTCGGGGGCGGCGCCGGCGGCGGGGCGAGCCGGTCGAGCGCGTCGGCGATGCGCGCGAGGGTTTCGGCGTCGATCCGCGTCACTTCCGGTCGCCGCGAAGCTCGGCCATGTCGCGCTCGAACGCGGCGTCGTCCTCCGCCTCGCGCTCGGCGCGCTTCTTCTCGACCATCCAGACAAGCACGATGGAGATCTCGTAGAGCAGATAGATCGGCACCGCGAGGCCGATCTGGCTGATCGGATCGGGCGGGGTCAGCATCGCCGCCGCCGCCGCGATGCCGACGATGGCGTACTTGCGCTTCTCGCGCAGCCCCGCCGCCGACACGATGCCGACGCGCCCGAGCAGCGTCAGCAGCACCGGCAGCTGGAAGCACGCGCCGAAGGCGAGGATGAAGGTCATGACGAGGCTGAGGTACTCGTTGACCTTGCCGAGAAACTCGATCCGCGTCTCGCCCTGATCGCCGGCGGCCTGAAAGTCGAGGAAGAAGTCGATCGCGAGCGGCATCACGACGAAATAGACGAGGCTGGCGCCGAGCAGAAACAGGATCGGCGTCGCCACGAGAAACGGCAGGAAGGCGCGTTTTTCGTCCCGATAGAGACCCGGCGCCACGAACAGCCATAGCTGGCCGGCGATGACCGGGAAGGCGATGAAGAAGCCCCCGAACAGCGCGATCTTCAGATGGACGAAGAACGTCTCGTAGAGCTGGGTGTAGATCAGCCGGGGGTCCTGCCCGCGCGCCGCCATCCGGTCGCGCAGCGGCCACGTCAGGATGTCGTAGATCTCCTGCGCGAAGAAGAAGCAGCCGATGGCGCAGACCATCAGCGCGATCAGCGCCTTGATCAGCCGCGACCGGAGTTCGATCAGGTGCTCGATCAGGGGCGCGCGGCTGGCGTCGATGTCTTCGGCGCTCATGGTCGCCTCACGCCTTGTCGTCGGTTGAAGCCTGCGCCGGCGCCGCCTCGGCGCCCTCTCGGGCCTCGGGTCTCGAAGCTGCCGCCGGCGCGGCGGGCGCCGTCGCCGGTTTGGCGGCCGGCGACGCCGCCTTGGGCGCGGGCTTCAGGCCTGGCTTGGCCGCCGCCGTCTTGTAGTCGACCTTCATGTTCTGCAGCGAGCGGAGCTCGTTGGCCGTCTCGCGCAGCTCCTTCATCTCGGAGAGGTCGACTTCGCGGGCGGCGTCCTCCATCGAGCGCTGGAACTCGCGCGCCATCCCGCGCGCCTGCGCGACGTACTGGCCTACGGTCCGCAGCAGGCGCGGGAGCTCCTTGGGGCCGACGACGATCAGCGCGAGCGAGCCGATCACCATCAGCTCCGACCACCCGATATCGAACATGCCCTGCGCCCTCCCCGCCGCGGCGTCAGGCGTCCTTCTTCTCGGACGCAGGCGTCACGTCGATCGGCTCGTCGCCGGTGCGCTCGACCTTCTTGGGCTCGTCGTCTTCGGCGAGCCCGGTCTTGAAGGCCTTGATTCCCTTGGCCATGTCGCCCATCAGCGCCGAAATCTTGCCGCGGCCGAACAGCAGGACGACCAGCAGGACGACGATGAGAATCTGCCAGATGCTCGGGCTCATGGTCTCGCTCCTCTCGCGCGCCGCAGGCGTGGGCGCGCCTCGACTTTGGTCATATGGGAAAGGCCGACGCGCGGAAAGGGCCTAGCCCGGCCTTTTTCCGCGCGGATCGCGATCCGGCTCCCAGGGGTTGGCGACCTTGGTCTGCGCCTCGCAGGGAAACACGAAGCAATGGTCGCGCCGCAGCGACAGCCAGAGCGGCGCGCCGCGCTCGGGCAGATACGCCCCCGGCACCGTCGCCTTCAGCATCGATCCGTCGTGCTCCATCCGCACTTCGATCAGGCTCTCGGACCCCATGAACCGCGCGCGTTCGACACGGCCGCGGGCCGGCAGGCCGAGCCGCGGGTTGGGCGGCGGGGCGCCCCCGCGGTCCTCGTCGATCTTCAGGTGCTGGGGGCGGATGATCACCTCGACGTCCGCGTCGTCGACCATGCCCGGCGTCAGGAACAGGCCGAACGGCGTGTCGGTCTGGCGGGCGGCGACCGTGCCGTGGATCACGTTGACGTCGGAGAAGAAGGCGGCCGCCTTCCGGTCCACAGGATGATTATAGATGTGATAGGGCGCGCCGACCTGCACCACGCGACCCGCACGCATCAGCGCGATTCGGTCGCCCATGCGCAACGCCTCCTCGGGGTCGTGGGTGACGAGCAGAACCGCCGTCCCCTCCTCCTTCAGCACCGCGAGCGTCTCGTCCCGCACCCCGTCACGCAGACGCTGGTCGAGGCCGGAGAACGGCTCGTCCATCAGCATCACCCGCGGCTTCGGCGCCAGCGCGCGGGCCAATGCGACACGCTGCTGCTCGCCGCCCGAGAGCTGATGCGGATACTTGTCCTGATAGCCGTCGAGCCCGACGCGGCGCAGATAGCTGGCGACGATGTCGCGCCGCGCGCCGTTCGCCCGGCGCAGGCCGAAGGCGACGTTGTCGGCCACGGTCAGGTGCGGAAACAGCGCGAAATCCTGGAACATCAACCCCACGGAGCGCGTCTCGGGCGGGTCGTGGCGGCGTGCGTCGGACACCACGCGCCCGTCGACGCGCACCGCGCCCGCGCTCTGGCGCTCGACGCCGGCGGCGATGCGCAGCAGCGTCGACTTCCCGCAGCCCGACGGACCCAGCAGACACAGCACCTCGCCCGACGAAACGTCAAGCGACACGGACCTGACGGCGCGACAGTCGCCGAAGTCCTTCTCGATCCGGTCGAGGACGAGGCGCGGCGTCGTCACGGGCGCTCCCGGCAATACCCAAGGTTTTTTGTCGGATGTGATGTAGCGACCCTCGGAGCGGCGCGCAACCCGACGCGGCGCCTCAGTCGACCGCGCGGCGCGTCGCCCCCCGGCGCCTCAGACGCGCTTCGCCGAGCGCACCGCGTCCTCGGCCCACTGCGCCAGCGTCTTGCGGTCCGGAAACGCCCCGACGGGCCGGGGTTCGTGGAACACGATCTCGACCGCGCCGCCGCGGCTGCGCGTCACGACGTCCCAGATATGGCCCTCGAACGGCATGTCGCCCCACCAGCAGTAGAACTCCACCGGCAGCCCTTCGGGCGCGATCCAGTTCACCGTCACCGGCTGCGCCCACAGCGCGTCGCGGACCGAGGGCTCGAACGGCGCGGAGAGCAGGGCGCTCTTGAAGGCGAGCACGCGCCGGCCGTCCGTCGACGTCGCCTCGGGGAACAGGCACAGGCGTTCGCCCGCGCGCAGGCGCGAAAGCAGGGCGTCCTCCTGCGCCTTGGAGGCCGAACGGCGGCGCTCGATGAACACCGTGTCGCACTGCTCGGCGATCCAGCCGATCCACGGCCAGGCGCGCACGTCCGCCTTCGAGACGAAGTTGACGCGCTGGCAGGCGCGGATGGCGAGGATGTCGGCCCATGACGCGTGATTGGCGAGCAGAACGCCCGCCTGCGCCATCGGCGCGCCGACGACGCGCCGGCGCACGCCCATCAGCCGCAACATCAGGCGCGCCCAGATGCGCGCCACGGCGAAGTGGAACGTCACGCCGCCCCATGCGCGCGCGTGCAGCCAGCGCCCTGCCATGAACGCCACGAGCCCGAGCGCCGTCAGCAGGATGACGCCCGCGACGCGCGCGGCGCCCATCGCCTTGCCCGCCACGCCGACGTCGGACAGGTGCGGCGGCGCCGCTGCGTTCCATGTCACGGCGGTTGGTTTGGCCGTCGGGGTGGGCGCCAGGTCCGTCGTCATCGTCAGCCGAGTATGCGGCTCGTCGCGCCACGCTTCTCCCGCGAATAGAAGGCGCGATACCGTTGAACCATGCGCGACGTGTCCATCAGGAGACAGACGTCCACGGTGTTGAAATCGTGATCGACGTAGGCGCCGTCGCCCACGAAGCCGCCGAGCCGCAGATACGCCTTGATCAGCGCCGGGATCCGCCGCAGCGCCTCGACCTTCCTCACCTCCTCGGGCGGCAGAAGATCCATCCGCTCGTAGAACTGCGGCAGGGCGCGCACCCGGAGATCCTCCGGCGCGAGGTGGTTCCAGTGAAGGTAGGACAGCGGCAGCGCCAGCGGCGCGACGTCGGCGCCGTGGAAGCTCGCCACGCCGAACATGATCTCGACCCCGCGTTCGGCGACATACTTGCCGAGACCGGTCCAGAGCAGATGCATCCCTGCCCCGCCGCGATGTTCTGCGCTGACGCAGGACCGGCCGAGCTCCAGCGTCTCCCGCGGATACTCGACGAGCTTGGTCAGGTCGTACTCCGACGCGCCGTAGAAGCCGACGCCCCGCCGCGCCATCGTGCCGGTCATGAGCCGATAGACCCCGACGACCCGGTCGAGCGGATCGCCGCTCGCGGCCTCCTCGTCGATCAGCAGCAGGTGGTCGAAATAGGGGTCGAACTCGTCTTCCTCGCGCCGGTCCGCGCGTTCGGCGTCGGTCGCGTGCGCGCCCATCTCCTCGACGAACACCCGATATCTCAGACGCTGGGCGGCGGCGACGTCCGCCTCGGACTCGGCCAACCGTACTGTGAAGCGCCCCGCCTCTATGCGCAAACCGCGCTCTCCCCGCTCCGTCGCCGCATGGCGCGCGCCGCACGCCGCCCTCGACTGCGCAAGCCTCATATGGAAGCGACGGGGCGAAGGCAACACGCGCCCTGTCGACGGCGGCGGCGACAAAGCTCAATCCACGGTTGAAAAAGTCGCCATTGCAAGGCACTCTACAGCCAATCCGGGCGTTCGACGTCGAGCGCGGCGAGATCGGCCTCAAGGACGACCTTGCCGACGTTTTCGAAGTTCACCGTGATGCGGGAGCCGACGATGGACTGGATCTGGCCCAGCCCCCAGTCCGGCCGCTCACGATGGCGCACCAGCGCGCCGACTTCGAGGAAGTCGCTCACAGCGGTCGCGCGGCGTGTTGGGAGTGAGTCATGACGGACGATGTCGACCTCGCGGGACTGCTGTGCTCACGCCTCTGCCATGACCTTATCAGCCCGGTGGGCGCGATCGGCAACGGGCTTGAGCTGCTGCGGGCCGATCCGGGCGGCGGGCTCGAGGAGCTCGCCCTGATCGAGGAGAGCGCGCGCGCGGCGCAGGCGGCGCTCGCGTTCTTCCGCCTCGCTTTCGGCGCGGCGAGCCACGAGGCGCGGGAGGTGTCGGTCGACGAGATGGGGCGCATCGCCGACGCCTACCTGCGCCCGTCGCGACATCGGCTGGAGTGGCCGGCCGCCGGCGATCCGCTGACGCGACCTGCGGCGAAGGCGCTGATGTTGCTGATTCTGGCGGGCGTGAGCGCGACCCCGCTCGGCGGGCGCATCGCGCCGGCGGCGCCGGAGAGCCACCCCTTGGCCCTTTCGCTGACCGCCGAGGGACGCCGCGCCGGGCTCGACGACGGGGCGCGCGCGCTGCTGGCCGGGGCGTCGGCGGCGGCGCAGGCGCGTGACGCACACCTCGTCGCGCTCGCGCGCACCGCGGCGGAGTTGGGCCGGCGCGTCGCCGTCGCCGCCGCCGACGAGACCGTGACATTGACGCTGGCGCCCTGACCGTCAGGCGCTGCCCGTCAACCCCGAGCGATACCGCCGCGCGTTCCACCGATACCGCTCCGCCGAGGCGCGCAACCCGGCGATGGCCTCCGCGTCGAGCGCGCGCACGACCTTTCCGGGCTGGCCCATCACCAGAGACCCGTCGGGTATCTCCTTGCCTTCGGTCACGAGCGCGTTGGCGCCGATCAGGCACCCCCGCCCGATGCGGGCCCCGTTGAGCACGACGGCGCCCATGCCGATGAGCGAGCCGTCGCCGATGACGCAGCCGTGGAGGATCGCCGAATGGCCGACCGTCACGTCGGCGCCGATCGTCAGCGGCTTGCCGGGGTCGGTGTGGAGCACGCAGCCGTCCTGCACGTTGGACCCCTCGCCCACCTCGATCGGCTCGTTGTCGCCGCGCAGCACCGCGTTGAACCAGACGCTCGCCCCCGGCCGCAGGATCACGCGGCCGATCAGCCGGGCGCCGGGGGCCACGAACCACTCGCCGCAGGGCGGCAACTCGGGGGTGACGCCGTCGAGCGACAGGATCTCCATCGACATGCCTTCGTCCGGTCGCCCGGCCTTCCCGTTTTCGCGCGTCACGCCATCGACGCCAGAAACGCGCCGAGCCCCGTCTGCCGGGTGCGGCGCAGGCGTTCGGCGGCGAGGATGGCGCGCAGGCCCGCCTCGCTCTCGCCGATCTCCGTGTTCACCAGAACATAGTCGTATTCGGGGCAATGCCCGATCTCGTCGCGCGCCTTCGCCATGCGCCGCTCGACGGTCTCCGGCGCGTCGGCGTTGCGCGCGACGAGGCGGCGGTGCAACTCCCCGATCGACGGCGGCAGGATGAAGACGCTGACCACGTCGTCGCCGAGCGCGCTTTCGCGCAACTGTCGCGCGCCCTGCCAGTCGACGTCGAACAGAACGTCGCGGCCCTCGGCCACCCAGGCCTCGACCGGCGCCCGCGGCGTGCCGTAGCGGGCGCCGAAGACGTCGGCGTGCTCCAGCAGGTCGCCGGCTTCGACCATCTCGGAGAAGGTCTGCCCGGCGACGAAGCAGTAGTCGCGCCCCTCGACCTCGCCGGGCCGCATCGGCCGCGTCGTCGCCGACACCGAAAGCGCCAGCCCCGGCTCGGCCGCGAGCAGGCGCTTGGCGAGCGTGGTCTTGCCGGCGCCCGAGGGCGAGGACAGCACGAACAGCAGCCCGCGCCGGCCGATGCTTGGCGCGGCGCTCATGCGAGGTTGGCCGCCTGTTCGCGCATCTGGTCCACCAGCACCTTGAGCGCGAGGCCCGCGTCGGTCAGCGCCGGCGACGCCGCCTTGGCGCAGAGCGTGTTGGCCTCGCGGTTGAACTCCTGCGTCAGGAAGTCGAGCTTGCGCCCTGCGGGTTCGCGGCCGGCGAGCAGCGCGCGGGCGGCGGCGACATGGACGCGGAGCCGGTCGATCTCCTCGCGCACGTCCGCCTTGACGGCGAGCAGCGCGAGCTCCTGCGCGAGCCGGTCCTCGGCGACCTCCGCCCCGGCGCCGAGCAGCGCCGCCACCTTCTCGCGCAGCCGCGCCGGCGCTGCGGCCGCCTGCGCGGCGTGGGCGGCCTCGGCGCGCGCCGTCTCGGCCTCCACCGCATCGAGGATCGCAGCGAGCGCCTCCCCCAGCCGCGCGCCTTCGTCCCGCCGCATCGCGGTCAGCGCGGCCAGCAACCGGTCGAGCCCGTCGAGCAGCGCAGCCCTGGTCGCTTCGGCGTCGGTCGCGGCGTCAGGGCGGCGCGTCTCCATCACGCCGCGGACCGCAAGCAGCCGCTCGGGCGCGATCGGCGCGGTCGGCAGACCCGCCGCCTCGGCCGCCGCGCGAGCCTCGGCCGCCGCCGCGACGGCGAGGGCCAAGGCGGCGCGGTCGAGCGACGGACGGGCGGCGTCGGCGGCGGCGTCGATCTTGAGCGTGATGGAGACCGACCCGCGTCCGAGCGCCGCCGCGCGACGCCTGACCTCAGGCTCCAGCGCCTCCCAGCCGTCCGCCAGGCGCAGGCGCAGGTCGAGCCCGCGGCCGTTCACGCTGCGCGCCTCCCAGCGCCAGCGGGCGCCGTCGGTCTCGCCGTCGCAGGCCGCGAAGCCGGTCATGCTTTCGAGCGCCATCGAGCCTCCCCGTGGATCGCCGCCGCGCTTAGCGCCGCGGGCGTCGCCGCGCAACCGGCGTCACGACGCCTCGATCTCCTCGATGCAGGCGACGCGGGCCCCGCCGCGGGACGTCGTGGTGACGCCGAGCGACTTGAGCTTGCGATGCAGCGCCGAGCGCTCCATGCCGACGAAGCTCGCCGTGCGGCTGATGTTGCCGCCGAAGCGGTTGATCTGGGCGATGAGGTACTCGCGCTCGAACAGCTCGCGCGCCTCGCGCAGCGGCAGGCTGACGATGGCCCCGCCGAGCGCGCTGCGGCTGTCGCTCGCAGCGCCTTCGCCGGCGACGTCGGCCACCTCGATCTGCGGCCCTTCGGCGATGATCAGCAGCCGCTCGACCAGGTTCTTCAGCTGCCGCACGTTGCCCGGCCAGTCGAGCGTCTGGAGGAACGCCACCGCCTCCGGCGCCATCGGCCGGCGCGCGAGGCCCTGCGCGGCCGAAATGCGCTCGACGAAGTGCTCGACGAGAGCCGGAATGTCCTCGCGGCGCATGTCGAGGGGCGGCACCTCGATCGGCACCACGGCGAGGCGGTGGAACAGATCCTCGCGGAACCGTCCGGCCGCGATCTCGGTCGACAGGTCGCGGTTGGTGGCCGAAATCACGCGGACGTCGACCCGCACCACGTCGCCGCCGCCAAGGCGGGCGAAAGACTGGTCGGTGAGCACGCGGAGGATCTTCGACTGGGTGCCGGCCGGCATGTCGGCCACCTCGTCGATGAACAGCACGCCGCGGTGGGCGCGCTCGAACAGGCCCGGCGCGACGCGGCCGTCCTCCATCACGACGCCGAAAAGCACCTCCTCCATCCGGTGCGGCTCGATCGAGGCCGCGTTCGCGACGACGAACGGCGCGCCGGCGCGATCGGAGAGCGCGTGGATACGCCGCGCCGCGACCTCCTTGCCGCAGCCGGGGGGGCCGGAGAGCATCACCCGGCTCTGGGTGCGCGCGATGCGCTGCAGCTTGGCCGAGAGCGCCGCCATCGCGGCCGAAGCCCCGACCATCTCCGCCTCCGCCGTCTCTCTCGCCCGCAGCGCGGCGTTCTCGCGCCGCAGACGGTTGGCCTCCAGCGCGCGGGAGACGACGACCAGCAGCTGATCGGTGGTGAAGGGCTTCTCGATGAAGTCGTAAGCCCCCTGCTTGATCGCGGCGACCGCGATCTCGATGTTGCCGTGCCCCGAGATGATGACGACGGGAATGTCGGGGTTGTCCCGCTTCACCGATTTCAGGATCTCGATCCCGTCCATCCGGCTGCCCTGAAGCCAGATGTCGAGGATGATCAGCGCCGGCGCCTGCGCCGAGATCGCCGCGAGCGCGCCGTCCGCATCCGACGCCTCGCGCGTGGCGTGGCCCTCGTCGCGCAGGATGTCGGCGACGAGATCGCGGATGTCGGCCTCGTCGTCGACGATCAGGATGTCGGTCATGCAGGTTCCATTTTCTCGAAAGACGGGGTGGCCGCGTCCGTGGTCGGCAGAAAGATCCGCGCCATCGCGCCGGCGGGCGCGCCCTCGGCGAAAGGCGGCGCGTCGTCGAGCGCCAGCGCGCCGCCGTGCTGCTCGACGATCTTCTTGACGATGGCGAGGCCGAGGCCTGTGCCCTTGACGCGCGTGGTCACGTACGGCTCGGTGAGGCGCGCGCGGTCGGTTTCAGGCAAGCCGACGCCGTTGTCGACGATTTCGACGACGACGCCGCCCGGCGCGGGCTGAAGCCGGGCCCGCACCTCGCCCGGCGGCTCGGGCGACGTCGCGAGCCGCGCCTCGACGCCTTCGGCGGCGTTCTTCAGAAGGTTGGTGACGGCCTGGCTGATCAGGCCGCGGTCGCATCGGACCATCGTCGGACCGTCGGGCGTCTCCAGCGTGAAGCGCACCTGATCGGCGCCGGCCTTCTGCAGCAGGACGGCCCCGCGCAGGATCGCCGCCAGATCCTCGTCGCGGGCGTCCGGCTCCGGCATGCGCGCGAACTTCGAGAACTCGTCCACCATCCGGCGGATGTCGCCGGCCTGACGCATGATCACGTCGGCGTACTGCGACAGGGCCGCCCGATCCTCCTCGGCCATCTTGGAGAACTTGCGTTTCAGCCGGTCGGCCGAAAGCTGGATCGGCGTGAGCGGGTTCTTGATCTCGTGCGCGATGCGCCGGGCGACGTCGCCCCACGCGGCGTTGCGCTGGGCGGCGACAAGTTCGGTCAGGTCGTCGAGCGTCAGCACCGCGCCCTCCTCGGCGTCGGCCTTCGGCGTGACGCGGGCCATCAGTTCGCGGGAGCGGCCGGCGCGCGACAGCCGGAACTGCTCCTGCGCGAGGCCGGTGCGCCGCCCCTTCTCGACCAGAGCCGCCAGCGCCGGCGCGATCTCACCGATCCGCCGCCGCTCGGCGGAGACGGCGTCGACGCCCAGCATCTCGGCTGCGGCGCCGTTGATCAGCTCGATGCGGCCGTCGGCGTCGAGGCCGACGACGCCCGCGCTGACGCCGGAAAGCACTGTCTCGATGAACCGCCGACGCCGCTCGGTGTCGCGCGCGGCGTCGAGCAGGGCTTCGCGCTGGCGCTTCAGCTGGCGCGTCATCCGGTTGAACCCGTGGGAGAGCAGCGCGATCTCGTCGTCGCCCCGCTCCTCCTTGACGCGGATGTCCAGTTCGCCGCGCTCGACGCGCTCGGCGGCGGCCGCGAGCCGACCGATGGGCTTCGCCAGACGCTCGGCGAACCAGAGGCCGAGCCAGACGGCGGCGAGGATCACCAGCAGCGCGAACGCGAGATAGAGCAGCGCGAAATCGAACAGCACGCGCCCGCGCTCGCGCTCCAGCCGCTCGTACAGCGCGACGGTGTCGCGCGTGTCGTCGAGCAGCGCCAGCACCTCGCCGGAGATGTAGCGCGTGATGTAGAGGTAGCTGTCGATCATCGCGGTGAGGTGGACGAGCGCGCGCAACTGGTCGTTCGCCTCGTCGTCGATCAGCACCACCTCCCCGGCGCGGGCGGCGGCGAACTGCTCGGGCGTCGGTCGCTGCAGCGTGAACATGTAGCTCCACTCGCCGCGCGCGATGATGTCGCCGTCGCCGTCGAGCAGAAACGCCTCCGGCAACTCCCGCAGCAGCTGTTGCTGGCGCAGCAGATCGCCGAGCGCGCCCGGGTCCATCCCGAAGGAGACGGCGCGGTTGAGGTCGTTCGCCATCGCCAGCGCGTCGCCGCGGATGTTGGCGCGGTGCTCGCGGCCGTAGGCTTCGGCGACGGAGAGGGCGTTGGAGACGACCGACCGGACCTGCGCGGAGAACCACGCCTCGAGCCCGAAATTCACCGTCACGGTGGCGAACACGGCCACCAGCACCGTCGGGCCGAGAGCCACCAGCGTGAACAGACCCGACAGCCGCAGGTGCAGCTTCGAGCCGGCCGATTTGGCGCGCCGCGCCGAAACGGCCCGCGCTATGGTCCATACGACCAGAGCCGCCACGGCGAGAATGTAGATCAGGTCGACGAGCAGCACGATGCGCACGACGTTGGGGCCGACGACGCCCCGCTCCGCCTGCGTGAGGGTGAAGAAGGTGCCGAGCGCGAGCGCCGGGCCGGTGATCACCAGCGCCAGCGTCGCCCACCAGTTGCGGCGACGGGACCATGCGCCGGCCCCGAGGCTGCGCGAGCGTTTGCTCCGTCCGCCAGCAGCGGCCATGCCTGCGAGGCCGGTTTCCGCCATGCTCTCCCGCCGAAGCGTTCGGGTTTCGCCCCGGCGGCTGTCGTGCGCCGGAAGCCTGCTCCGCCGCGCTGTGACGCCGCGACTGTTGTATACTTACATCAGTTTCTTGCCGCGCGTGACCGGAATGTCAAGCTCGCGGATGCGCTTTCGGAGCGTGTTGCGGTTCAGGCCGAGGAGATCCGCCGCCTTCAGCTGGTTGCCGCGGGTCGCAGACAACGTCAGCGCGATCAGCGGCAGCTCGACCTCCTTCAGCACCCGGTCGTAGAGCCCCGCAGGCGGCAAGGCGTCGCCGTGCAGGGCGAAATAGCGCCGCAGATGCGTCTCGACGGCGCTCGACAGGGTCTGGCCGCCGTCGCGCTCGACGTCGAGCGCCGAGGACGGCCGGGCGGCGAGCTCCTGCTCCACCACCGTCTCGTCGATCATGTCGTTGGCGCAGAGCGCGGCGAGCCGCCGCATCAGGTTCTCGAGCTCGCGCACGTTGCCGGGCCAGGGCTGGCCGCGCAGCAGATCGAGCGCCTT
The DNA here is from genome assembly GCA_007693835.1 of Paracoccaceae bacterium. Lineage (GTDB taxonomy): Bacteria > Pseudomonadota > Alphaproteobacteria > Rhodobacterales > Rhodobacteraceae > Rubrimonas. The sequence continues at coordinate 5,577 of RECW01000150.1, read as the reverse complement.
CGAGGAGATCGTCTTGCGCGGCAGCCCCTCGCTCTCGGCCTTGCGCAGGAAGGCGCGGGCGAGGTCGGGGATGTCCTCGACGCGCTCGCGCAGCGGCGGCAGGCGGATGGGCACCACGTTGAGGCGGTAGAACAGGTCCTCGCGGAACCGGCCCTCGGCGATCAGGTCGCGCAGGTCCTGATGGGTGGCGGCGACGATGCGGACGTCGGCGCGGATCGGCTGGCGCCCGCCGACGGTGGTGAACTCGCCTTCCTGCAGCACGCGCAGAAGGCGCGTCTGCGCCTCGGGCGGCATGTCGCCGATCTCGTCGAGAAACAGCGTGCCCCCCTGCGCCAGTTCGAACTTGCCCTTCATGCGCTCGGTGGCGCCCGTGAAGGCGCCGCGCTCGTGGCCGAAAAGCTCCGACTCGATCAGGTCGCGCGGGATGGCGGCCATGTTGACGGCGATGAACGGGCCTTTCTTGCGCCGGCCGAAGTTGTGGAGCGCGCGGGCGACCAGCTCCTTGCCGGTGCCGGACTCGCCGTTGATCATCACGGTCAGGTCCGTGTTCATCAGCCGCGCCATGATGCGGTAGACTTCCTGCATCGCCGGGCTGCGGCCGATCAGCGGCATCTGCTCGTCGCGCGCCGGCGCCTCGGGCTCGACCGCCGCGCCGTTCACGCCGCGCGCCGACAGCGCCTTCTTCACGTGCGAGAGCACCTCCTTCAGGTCGAAGGGCTTCGGCAGGTATTCGTAGGCGCCGGCCTCGGCGGCGCGGATCGCGGTCATCACCGTGTTCTGCGCGCTCATGACGATCACCGGCAGGTCGGGGCGCTTGCGCTTGATCGCCGGCAGCATGTCGAGCCCGTCGCCGTCCGGCATCACGACGTCGGTGACGATCAGGTCGCCCTCGCCGTCCTCGACCCAGCGCCACAGCGTGTTGACCGAGCCGGTCGCGCGCACCCGGCAGCCCGCGCGGGTCATCGCCTGGGTCAGCACCGTGCGGATCGCCCGGTCGTCGTCGGCCAGAAGCACCGTGCCGAGGCTCATGCCGTCTGCTCCTTCTGCTTCGGTTCGCGCCAGATGGGGAAGCGCAGCCGCATCACCGTGCGGCCGGGCTCGCTGTCGCACTCCACCACGCCGCCATGGTCGGCGACGATCTTCGAGACGAGCGACAGCCCGAGCCCCGATCCGGTGGCTTTCGAGGTCACGAAGGGCTCGAAGATGTCGTGGCGCAGCTCCGGCGGGACGCCCGAGCCGTTGTCCTGGATCGTCACCAGAAGCGGCACGCTCTCGCGCCCGCCGCCGAGACCCGCGATGGAGACGCCGGGGCTGTAGGCGGTCTTGATGGAGACGACAGCGCCCACGCGCGGCGTCGCCTCCGCGGCGTTCTTGAGCAGGTTCTGGAACACCTGCATCAACTGGTCCTCGTCGCCGGGCACCGGCGGCAGCGAAGGGTCGTATTCGGTGAAGAAGCGCACGTGTGCGGCGAAGCCCGCCTCGGCCGCGCGGCGCGCGCGGTCCAGCACGTCGTGGATGTTCACCGGCTCCCGCGATGGCGGGCGGGTGTCGCCGAACGCCTCCACCCGCTCCAGCAGCTTGCCGATGCGCTGGGTCTCGTCGCGGATCAGCGTGGTGAGTTCGCGCTCGCTGTCGCCGAGCGTCATCTCGAGCAGCTGCGCCGCGCCGGAGATGCCGGCCAGCGGGTTCTTGATCTCGTGGGCGAGCATGGCCGCCATGCCGCTCACCGACCGCGCGGCGTGGCGGTGGGTGAGGCTGCGGTCCATCTGCTCGGCGATCGAGCGGGGCTGCAGCAGCACCAGCACCTGACCCGTCCGCCCGTCGAGCGCGGCCACCTGAACGTCCACCTGCCGCACCCGGCCCTCGGGCGGGGCGAGGTCCACGTTGTGGTCGGCCATCGACACCGCCCCGCCTCGCCCCCTGCGCACCAGATCGGCGAGGCGGCTGTCGGCCCCGGCGATCTCGGCGATGGTGCGGCGCGCGAGAAGATGCGCGGAGACGGAGAAGAAGCTCTCGGCGGCGGTGTTGACGGCGACGATCTCGTCGTCCGGGCCGATCAGCAGCGCGGGCTGCGGCAGCGCCTGCCATATCGCCTCGAAATTGATCGGCGTCACGCCGCGGCCTTCCATGCCGACCTCCCTTCGCCTGAAGATCGCGCGCGGCAGGCGCCCTCGCGAAGCGCGCGCAGCACCGCCGCGGGGTCGTCGAGACGCACGATCCGCGCGCGGAGCGCTGCGGTCTCCGGCTCGCGCGACAGCGCCCAGACGAGATGCTTGCGGGCGACGCGCGCGCCGAGATCGCGCCCGTAGAAACCCAGCATCGCCTCGTAGTGCTCGATCAGCAGGTCGCGCCGCGCGTCGGCGCTCGGCGCGGCGAAGGGCGCGCCGCCGAGCGCGGCGCCGATCTCGGCCGGAACCCAGGGCGCGCCCTGCGCGCCGCGCCCGATCATCACCGCGTCCGCCCCGGACGCGGCGAGCGCCGCGCGCGCCGTGGCGAGGTCCGCGATATCGCCGTTGGCGACGACAGGCGCGCGCACCGCCGCCTTCACCGCGCCGATCGCCGCCCAGTCGGCGACGCCCTTGTAGAACTGGTTCCGCGTGCGGCCGTGCACCGTGATCATCGCGACGCCGGCCGCCTCGGCGCGCCGCGCGATCTCGGCCGCGTTCATGGTCTCGCGGTCCCAGCCCAGCCGCATCTTGAGCGTGACGGGAACCGTCACCGCCGCGACCACCGCCTCGATCAGCCGCAGCGCGGCGTCCGGCGCGCGCATCAGCGCCGAGCCCGACCAGCCGTTCACGACCTTCTTCGCCGGACAGCCCATGTTGATGTCGACGATCCGCGCGCCCGCCCCTTCCGCGATGCGGGCGGCCTCCGCCATCAACGCGGCCTCGCATCCCGCGATCTGCACCGCGGACACCCCCGGTCCCGAGTCGAGCTCCAGCTTCGCCCGGGCCGCAGCGCCGCCCGCGAGCACCTCACGCGACGCGAGCATCTCCGACACCACCAGCCCGGCCCCGAAGCGCGCGGCGAGACGCCGGAACGGCAGATCGGTGATGCCCGCCATCGGCGCGAGCAGCGCCCGACTCGGGATGGCGACATTTCCCACAGACAACGGCATGAAGCTTAAACCTTATGCAGACGTTTCGCTCATATCGCGGCTTCTTGCCCCGGGCAAGCGCCACGTTTAGCGTCGCGCCTAACTGTTGGGCGGGGGTTGCATGACGACGGCGGCGCTGATCGTGGCGGCGGGACGCGGACGCCGGGCGGGCGACGGGCCGCCGAAGCAGTATCGTCCCATCGGCGGGCGCGCCGTGGTCGCACGCACGCTGGAGCGCTTTCTCGCGGCGCCGTGCATAGACCGGATCGCCGTGGTCCTCCACCCCGACGACCGGGCCCTGTTCGGCGAGGCGATCCGCCATACCGCGATCTCAAAGCCGCTCGCGGTGGTCGACGGCGGGGCCGAGCGCGCCGACAGCGTGCGCCTCGGGCTGGAGGCGCTCGCCGACGACCCGCCGGCCAAGGTGCTGATCCACGACGCCGCGCGCCCCTTCGTCTCCGACCGCGTCATCGCCGCGGTGGTGGCGGCGCTCGACGAGCATCCGGGGGCCTGCGCCTCGATCCCCATCGTCGACGCGCTGCGGCGGGAGGCGGACGGCGCCTGCGGGCCGCTGATCCCGCGCGAGGGCGTATGGCGGGCGCAGACGCCCCAGGGGTTCCGCTTCGACGCCATCCTCGCCGCCCACCGCGCCAACGACGACCCCCGCGCGCCCGACGACGCCGAGATCGCGCGGCGCGCCGGCCTCCCGGTGGCGCTGGTCGAGTCGGAGGCCGACAACTTCAAGATCACCCGCCCCGGCGACTTCGAGCGCGCCGAGAGGCTGCTGCGCGCGGAGGCGCCGACGATGGAGACCCGTTTCGGCACAGGCTTCGACGTCCACCGCTTCGGGCCGGGCGACCATGTGATGCTGTGCGGCGTGCGCGTGCCCCACGAGCGCGGCTTCGTCGCCCACTCCGACGGCGACGTGGCGCTGCACGCGCTCACCGACGCGGTGCTGGGCGCCCTCGCCCTCGGCGACATCGGCCGGTGGTTTCCGCCCTCCGACCCCGAATGGAGAGGCGCGTCGTCCGACCGATTCCTGCGCCACGCCGTCGACCTCGCCGCCGAGCGCGGGTTCCGCGTGGTCAACCTCGACGTCACGCTGCTCTGCGAGCGCCCGAAGATCGGGCCGCACGCCGAGGCGATGCGGGCGCGGGTGGCCGAGATCGCAGGCGTCGACGTGGCGCGCGTCAGCGTGAAGGCGACCACGACCGAGGGCCTCGGCTTCACCGGGCGGGCCGAAGGCATCGCGGCGCAAGCCGCCGCGGCGCTGGTCGGGCCGACGCCATGACGCGGCTCCAGAGGCAGATCGCGCTCGCCGGCGGCCTCGGGCGGCTGCCGCAGGCGCCGGGCACCTGGGCCTCGCTCGGGGCGATCCCGGCGGCCTGGGCGCTCCACGCCCTCGGCGGCTTCGCGCTGCTCGCGCTGGCGACCGCGGCGATGTTCGTCGCGGGGCTCTGGGCGACCCGCGCGTGGCTCGCCGAGACCGGCGAGACGGACCCGTCGGAGATCGTCGTCGACGAGGTCGTGGGCCTCTGGATCGCGCTCTGGCCGCTGTCGGCGGGGCTGAGCGCGATGGGCGCGCCCGGCTCGGTGTTTCCATGGCCAGGCTGGGTGCTCGGGTTCCTGGCTTTCCGCTTCTTCGACATCCTGAAGCCCTTCCCGGTCAACCGCGCCGAGCGCCTGCCCGGCGCTCTGGGAGTGATGGCGGACGACGTGGTCGCGGGCGTGCTCGCGGCCTTCGTCGGCGCAGCGGCGGCGATCGTCGCCCACGGGCTGCTCGGATGACGCGCCCGCACGAAGCGAAGGCGCGCATGGCGCTCGCCGCGCTGAAGCAGGCGGGCGCGCGCGTCGTGCTGGCCGAGAGCTGCACCGGCGGGCTGCTCGCCGGGGCGCTGACGGACGTGCCGGGCGCCTCCGCCGTCGTCGAGCGCGGCTTCGTGGTCTACTCCAACGAGGCCAAGAGCGAGCTTCTCGGGGTGCCGGCCGACCTGGTGGCGCGGTGGGGCGCGGTGTCGGAGGCTGTGGCGACGGCGATGGCGGAAGGGGCGCTCGGGGCCTCGCCCGCCGAGATCGCGGTCGCGGTGACGGGCGTCGCGGGGCCCGGAGGAACGCCGTCGAAGCCCGAAGGGCTCGTGCATTTCGCCTGCGCCGTCCGCGACGGGGAGACGACCTCCCTCCGGCGCGATTTCGGCCCCATCGGCCGCGCGCGCGTGCGCGATGAGAGCGTTGACCAGGCGCTCGACCTGCTGATCGAAGCAGCCGGCCGCGCGCGCATCGCCGCCCGGCCGGATCCGGGGCCATCGGCGGACGCAGGCCCGTCGACCGACGGGTGACCAAGCGCGGCGCGGAGCGCGCGGCGAGTCTTGCGGCGCTTCGGCGAAGCGACTAACAGAACCGCGCGCCGCAGTAGCTCAGCTGGTAGAGCACGTCATTCGTAATGATGGGGTCGGGGGTTCGAGTCCCTTCTGCGGCACCAC
>RECW01000180.1 GCA_007693835.1 Paracoccaceae bacterium | reverse complement strand
GCTTCCTTCAGCTTTCGGGCTTCATGTCGATGAACCTCGACCGCCATGTCGACGCGCACGTGAAGCAGTTCCGCAACCTCGTGCGCGGCGACGGCGACAGCGCCGCCTCGCACCGCGCCTTCTACGACGAATACCTCGCCGTGATGGACCTGACGGCGGAGTTCTACCTCCAGACCGTCGAGGACGTCTTCCAGAAGCACCTGCTGCCGAAGGGCGAGTTCATGCACCGCGGCGAGCGCATCGACCTCGGCGCGATCACCGACGTCGGTCTGTTCTGCGTCGAGGGCGAGGCCGACGACATCACCGGCCGCGGCCAGACCGAGGCCGCGCTGGCGCTCTGCCACAACCTGCCAGACGAGAAGAAGGGCAGCTACATCCAGCCCAAGGTCGGCCACTACGGCGTCTTCAACGGCAGCCGCTGGCGCCAGCACATCCAGCCCCGCGTGCGCGACTTCATCCGCGCCCGTCGCGCCTGGGTGAAGGGCTGACGGCGCCGCCGCGCGCGCCGATGCCCGAGGTGATCCGCCTCGACGACCCGGCCGTGACGGTGCTGCTGCGCCGCTCGGCCCGCGCGCGCCGCTTCACCCTGACGGTGCGCCCGGGCGAGGACGCCGCGCGGCTGACCGCGCCGGCCGCCGCGCCGGCGCGCGAGGCGCGGCTCTTCCTCGAACGCCAGGCCGAATGGCTGCGCGGCGCCATGGCGCGCGCGCCGAGCATAGAGCCCGTCGCCGTCGGATCGACGCTGCCGGTCGAGGGACGCCCCGTGACGATCCGCCCCGCCGCGCGCGGCCCCTGCCGCATCGACGGCGACGCGCTTCTCGCCCCGCCGACCCGCGTCGGCCCGGCGGTCGCGGCCTTTCTCAAGACCCGCGCGCGCGACGCGCTGGCGCCGGCCGCCCATGCGGCGGCCGCGACGCTGGGCGCGCCGATCCGCTCGATCACGCTGCGCGACACCCGGTCGCGCTGGGGCTCGTGCACGGCGCGCGGCGACCTGTCGTTTTCGTGGCGGCTCGCCATGGCGCCGCCCGAGGTGCTGCGGTACGTCGCGGTCCACGAAGCGGCCCATCTGCTGGAGATGAACCACGGTCCGGCCTTCTGGGCGCTGGTGTCGCGGCTGCGCCCCGGTTTCGCCGCCGAACGGGCGTGGCTTCGGCGCGAAGGCGCGGCGCTGCATCGCTATCGCTTCTGAACAAACCGCCGGTCGTTTACGGAACGGCGAGGGTCTCGCGTTCGTGATAACCATGTGGACCCGGCGCGCGAGTCGCCGATCCCCGTCTGCGAGAGAAATCAGAGATGCGTGGCGTCATCCTCTCCCTTGTTCTGCTGGCCGCCGGCCCCGCCGTCGCGAACGACGCGGCTGTCCTGCGCGCCGCCATGGCCCGCTCGGCCGCCGGCGACCACGCCGGCGCCGTCGCCGAGGCGCGGCGATCCCGTGATCCGGTGGTGCTCGACCTCGCGCTCTGGCGCCGGGGCGTCGACGGCGACGCCGAGTGGGGCGAGCTGGCGGGCCTGCTGTCGCGCCGGGCCGACTGGCCGCGCCGCGCCGCCCTGCGCGCCAACGCCGAGCGGGCCATGCCCGCCGGCCTGCCGGCGCGCGACGTCGTCGCCTTCTTCGCCGAGGAGGCGCCGCGCACCGGCGCCGGGGCGATCCGCCTCGCCGGCGCGCTGGAGGCGCAGGGCCAGACGGAGGCCGCGCGCGGGACGATCGCGCGGGCGTGGACGACCTTCGACCTCTCCGGCGCCGAGCGGCAGACGATCCAGGATCGCTGGCCGGCGGTCGCCCGCGGCCTCGCGACCGAGCGGCTCGACGCGCTGCTGTGGCGCGGCGCCGCGAACCAGGCCGAGGCGCTGTTTCCGCTGGTCGATCCCGGCTGGCGCGCGCTGGCGGAGGCGCGCATCGCGCTCCGCGCCCGCCGCCCCGGCGTGGACGGCCTGATCGCCCGCGTGCCCGCCGCCCTCTCCAACGATCCGGGCCTCGCCTACGAGCGCTTCCTGTGGCGCGAGCTGGGCGGGCGGGCGGCCGACGCCGAACAGCTGCTCGCGCAGCGCACGGGCTCGGCGGCGGCGCTCGGCCAGCCCGAAGTGTGGGCGACCCGGCGCGCCGCGATCGTGCGCCGCGCGCTCCGCGACGGCCGGGTGGCGGAGGCCTATCGATTCGCCAGCCAGCACCACCTGACCGAAGGCTCGGCCTTCGCCGATCTCGAATGGCTCGCCGGCTGGATCGCGCTGCGCCATCTGCGCGACCCGGCGCGCGCCGCCGCCCACTTCGAGACGCTCTGGAACGCCGTCGGCACGCCGATCAGCAGGGGCCGCGCCGGCTTCTGGGCCGGCCGCGCCCGCGAGGCCATGGGCGACGCGGCCGGGGCGCGGACATGGTGGCTGCGCGCCGCCGAACATGCGACCGCCTTCTACGGCCAGCTCGCCGCCGAACGCGCGGGCGTCGACGTCACGGCGGCGCTCGCCGCGCGCGACGGCGTCGCGGACTGGCGGCGCGGCGCCTTCGCCGGGGGCGACACGGCGCGCGCGATCCAGCTGCTGCATCAGGCGGGCGAGCCTGCGATGACGCGCCAGTTCCTCGTCGCGCTGTCCGCGGCGCAGACGCGGCGCGAGGACATCGCGGCGGTGGGCGCCCTCGCCCTCGCCCTCGACCGTCCCGACGCGGCTGTGGCCGTGGGCAAGGCTGCGGCGCAGCGCGGCGAGATCATCATGGACATCTATTTTCCGGTCACCTCGATGGCGGCGGCGGACGGGCCGGTGGAGCCCGCCTTCGCCAAGTCGATCGCGCGGCAGGAGAGCGAGTTCAACTCCGACGCGGTCAGCCGCGCCGGCGCGCGCGGCGTGATGCAGTTGATGCCGGCGACGGCGCAGGCGGTCGCGCGCGACCTCGGGCTGGCCTTCGACAACGCCCGGCTGACCGCCGATCCCGTCTACAACGCGCGCCTCGGCAAGGCCTATCTCGCGCGGCGCATGGCGCAGTACGGCGGCGCCCGCATCCTCGCCGCCGCCGCCTACAACGCCGGCGCCGGCCGCGTCGACGAATGGCTCGGCCGTTTCGGCGATCCGCGGTCGCCCAACGTCGACGCGCTCGACTGGATAGAGACCATTCCCTTCACCGAAACGCGCAACTACGTTCAGCGCGTGATGGAGGGGTTGCACATCTATCGCGCGCGGCTCGGCGCGCCGATGTCGCCGGTCGGGTTCGCGGCGTCGCTGACGGACCCGCGGGGGTGAGCGGGCTCCGCGTCGCGGTCTTCGACGCCTACGGCACGCTGTTCGACGTCTCGGCCGCCGCGCGCGAGGCGGCCGCAGCGCCCGGCGGCGAGGCGCTCGCGGCCGTCTGGCCGACGCTGGCGGAGGTGTGGCGGCGCAAGCAGCTCGAATACTCGTGGATACGGTCGCTGTCCGGCGCGCACGCCGATTTCTGGACGGTGACCTGCGACGCGCTCGACTACGCCATGGCCGCGACCGGCGTGGAGAGCGATGCGCTCCGCGACCGGCTCCAGGCGCTCTACCGCGACCTCCGCGCGTATCCCGAGGTTCCCGAAACCCTCGCCGCGCTGCGTGCGGCGGGGCTCAGGACCGCGATCCTGTCGAACGGCTCGCCGGAGATGCTGGCGCGCGCGGTCGCAGCCGCCGGAATCGGCGCGGCCCTCGACGCGGTGCTGAGCGCCGAGGCGGTCGGCGTCTTCAAGACCGACCCCCGCGTCTACGCGCTGGTCGGCGCGACCTTCGGCGTCGCGCCGGCCGAGGCGCTGTTCGTGTCGTCGAACGGGTGGGACGCCGCGGCGGCGGCCGGCTACGGCTTCCGCACGCTCTGGGTGAACCGCCGCGGCGACCCGGTCGACCGGCTGCCGTGGCGCCCCGACCATGTCGGCGCCGATCTCTCGGCCGCCGTCGCCGTCGCGCGCGCGCCGGGCCGGTGACGGCGCCGTTCTCCGAAGGGTCCATCCACACCGAGGATGGCCTGCGCCTGCATTACCGCGACTACGCCGCGGCGGCGGCGGGGCGCGCCCCGGTGGTCTGCCTGCCGGGGCTGACGCGCTGCTGCCGCGACTTCGAGATGCTGGCCGAGGCGCTGGCGCCGAAGCGCCGCGTGATCTGCCCGGACATGCGCGGTCGCGGCGGCTCCGACCACGACCCCGATCCGGCGCACTACAACGTCGTGACGGAGACGGGCGACGTGCTGCGCCTCTGCGCGATGCTGCATCTCGGGCCGGCGGTCTTCGTCGGCGTCTCGCGCGGCGGGCTGCAGACCATGCTGATCGCCGAGATCGCCCCGCAGGCGTTGGCCGGCGCCGTGCTCGTCGACGTCGGCCCGAAGCTGGAGCGGCGCGGGCTGCTGCGGATCGTGGCGACGCTCGGCCTGGCGCCGGACCGCTACGCCTCGTGGGAGGCGGCGGCCGAGGCGCTGAAGGCGGCGCATGGCGCGCAGTTTCCCAAGCTTTCGGACGCCGAGTGGCGCGCCTTCGCGCGGCGGCTCTACGCCGAGATCGACGGCGCCCCGGCGCGCGAGTTCGACTGGAAGCTGATCGCCGCGACCGAGGCGGCTGTGGGCGAGGAGATCCCCACCCTCTGGCCGCAGTTCGACGCGCTCGCCGCCTTCCCGCTGCTGGTGATCCGCGGCGCGCTCTCCGACATCCTGTCGACCGAGACGCTCGACGAGATGGCGCGCCGCGCGCCCGCCTTGCGGTCGGTCACCCTGCCAGACCGCGGCCACACGCCGTTTCTCGACGAACCGGCGGCGCTGGCCGCCATCGACGCGCTGCTTGAGGAGATCGACGCCGCATGGCCGCCGCCCCCGCCGACCGCGAAGAAGCCGACGCCGTCGACCACGACGCCGTAAGGGCGGCCGCAGCGCGCCTGACCGGCGTCGCGCGCGAGACGCCGATGCTGGAGGACGACCTGCTGAACGCCGCCGCCGGGCGGCGGGTGCTGGTGAAGGCCGAGTGCCTCCAGCGTACGGGCTCCTTCAAGTTCCGCGGCGCCTGGTCTCGCTTGAGCGCCATGGACGGGGCCGGGCTTTCCCGCGGCGTCGTCGCCTTCTCCTCGGGCAACCATGCGCAAGGGGTGGCGCTGGCCGCCCGGCTGCTCGGCGCGCGGGCGGTCATCGTCATGCCCGCCGACGCGCCGGCGGTGAAGATCGCCGACACCCGCGCCCGCGGCGCCGAAGTGGTTCTCTACGACCGCGCCGGCGGCGAGGACCGCGACGCCCTCGCCGCCGCGCTGGTCGCGCGGGAGGGGCTGACGCTGGTGCGGCCCTACGACGACCCGTTCGTGATCGCGGGACAGGGAACCTGCGGCCTCGAGATCGCCCGGCAGGCTGCGGCGGCCGGCGTGGCCCGCGCCGATGTGCTGACCTGCTGCGGCGGCGGCGGGCTGGCGGCGGGTCTCGCCCTCGCGTTCGAAGGCGCGGCGCCGGGTCTGCGCGTGCGCACCGTCGAGCCGGAGGGCCACGACGACATGCGCCGCTCGCTCGCGGCGGGGCGGCGGCTGTCGAACCCGCCCGACGCGCCGGCGACGCTGTGCGACGCCATCGTCACGCCGACGCCGGGCGCGCTCACCTTTCCCGTCCTGCGCCGCCTCGCCGGCCCTGGGCTCGCCGTGCCGGACGCCGAGGCGCTCGCGGCGATGGCGGCGGCTTTCCGACGCCTCAAGATCGCGCTGGAGCCGGGCGGCGCGGTGGCGCTGGCCGCGGCGCTGTCGCGACGGGCCGAGATCGAGGGCGAGGCGGTTATCGTGATCGGCTCGGGGGGCTCCGTGGCCCCTGCGGTGTTCGCGCAGGCGCTGGCCGCCGCCTGAGGCGGGTTCAGTCGGCGCAGGCCCCGACGAGCGCACGTCGGGCCTGCAGGCTGAGCGCGGTCTCCGGCGCCGCGTCGAGACCGGCTGCGGCGAGGATCGCCGCGACGCGCTCGGGATCGGCCGCGGGCTGCGGCGCCGCGAGCCGCGCCGCCGCCGCGCGCGTCAGCGCCGGGCCGGTCAGCGCGCCGGTCAGCACTTCGACATAGCCCCGAATCCCCGCGTCCCTGACGGCGGCGACGAAGGGCGACTCCGCCTGCGCGCGGGCGAGCGCCGTCGCCGCCGCGAGGGCGAGCGCCTCGACGCCCTCGCCCAGAACGCGCGCCGGCATGAGCACCTGTCCGCCCGGCGCGGCGACCGCCTCGCCCTCCACGGTCGCCGCCCAGAAGGCCGTCTGCGCGCCTGGCTCGACCGCGCGGAAACGGCGCGCGAGGGTGCGCAGCGCCGCCTCCGCCTCGGCCGAGGCGCAGAAGGCCCCGCGGGCGTGCGCCATGATCGCCGCGCCGCCGAGCGCCGCCCGCGCCGCGGGCGGCGCCGTCGAGGCGATCGGCTCCGCAAGACGCGGCGCCTGCGTCCACGCCCCGAAACCCACGGCGCAGAGCAGCGCCGCCGCCGCGAGCCGGCGCACCAACCGGCGCCGGCGACGCCGGGCGACCGGCTGGATCGCCGGGGCGGCGCCGACGGCCCGGATCGCCGCGATCATCTCCGCGTCGTCGATCTCCAGCCGCTCCTCGGCCGTCTCGTCCGGCGCCAGCGTCATCAGCCCCGCCGCGTCCACGCAGACGATGGAGGCCAGCGGCCAATGGGCCACCGGCGTCTCGTCGATTCGCATCATGGTGAGCGAGGCTTCGCCGAAGGAGAGGATCACGGTCTCGGGTTCGGCGTCGGCGCGCGCGCGGTAGCGTCCTTCCGCCTCAAGCCGGGCGTAGGCGTCGAGCGCGGTCATCGGCGGGCCCTCACGCGCTCGGCAGACGGTAGCCTTGCGCCTCCAGCTGGCGCCTGAGCGTCAGCTTCGAGAGCTTGCCGGTGGCGGTGTGCGGCAGGTTCTCCACGAAGAGCACGTCGTCGGGCAACTGCCATGGCGCGAAATGCCGGCCCATGTGCGCCAGCAGCGCCGCTCGCGTCGGCGCGGCGCCCGGTTTCGGCGCGACGACCAGAACCGGCCGCTCGCCCCATTGCGCATGGGCCACCGCCACGGCCGCCGCTTCGGCGACGTCCGGATGCGCCACGGCCACGTTCTCGAGATCGATCGAACTGATCCACTCGCCACCCGACTTGATCAGATCCTTCGTGCGGTCGACGATCCGGACATAGCCGAGCGCGTCCATCGTGGCCACGTCTCCCGTGTCGAACCAGCCTGCGCCGTCCGTCGCATCCCGCTCGGCTTTCAGGTAGCGCTTCAGCACGCCCGGACCCCGGATCACCAGCCGCCCGCGGCTCTCGCCGTTCCAGGCGACCGGCTCGCCGAAGTCGTCGCGGAGGTCGAGGTCCACGGTGAAGGGCGGATGGCCGACCTTGCACTGCACGTCGAGCCGCGCCTCGGGCGGCAGCGCGGCGACCTCCGGTTTCAGCGAGGCGAAGGAGCCGAGCGGCGAGGTCTCGGTCATCCCCCAGGCGTGCAGCACCGTCACGCCGTAGTCGCGCTGGAAAGCCTCGATCACCGCCCGCGGGCAGGCGGAGCCGCCGATCACCACGCGGTTCAGCGTCGAGAACCGCAGCCCCTCGCGCCGCAGGTGGTCGAGCAGGCCGAGCCAGACCGCCGGCACCGCGGCCGTGATGGTGACGCCCTGCTCCAGCATCTCGAACAGCGCGGGCGGCGTCAGGTTCCGCCCCGGCATCGCCATGCCGGCGCCGGCCATCGGGGCCGAAAAGGCGGTCGACCAGCCGTTGGCATGGAACAGCGGCACCACCGGCATCAGCACGTCGCGCGAGGAAAGGCCGAGCATGTCCGGCTGGATCATCGCCATGGCGTGCAGCACGTTGGAGCGGTGGGAATAGACGACGCCCTTCGGGTCGCCGGTGGTGCCGGAGGTGTAGCAGACGCCGCACGCCTCGCCTTCGTCGCCCTCCACCCAGGCGAAGTCGGCGTCCTCGGCGTCGCGAAGCGCGTCGTAGGAAAGCGCGTCGATCCGGGGCGCGTCGGTCTCGCCGATGCGGACGAAGGCCTCGACCGTCTCAAGCCGCGGCGCGATGGCCGCGACCACGCCTTCGAGGTCGGCGTCGTACACGAGGAACCGGTCCTCCGCGTGGTTCACGATATAGACCAGCTGATCGGCGAACAGCCGCGGGTTGAGCGAGTGCGTCACGCCGCCCGCGCCGGGCACGCCGTACCAGAGTTCGAGGTGGCGCGCGGTGTTCCACGCCATCACCCCGACCCGGTCGCCGCGCCGCAGCCCGAGCCGCGTCAGCGCCTGCGCCGCCTTCAGCGCGCCGTCCCGCACTCCGGCCCACGTGGCGCGACGCACCACGCCGTCGCCGTCGCGCGAGACGATGGCGCGGCCGGCGTGATACCGCGCCGCGTGGTCGATGATGCGCGAGACGCGCAGCGGCCAGTCCTGCATCTGTCCGAGCACCGTGGGCCTCCCTGTCGCGCGGCCGCCTCTGGCGTCGGCCGTCGGGGCGCAGCATACAGGGGGATGCGGCGCGCGGAAGGCGCCGGCGGAGAGGACCACCCGTGACCGTCGTCGTCGCCCCCGAACGCCCCAGTCTCCTCGGCCCTGCGCTCATCGCCGGCGGCATGACGTTCGTCGGCTTCATCGACAACCTCGTGCGGGTCGTCTCCGACAGCATGCACGTCTGGCAGTTCCACCTGCTGCGCTCGGCCGCGGCGCTGGCGCTGATCCTCGCGTGGCTCGCGGCGCGGGGGGCGCTGGGGCGGCTCGGCGCGCGGCGGCCCTGGGCGGTGGCGCTGCGCAGCGCCGTGATGACGACCTCGATGATGCTCTACTATTCCGCCCTGCCGGTGCTGCCGATCGCGCAGGTGGCGGCGGGGATGTTCACCTCGCCGCTCTGGATTCTCGCGGTCTCGGCGCTTTTCCTCGGCGAGCGGGTCGGGCCGCGGCGGGTGCTGGCGATCCTCGCCGGCTTCACCGGCGCTTTGCTCATCCTGCAGCCCGACGCGGAGGGGCTGAACCTCGCCGCGCTGATGCCGCTCGGCGGGGGCGCGCTCTACGGCATGACCATCCTGCTCACCCGCCGCCTCTGCGCCGAGGAGACGACCGAGACCATCGTGGTCGGCGGCTTCCTCGGCTACGGCGCGGCGGGGGCGCTCGGCTCGGCGGCGCTGGCCCTCTGGCCGGCCCCGCCGGGGCTGGTGGCGCTTGCGCCGTTCGTGTTCGCGCCGTGGGGCGCGCTCGATGCGACGCTGATCCTCTGGATCGGCTTCTTCGCGCTCGGCGCGGCCGCGGCGCTCGCGGTGGTGACGCGGGGCTATCAGATCACCGAGTCGGCCTCCGCCGCGCTCTACGATTACGCCTTCATCGTGTCCGCGGGTCTGTTCGGGTGGATTCTCTGGGGCCAGACGCTCGACGCCCTCGCGCTGGCGGGCGTGGCGCTGGTGATGGCCGCCGGCGGCTTCCTCGCGCTCGCGCCGGGGCGAAGGCCGGCCGGCGCAGCGCGCTAGGCGGCGGCCTCCGCCGCCGCGGCGAGGTGGCAGGCGGCGGCATGGCTCGGGCCGACGCCGCGCAACGCCGGCGCCTGCCGCTCGCAGAGGCCGTGGCCCTGGGGACAACGCCCGAAGAACCGGCAGACGTTCGGATCGGGGTCGACGGGGCTGCGCGGTTCGCCGTCGAGGCGGATGCGCCCGCCCGCCGGTTCCGCGCCGGGCGCGGCCGAGAGCAGGGCGCGGGTGTAGGGGTGCTGCGGCGCCTCGAAGATCGCCTCGGTCGGGCCGATCTCCGCGACCTTGCCGAGATACATCACCATGACGCGGTCGCAGAGCAGGCGCACCACGTTGAGATCGTGGGAGACGAACAGGTAGCTCATGCCCAGTTCGCGGCGCAGCCGGTCGAGAAGCTTCAGGATCACCGCCTGCACCGAGACGTCGAGCGCCGAGGTCGGCTCGTCGAGCACCAGCAGCCGCGGCCCCGGCGCGATGGCGCGGGCGATGTTGACCCGCGCCTTCTGCCCGCCCGAAAGCTGGTGCGGGTAGCGCGACAGCAGCGCCGCCGGCAGGCCGACGCGCTCGGCCGCCTCGCCGACGCGGGCGGCGATCTCGCGCGCGTCCGTGAGGCGAAGCAGGCGCTTCAGCGGCTCGGCGATGGTGTCGAAGGCGGTGTCGCGCGGGTTCAGGCTCTCGTGCGGGTCCTGGAACACCACCTGGATCTTCGCGCGGTCGGGCGAGCGGCCGAACTCGGCGGGAGGGATCGCGCCGATGTCGCGCCCCTCGAAGCGGATGGTCCCGGCCGTCACCGTCGAGAGCCGCACCAGCATGGTGACGAGGGTGGACTTGCCGCAGCCCGACTCGCCGACCAGCCCCAGGCTTTCGCCCGGCGCGATCGAGAAAGACACCCCGTCCACCGCATGCAGGCGCGGCTGGTGGTCGGGCAGCGTGGTGAACCATTCGCGCAGGAACCGCACCGGCTTCGAGCGCGTCTCCAGCTGGTAGATCTTGGAGAGATCCTCGACCTCAAGCAGCGGCGTGGTCAACTGTGGCCTCCTCCCCCATCGGATTGCAGCCCAGCGGGTTGTGGCACCGGACGCCGTGACCCGACCCCAGCGGCGGCAGCGGGTCTGCGTCGCAGACCCCGAGCGCGCGCGGGCAGCGGGCGCGGTAGCGGCAGGGCGGCAGGGCGGCGCGGAGGTCGGGCAGGTTGCCCGGAATGGCGCCGATGGCGTCGAGCGTGCGCCCCGCCGCCGGCGTCGCGGCGATCAGGCTCGCGGTGTAGGGATGGCGGGGCTGCGCGAACAGGTCGGCGGCCGCGCCCGTCTCGACGACATGGCCCGCATGCATCACGGCGATGCGGTCGCAGGTCTCGGCGGCGAGGTGCAGGTCGTGGGTGATCAGCAGCGCGCCCATGCCGCGCTCGCGGCAAAGCTCGACGATCAGCGCCATGATCGCGGCCTGGGTGGTGACGTCGAGCCCGGTGGTCGGCTCGTCGCAGATCAGCAGTTTCGGCCGACAGGCCAGCGCCATGGCGATGCAGACGCGCTGGCACATGCCGCCCGAAAGCTCGAACGGATAGGCGCGCGCCCGGCGCGCGGGGTCGGGGATGCGCACCTGCGCCAGCGCCTCGACGGCCCTGGCGCGCGCGGTCTGGCGCGTCGCCCCGCCGTGGCGGCGCAGCACGTCGCCGATCTGGTCGCCCACGGTGCGGATCGGGTTCAGCGCGGTGCGGGGCGACTGGAAGATCATCGCCATCTCGCGCCCGCGCAGCTTCGCGACCTCGCGCTCCGGCGCGCCGGTGACCGCCATGCCGTCGTAGCGGATCGCGCCGGCGGTCACGCAGCCCGCCGCGTCGAGAATGCCCATCGCCGCGTAGGCCGACACCGACTTGCCCGACCCCGACTCGCCCACAAGCCCGAGGATCTCGCCCTTGGCGACCTGGAACGAGACGTCCTCGAGCGCCTTCACCACGCCCGAGCGGGTGCGGAACTCCAGCGACAGGCCGTCGACGTCGAGCAGGGGCGCGGCCATGGGCTCAGGTCCTCTTGCGGGGGTCGATCAGGTCGCGCAGCCCGTCGCCGAGCAGGTTGAAGCAGAACACCGCCAGCATCAGCGCGGCGCCGGGAAACAGCGCCAGCCACCACTCGCCGGAGATGATGTAGGTGGCGCCCTCGGCGACCATGATGCCCCACTCCGGCGTCGGCGGGCGCACCCCGAGGCCGATGAAGGAGAGGCCCGCCGCGTTCAGGATCGCCCAGCCGAGGTTGAGCGAGATCTGCACCATCATGGGCGGCAGGATGTTCGGGAAGATCGTCAGCGCCAGCACCCGCGCCTCGCTGTTGCCCGCAAGCCGCGCCGCCTCGACGTAACCCGCCGTGCGCCGCACCGAGACCTCGGCGCGGGCGACGCGGATGTAGAACGGCAGGTTCACGACGGCGGTGGCGTAGACGATGTTCTCGACCGAGTTGCCGAGCACGGCGACGATGCCCATCGCCAGCACGAACAGCGGGAAGGCCATGATGGTGTCGGTGATCCGCCCGATCACCGCGTCGACCCAGCCGCCGTAGAACCCGGCGAGGCTGCCGAGCGTCGAGCCGACGACGAAGGACAGCGCGACCGCCGCCACCGAGATCGCGAGGTCGAGGCGCGTCGCCACCAGCACGCGGCTGAACACGTCGCGCCCGAGATGGTCGGTGCCGAACCAGTGCGCGGCCGACGGCGGCCGCAGCGCGTTCATGGCGTTCGAGGCGAGCGGGTCGTAGGGCGCCAGCATCGGGCCGAAGGCGGCGGCGAACAGGATGACGCAGAGCATGGCGAAGGCGAGCACCGTCACGGGGTTCTCGCGCAGCACGTAGAGGAAGTGGCCGCCGAAGGGTTTGCGCAGCGCCTCGGCCATCGTTCAGCCCTCCAGCCCGACGCGCGGATCGACCAGCGTGTAGATCACGTCGATCAGCAGGTTGACGGCGACGAACAGCAGCGCCATCGCCAGCACGAAGCCCTGCACCGCCGCGTAGTCCGAGGCCACCAGCGCGTCGATGGCGAAGCTGCCGACCCCCGGCCACGAGAACACGCGCTCCACCAGCACGTTCGCGCCGAGCAGGAAGCTGAACACCATGCCGAGCGTGGTGAGCACCGGCAGGAACGCGTTGCCGAAGGCGTAGGTCCACAGCACCTTGCGCCGCGACAGGCCCATGGCTGTCGCCGTGCGCACGAAGTCGGCCGAGAGCGCGGCGAGCATCGAGGCCCGCGTCATCCGCGCGATCGGGGCCAGGGCGAACAACCCGAGCGTCAGCGCCGGCAGCACGAGTTGCGCCAGCGCGCCGCGGAACGTCCACCAGTCGCCCGCCAGCGCCGTGTCGATGGTGTAGAAGCCGGTGACGTGCGGCGGCGAGAAATAGATGAAGTCGAGCCGCCCGAGCGGCGACGGGGCGACGCCCGCGAGGAAGTAGAACAGGTAGACCAGAAACAGCCCGGTGAAGAAGGTCGGCAGCGAGACGCCCGCCGTCACCACCACCCGGCAGAGATGATCGACCCACGAGTTCGGCCGGGTCGCCGCCAGCACGCCGAGCGGCACCGCGACTCCGATGGCGAACAGGAGGCCCGCCAGCGTCAGCTCCAGCGATGCGGGCAGACGCTGGGAAAGCTCCGTGAGAACGGGCCGCCCGGTCTGCAACGACACGCCCCAGTCCCCGGCGAACAGCCGCTCGACGTAGGAGACGAACTGCTCGATCCAGGTGCGGTCGAGGCCGAGCCGGGCGCGGGTCGCCGCGATCGACTCGGCGTCGGCCATCAGGCCGGCGAAATACACCGCCGGATCGCCCGGCAGCGAGCGGGTCAGCACGAAGGTCACGACCACCACGCCGACGAGCGAGGGGATCGCGCCCCCCACCCGCCGCGCCACGATGCCGAGCCGGCTCGCCGCCATCGGATCAGGCCATGGTCAGGGTCTTGGCGTCGAGCAGCCGGTGGAAGTGATAGGCGTAGCCCTCCACCCGCGGCGCCATGCCCATGTCGAGATAGGGCTGGTAGAGCGGCGCCAGCGGCACGTCCTCCCACACCTTGGCGATCAGCTTCTTGACGTTCGGCGCCCAGTCGGGGTGATCGGTCTCAAGCGGCAGCACCATGTCGGTGACCTCGTCGACCATCGGGTCGGAGTAGTTCACCGAGTTGAACAGCCGCCCGGTCTGATACACCCAGAAGAAATAGTAGTCGGGGTAGTCGAGCCAGCCGCCGAAGTTCTCGAGGTGGAACGGCAGACGCTTCTCGATCAGCGCCGCGGTGCGCCAGTTCGCGCCCGGAATGCGGTCGATCGTGACGCGCACGCCGATCTCGGCCAGCGCCTCCTGGATCAGCACGGCGGCCGGCTCCTGCCAGTCGGCCAGACCGAGGTTGATCGAGAGCGTCGTCTCGAAGCCGTCGGGCATCCCCGCCTCGGCGAGCAGCGCCTTCGCCTTCTCGACGTCGGTGTAGTAGGGCGACGGCAGCGGCCAGACGGCCTCGGCGGGTTCGAAGCCCTCGCCGCCCCACAGCTTTTCGCCGCGGCCGAAGGCGGCGAGGTTGTAGATGCTTTCGTAGGGCAGCGCGTAGGCGATGGCGCGGCGCACCAGCACGTTGTCGAACGGCGCCATCGCGACGTTCATGCCCACGTGATGCTGGCAGCAGCCGATCGGATGGCCCTCGACCTTGACGCGCGGGTTCTCGTTCAGCTCCATCGCGTCCTTGGCCGGCATGTCGATGGAGAACTGCGCGTCGCCGCGCTCGAGAAGCGCGCGCCGGGTGGCGGCGGAAGGCACTTCGCGCACGATCACGCGGCGCACGCCGGGCAGAGGACCCGACTTCCAGTCGTCGTTGCGGATGTAGACGCTCTGCTGGCCGCTGTCCCACCGCTCCAGCTTGAAGGCGCCGCCGCCCGCAGGGGTGACGTGCGTGAAGTCCGAGGCCCAGGGGTCGGCATCGGTGGCGTTGGCCTTGCAGAGGGCGCTGTTGTAGACGATGGCGGTGGGCACCGCGAGGTTCGGCATCGAGAGCTTCGACGGCGCGTTGAAGTGGACGCGGAACACGTGCTCGTCGACCACCTCCCACTGGTCGGCGTCGGTGAAGCCGCCGGCGCGCATCTGCACGGTGGCGAAGCCGCCGAGCAGGACCGCGCGGTCGAAGGACCACTTCACGTCCTCCGCCGTCACCGGCGTCCCGTCCCAGAACGTCGCGTCGCGGCGCAGGAAGAAGTCGACCGACATGCCGTCGTCGGCCATGGTCCAGCTCTCCGCCAGCTCCGGCTCCAGCACCTCCTTGTCGTAGGCCAGCGTGCCGTCCGGCAGTTCGCGGATGCCGTAGCGCATCAGCCGGTCGTAGAGGTTGATCGCGGGCTGATAGGCGGGGCGGTTCGCGCCGACCCGCATGATGTCCATGCTGTTCGGGCCGAAACCGGTCACGGCGACGAGCGTGTCGTCGCGACCCTGCGCGCCTGCCGGCATCGCTTTGAGGAAAGGCAGCACCCCGGCGGCGCCGGTGGCGGCGATGAACTGGCGACGATCCATTCTTGGTCTCCCTGTCTTGTCAGAGGCGGGCGGCGAGGAAGGCCCGCCACCCGCCGAAGTCGGTGATGTCGCGCGCGTCGGCCGCGGCCGCCGCCTCGCAGAGAAAGCCCGCATGCGTCGCGCCGTCGGCGAGCCGCACGGGGCCGAGCCCGAGCGGCGCAGGGATGCGCGTCATGAGAGCGCCCACCGCCTCCTCGGCGATGTCCCAGACTTCGACGGCCACCGCCGCGCCCTCGCTCGCCCCGGCCGCGACGCGCACCAGGCCCGGCCGGGCGACGCCCTCGCCCGGCAGCGCGAACAGCCGGTATTCCGGCGTGGTCGTCGCCTCGCGCACGAAGCGCGCGCCGAGGGCGGCGAGTTCGCCGCTCAGCGGCAGGCCGCGCATGTGCGCCCCGCAGACCACGAGGCGGAAACGCTCCGGGGCCGCCGGCGCGGCTGGCGGGAGGGGCGCACGCTCGGCCCCGGCGCCGGTTCCGGCGGCGCGGTGCAGCGCGTCGCCCGCGGCGAGCAGCGCGGCTTCGGCGAAGGCGGGGGCGGCGAGCGTCACGCCGAAGCCGGCCCCCGACGGCAGGAAGCCCGCCGGCACGGCGACGCCGCAGAGATCCAGCAGGTTCATGAAGTTGGTGTAGCGCCCGAGCCGCGCGTTCAGCGCGATCGGGTCCGCCAGCATCGCCTCGACCGTGTAGGCGGTGGGCGCGGTCGGCAGCAGCAGCGCGTCGACCCGCGTCCAGACCGGCTCGGTCTCTCGGCGCAACGCCTCAAGGCGATAGGCGCCGTCGAAGGCGTCGACCGCGGTCGGGGCGAGGCCGCCGCCGACGATCTCGCGGATGACCGGGTGGAGGATTTCCGGCCGCGTCTCCAGCAGGCCGCGGATCGCCGCCGTCCGCTCCGCGACCCAAGGACCCTCGTAGAGGAGCTTCGCCGCGTCGAGGAACGGCGCAATATCCACCGTCTCGACCTCGAAGCCCAGCGCCTTGGCGCGGGCGACCGTCTCTTCGAACAGCGCCGCCGCGGCGACGTCGCCGTCGAAGAACAACTGATCCGGCCGCGGCGCGCCCAGCCGGACGACTGCGGGCCGCCCGGCGCCGCGGGGCCGGGCGTAGGCGTCGGCGGGGTCAAAGCCCTCGGCGACGCCGAGAACCGCCGCGGCGTCGGCGCAGGAGAGCGCGAACACCGACACGCAGTCGAGCGTCCGGCAGGCCGGCACGACGCCGCGCGCGCTGATCAGCCCGCGCGAGGGCTTCAGCCCGACGAGGTTCTGGAGCATCGCGGGCACGCGCCCCGAACCGGCGGTGTCGGTGCCGAGCGCGAAGCTCACCAGCCCCGCCGCCACCGCCGTCG
This sequence comes from Paracoccaceae bacterium, assembly GCA_007693835.1. GTDB lineage: Bacteria > Pseudomonadota > Alphaproteobacteria > Rhodobacterales > Rhodobacteraceae > Rubrimonas. The sequence continues at coordinate 10,305 of RECW01000180.1, read as the reverse complement.
CCGACCCCGAAGACGATCCGCCCGGGATCATGCCGGGCGCCAGCGCGTTCGGCGGAACGCCGTAGGGCGAGCGGCAGCCGGAGAGGCCGGTCGCGAACTGGTCGAGGTTGGCCTTGCCGATGAGCACGGCGCCGGCGGCTTCCAGGCGCTCGACCACGGGCGCGCTCGCCGAGGGCGTATAGGCGAAGTCGGGGCAGGCCGCGGTGGTGGGGACGCCGGCGACGTCGATGTTGTCCTTCGCCGCGAAGGGGACGCCATAGAGCGGCAGCGCCGAGGGGTCGGCGGTCTCCAGCCGCTCGGCGGCGGCGAGGGCCCGCTCGGCGAGCGCGCCCCCGATCCACACGCCGTCGCCGCCGCGGGCCGCGATCCGGTCGAGCAGCGCGCCGACGACGGCGCGCGGCGTCGCGCCTGCGGCGTACGCCGCGCGCAGGGACTGCAAGCCGAGACCGTCCGCGGGAAGCATCGCGTCGCGCTCCAGGAAAGCCGACCAAAGCGTCGGCCTGGCTCACCCAGCAATTTGCGTGCCAAGGCGCGGACGGATCCTCGTCGTTTCGCCTTGTCAGTGGGTTAGCCGCGTGCGGCGGGACAAGGCGCGCACCGGGCCTCCGACAGAGCGCGCTGCATGGTCGGAAACGACGCGTCGAAGCGCCGATCTGGCGCGAACTTCGGCGTTTCACCGACCCGCCGGGCGAGAATGGGCCGGTCGGTCCCGATAACTGTCAGGAATGCCAGCGACTTGGTCGCTCCATCTTGCATGCAATCTTGCATGCGAAATAGGCGGTCAGCGCCCGCGCGCACGCCGGTAGGCGTCGGCCGCGAGACCGACGGTGTTCAGGTGACGGCGCATCGCGTCCGCCGCGGCGGCGGCGTCGCTCTCGAGCAGCGCGCGCACCACGGCGTCGTGCTCGGCGAAGGAGCGCTCCAGCCGACCGGCGACGCGGAACTGCGCGCGGCGGAACGGGGCGAGGCGCACGCGGATCGAAACGGCCATGGCGGCGATCTCGGCGTTGTGGGCGCCGGCGTAGAGCAGTTCATGGAAGCGGCGGTTCGCCTCCTCGTAGGCGGCTTCGGCGCCGGCCGCCACGTGATCGGCCGACCGGCGGTGGAGACGGTCAAGCGCCTGCTTCTCCCGCGCCGTCATGCGCACGGCGCCGAGACCGGCGCAGAGGGCTTCGAGCTCGGCCATCGCCTCGAACATGTCGCGGAGCTGCGTTTCGGAGACGGTGGCGACCTCGACGCCGCGATTCGGACGCCGCCGCACCACGCCCATGGCCTCGAGTTGCCGCAGCGCTTCACGCACGGGCGTGCGGGACACGGCGAACCGTTCCGCGAGGCCCTGCTCGTCGAGGCGGACCCCCGGCAGCAGCGCGCCGTCGACGATCTCGTCGGCGATCCGCCGGCACAGCGTCTCGGCCATCGTGCCGGTCTTTTCGCGCGCGCTCGCCATCCCGCCCCCGGACCCGCCGCCGACGGGAAGCCTTAGCCCGCCGCGCGGCGCCGGGTAAGGGCCGACGGCGCGCTACTGCTGCGTCTGCGCCACCGGCGCGACGCCCACCTCGACATCGAGCGTCTCGGCGGCGACCCCTTCGGCGTGGCCGCGCAGCGGCGCGGCGTCGGCGGCGTCAAGGCCCGAGCAGACGCGGATGTAGTCGGCTGTCGGGCAGATGTCGTTCGAGGCGTCGAAGCCGACCCAGCCGAGATCGGGGACCCAGACTTCGGCCCAGGCGTGGGTGGCGACGTCGCCGCCCTCGATGTGCGCGAGGTAGTAGCCGGCGACGTAGCGCGCCGGCCAGCCGAGCGACCGCGCCCCCGCGATGATCACATGGGCGTGGTCCTGGCAGACGCCCTTGCCGGCCGCGAGCGCCTGCGCCGCCGTGGTGCCGTGGTCGGTGGCGCCGGGCACATAGGCGATGCGGGAGGACACGAGATCCTGCAACGCATGGGCGCGCGACAGCACCGAGCCGCCGGAAGCGTCGGCCTCGCGCGCCAGCTCGGCGATGGCGGCGTCGGCGCGGGTGCGCGGCGTCTCGCGCAGGCAGACGCCGGGCTTCAGCGCCTCGCGGAAGCCGCGCAGCACGCCGGCGAGGTCGTGCGTCTCGACTTCGCCCTCGGCGATCACCTCCGCCTCGGGCACGCCGCCGCGCAGGAACAGCGTCGCCACCTCGTCGCCCCAGCCGTTGGTGAAATCGGGCTTCACGGCGGCGCCGTTGAGGCTGACGCGCCAGCGGCGCGGCTTCTGTCCGTCGAACCGGCTCGGGAACAGCTTGAGGCGCATGGCGACGCCCGCGACGGCGGGATCGTAGCGGTAGGTCGTGCGATGGCGGACGGCGAGCAGCATCGGCTCCCCCTCTCAGAAGTGATAGGCGGCCCCGATCTCGTAGGCGAGCCGGTTGTTGCGGGCGACGGCGCCGATCAGGAACTCGTGCAGCCCGTCGTGGAAGATCTCGCCGATGTCGATGTCCGCGAGCATCGCCACCGTCTCGGTGGCGGTGTGGTGGCACGGGTGGCGCGCGCCGTAGGCGCGGGCGAGGCGGTCGAGCACGCCGATGATCTCGTCGTAGCAGTAGGCGAGCGAGCGCGGGCAGGAGTGGTTCAGGATCAGGAAGTCGGCGATGCGCCAGGGGCTGTAGTCGCCGCGGTAGGCCCAGTGGTAGGCGCGCAGCGCCGAGGTGGCCATCAGCACCGAGGTCCACTGGTGCCGGTCGCGCCCGCCGCCGACCACCTCGGTCTCGGGCAGCAGCACGAAATGCTTCACGTCGAGCAGCCGCAGCGTCATGTCGGCGCGCTCGATGAAGATGCCGAGGCGGCCGAAGTCGTAGCGGTCGTCGCGCAGCATGGTGGCGTCGGCGGCGCCGCGGAACTGGGCGCAGCGGCCCTTCACCCAGTCGAGCGTCTGGGGCAGCTCGCGCAGCACCCGCTCCTCGGTCAGGTCGCCGAGCTTGAGCCACGCCTCGTTCAGCGTCTCCCAGCTCTGCGTCGTCAGCGCGGTGCGGACCGACCGGGCGTTCTGCCGCGCCCGGTCGAAGCACGAGACGATGGAGGACGGGTTCTCCCGGTCGGTGATCAGGCCGAGGACGGCGGCGCGCTCGTCCACCGCGCGGCCTTCGAAATGGGGCGCGCACCCCGAGGCGGCGATCACCGAGCGCCACTCGTCCGCCGCCGTCTCGCGGTCGGATGGCAGCATCGCCATGCGCCGGCCCATCTCGACGAGGCGCGCCATCGCCTCGGCGCGCTCGAGATAGCGCGTCATCCAGAACAGTTCGGAGGCGGTGCGCGACAGCGTGCTCATCGGTCGGCCAGCACCCAGGTGTCCTTCACGCCGCCCCCCTGGCTGGAGTTCACCACCAGCGAACCCTCGCGCAGCGCCACGCGGGTCAGCCCGCCGGGCGTGAGGCGTATCTCGCGGCCCACCAGCGCGAAGGGGCGGAAGTCGACGTGGCGCGGGGCGGCGGCGCCGTCCGCGGTCATCGTCGGCACGGTGGAGAGGGCCAGCGTCGGCTGGGCGATGAAGGCGCCGGGGTCGGCCTCGATCTTGCGCCGGAAGATCTCGCGCTCGGCCTCGGTGGAGCGCGGGCCGATCAGCATCCCGTAGCCGCCCGAGCCGTGCACCTCCTTCACCACCACCTCGCCGAGGTTGTCGAGCACATGGGCGCGGTCGCCGGGGTCGCCGCACTTCCAGGTGGGCACGTTCTTCAGGATCGGCGTCTCGCCGAGGTAGAAGCGGATCATGTCCGGCACGTAGCAGTACACGGCCTTGTCGTCGGCCACCCCCGCCCCCGGCGCGCCGACGATGGTGACGCCGCCCGCCCGGTAGGCGTTCATCAGCCCCGCGACCCCCAGCACGCTCTCGGGCCGGAACACCAGCGGGTCGATGAAGTCGTCGTCGATGCGGCGATAGATGACGTCGACGCGCTTCGGCCCCTCGGTGGTCTTCATCCAGACGAGACCCCGGTCGACGAAAAGATCCCGCGCCTCGACCAGTTCGACGCCCATCTGGTCGGCGAGGAAGGAGTGCTCGTAGTAGGCCGAGTTCAGCGGCCCCGGCGTCAGCACCACGCAGACCGGGTCCTGCCGGCAGGCGCGCGGCGCGACCTCCTCCAGCGTCGCGCGGAGCATCGAGGCGTAGCCGTCGACCGGCTCGACCCGCTCGCGGGCGAAGAGGTCGGGGAACATCCGCATCATGATCTCGCGGTTCTCCAGCATGTAGGAGACGCCGGAGGGCGTGCGGCAGTTGTCCTCGAGCACCATGAAGTCGTGCGGGCCGGTGCGCACGATGTCGATGCCGACGATGTGGCTGTAGACGCGCCCCGGCGGGTCGACGCCCATCATCTCGGGCAGGAAGGCCGAGTTGCGGTAGACGAGGTCTTCGGGAACGATCCCCGCCTTCAGGATCTCTCCCCGATGATAGACGTCGTGAAGGAAGGCGTTCAGCGCCTTGGCGCGCTGGACGATGCCGCGCGACAGCGTGCGCCACTCGGTCGCCGAGAACACGCGCGGGATCAGATCGAACGGTATCAGCCGCTCGGGGTCGCCGCCTTCGCCGTAAACCGCGAAGGTGATGCCGATGCGCCGGAACAGCGTCTCGGCCTCGTCGCGCTTCAGGGCCAGCGCCTCGGGGCCGAGTGCGTCGAGCCAGCGCTCGATCTCGCGATAGGGCGGGCGCGTGCCGTCGGCGCCCCGCATTTCGTCGAACATCCGGCCCCTGCTCCGCAACGCTTTCGCAACACAAGCACAGGCGCGCGCAAACTTTCCAGTGGCGATTCGGGCGCAGGCGGGGTTCATTCCGCCGCGAGCGGGAGCGGCGCGCGTTTCGGCGGCGTTCCCGGCTCGGTCCGCCTGCGCGCTGTGCACGGAGGAAACATGACGCGCCATGAGACCGCGACGGCCCAGGCGGCGATCCCGGCCCGCCTCAACCTCGCCCTCGCATCGGGGCTGATCGCCGCGAATCTTTTCGCCCTGTTCGTCCTCCCGGTCTGGCTTCTGCCGCGCAGCGCCGCGTGGGGGTGGCTGCTGGTCGTCCCCGCGCTGTCGACCACCACCCTCTGGTCGCTGATCCACGAGGCGATCCACGGCGCGCTGCTGCCCGCGCGCGCATGGAACGACCGCTTCGGCCGCGCGCTTGCGGGCGTGTTCGGCGCGCCCTTCCAGGCGCTCAGGCTCGGCCACCTGCAGCACCACCGCTTCAACCGCTCGCCGCTGAACCGCGTCGAAGTGGCGCCCGAGCGGCCGGGGCCGGCGCGGCGCGTCGCCTACTACGGGCGGCTTTTCGGCGGGCTCTGGCTCGGCGAACTGCTGGTCTCGCCGCTCGCCATCCTGCCGGACCGCTTCTGGCGGCCGATCGTCAAGCTCGCCTTCGGCGACGAGGCGCCGGACGGCCGCACCATGTGGCTCGCGGCGAAGAAGCAGCTGCTGGAGGAGCCGGGCCGGACGCGGATGCGTCTCGACGGCTTCCTGATCACCGCCGGGCTGCTCGCGGCCTTCGCGCTCTATGGGGCGCACTGGTGGATGCTGGCGGCGGCGCTCGGCGTGCGGGCGTTCCTCGTGTCGTTCTTCGACAACGCCTACCACTACGCCAACCCGCTGGACGACCCGATGGCCGGCTACGACCTGCGCCTGCCGCGGCCGCTGCAGGCGGCGCTCCTGAACTTCAACCTGCACGCGACCCACCATCGCCGCCCGCAGGCGCCGTGGATCGCCCTTCCGGCCGCCTTCGCCGAAACCGGCGGCCGCTACGAGACCAGCTTCGCGCGCGCGGCGCTGCGCCAGCTCGACGGGCCGATCCCGGAGCGGGCGCTGCGGGAGAAAGGCGCGGCGCGCGCCTAGGGGGCGGCCGAAAGCAGGTCTGGCGAATCATGCCGCGCGGCGTTCACCGCGCGCGAGACCCGGCGCAGGCCGAAAAGGGCGTCGGGCGCAGGGCGCATCAGCGCAGCCGCCCCCTTCCCCGCCTCGCCCAACCACAGCGCGTAGTCTTCGGGCGCGATCGCCACCGGCATGCGATGGTGGACCGCCGAAAGCGGCGCGTTCGCCGCGCAGGTGACGATGGCCGCGGAGGCGACCGGCCCTTCGGGTCCCGACCAGAGCGACCAGACCCCGGCGAAGGCGACGACGCCGTCAGCCTCCGCCCACCAGGGGTCCTTGCCGCCGTCCGGCGCGGCCTGCCATTCGTAGAAGCCGCTGGCCGGGATCAGACAGCGGCGCGCGCGGCACGCCTCACGGAAGGCGGGCTTCTCGGCGATGGTCTCGGCGCGCGCGTTGATCAGGAGCGGGCCGTCGCCGACGCGCTTCGCCCACGGCGGGATGAAACCCCAGCGCATCGGCGCCAGCACGCGGCCCTCCGGCGTCGCGCGCACCGTCAGGATCGGTTGCGTCGGGCAGATGTTGTAGCGCGGCGACGGCGGCATGGGGCCGTCCGGCCGGGCGGCGAAGCGCCCGGCGACGGCCTCGTGGGGCAGGGTGAGGGCGAACCGGCCGCACATGGGCTCTTCGGGGGCGCGCGACGCGCCCCCGCCTCGCGCTCAGCGCGGCAGGGTCAGCGCGTCGCCGACGTCGAGGCGATAGGGGGCCTCCAGCCCGTTCGCCTCGGCGATCTCGGACCAGCGCGTCGGGTCGCCGAGTTCGCGGCGCGCGATGGTCCAGAGGTTGTCGCCGCGCCGCACGGTGTAGGCGGCGACCGCCGAAACCTCCGCGATCCGACCGGCGAGCCGTGGCTGGTAGGGCGTGTTGTCGGCGATGAACCGCGCCAGCGCCGCGTCGAGGCCGGGGCCGAAGTCGTAGGCGTTGCGCGCCTGCTCGGCGAACACCGCGTAGCCGTCGCCGCCCCGGCGCATGAAGTCGTTGGAGGCGAGGCGATAGACCCGCTCGGGGTCGAGCGCCGCCCAGCCGTCGGCGGTCTCGAGCTCGGCCAAGACGATCCGCGCGCCGGGTTCGGCCGCGGGATCCCAGGTGAAGCGCATCCCCGCCACCTGCGGGAAGCGCCCGGCGCCGTCCTCGACCTGGCTGACGCCGTTCTCCAGCGCGGCGAGCACGCCGGCGCCGGTCAGCTCGAAGGTCGCGACCGTGTTCTGGAACGGCAGCACCGTCATCACGTCGCCCATCGTGATCGGGCCGGCGGCGAAGGAGGCGCGCAGGCCGCCGCCGTTGGTGATGGCGATGTCCGCCTCCGGCGCCGCCGCCAGGATCGCCTCGCTCACCAGCACGCCCATCTCGCACTCCCGCGCGCGGCAGGAGGTGCGGTCGCCGTCGACCGGGGCGACCGTCTCTCCGATCACCTGGGCCTTGAGCGCCTCGATCGGTTCGGCGAGCTCCGCGACGCGCGCCGCGACGTCGGGGTCGGGCGCGAAGGCGGCGTCGAGCAGGATCGGCTCGCCAACCGCCGAGGTGACGTCGCCCTCGTCGTCGAAGGTCAGCGTCACCTCGCCGAGGAACTTGCCGTAGGCGTAGGCGCTCACGATGGGCACCGGGCGTCCGTCCGGCCCGTCGACGAACAGCGGGTAGGGACCGGCCGCGTTCTCGGCGGTGTTCGACAGCAGGCTGTGGCTGTGGCCGCCGACGATCAGGTCGAGCCCCGGCACGGCCTCGGCGATGGCGATGTCGTCGTTGAGGCCCACGTGGGTCAGCGCGATGATCTTGTTCACTCCCTGCGCCCGCACTTCCTCCACCGCCGCCGTGAGGTGGGCGATGGGATCGCGGAAGCGCACGTTCGGCCCCGGCGAGGCGATGGTCGCCGTGTCGGGTGTGAGCGCGCCGAGGATGGCGACACGCGTCTCGGCCACGTCGAGAATCACATAGGGGGCCAGCCGCCCGACCAGCAGCGGCTCGGCGGCGACGTCGACGTTGCCGCCGATCACCGGAAACTCCACGGCGTCGAGGAAGGCGGCGAGCTGGGCCGGGCCGCCGTCGAACTCGTGGTTGCCGACCACCATGGCGTCGAGGCCGAAAAGGTTCAGGAACTCGGCTTCGGCGAGCCCGCCGTAGGTCGTGTAGAAGAGCGAGCCCTGGAACTGGTCGCCTGCGTCGAGGAACAGGGTGGGGCGGCCCTCGGCCTCGGCCGCGGCGCGGCGCTCGGCCAGCGCGGTCGCGATGCGGGCCACGCCGCCGAAGCACTCTCCCGCCTCGTCCTGCTCGGGCGCGCAGGTGGCGTTGAAGCGGTTGATCGGCTCGATCCGGCTGTGGAAGTCGTTCAGATGCAGGATCGTGATCGTCGTCTCCGCCGCAGCGGGCAGGGCGCAGGCGGCCAGGATCGTGGCGAGAGTCGAACGGTGGCGCATCGGGAGCATCCCTCGGTTTCTCCGGCGCGGGCCGCAGTCCGGCCCCGCGCCTAGTGAGGGCATTCCGCGCGGCCTGTCTACCGGCGGATGAACTTTTCGAGCGCCGCCTCCGCGGCCGCGTCGGGGGCGAGCGCCCCCTCGGCGACCTGCGCCTCGAGCGCCGGCAGCGCGGCCCCGGCTTCCGGGTCGGCGCGGAACGCCGCCTCAAGCCCCTGCGACACCTCGAAACGGAACCACCGCACCGCCTGGTCGCGCCGCCGCGCCGCGCGCCACCCGCGCGCGCGCCGTTCGGCGTCGAGCGCCGAAATCGCCTGCCACACGTCCTCGAACCCGCGTTCAGACAGCGCGGAGACCGTCAGCGCCTGCGGATAGCCGTCGGGGTCGTGGGGCCGGCGGCGCAGCAGCCGGAGCGCGCCGGCGTAGTCGGCCGCCGTGCGCCGGGCCGCGGGTTCGAGGTCCCCGTCCGCCTTGTTCACGATCACGAGATCGGCGATCTCCATGATGCCGCGCTTGACGCCCTGAAGCTCGTCGCCCCCGCCGGGCGCCAGCAGCAGGGCGAAGACGTCTGTCATCTCGGCGACCATGATCTCCGATTGCCCGACGCCCACGGTCTCGACCAGAATCACGTCGTAGCCCGCCGCCTCGCAGAGCCGGATGGCCTCGCGCGTGCGTCGCGCCACGCCGCCGAGGCCGGCGCCGGACGGAGAGGGACGGATGAAGGCGCCGGGCGCGCGCGACAGCCGGTCCATGCGCGTCTTGTCGCCGAGGATCGAGCCGCCCGTGCGCGCCGAGGACGGGTCGACCGCCAGCACGGCGACCTTCAGCCCGCGCTCGACCAGCATCATGCCGAAGCCCTCGATGAAGGTCGACTTGCCGACGCCCGGCGCCCCGCTCAGCCCGACCCGCAGCGCGTCGCCGACGCCGACGAGCCGCGCCAGCAGCGCGCGCGCGGCGGCGCGGTGGGCGGGCAGCGTCGATTCGGCGAGCGTGATCGCCCGGGCGAGGGCGCGGCGGTCGCCCGCGGAGACGGCCTCGGCGAGGGCGGCCGCTTGCGTCTCGGCGTCTGGGTCGGGCATGGGCGGCTCCGCGCCGGGTGAGGGCCGCCGGCGGAAATCCGCGCCGCGGCCATTCTTTCGCCCGCCTGTCTCGCTTAACTGACGGTGGACCGCAACGCCGGGAGGCCGCCCATGCGCCGCACGCCCCTGTTTCCGACCCTGCTCGCCGCCGCCGCCGTGGCCGCCGGCGCGCCTGCGACCACCGCGCAGGCGACCGCGGAGCCCGACGCCGCGCCGTACCGCGCGACCTACGACGTCTTCATCGGCGGGCTGCGCGGGGGCGAGCTGCGCCTGACGGTCCATCGCGACGGCGAGGCCTACGCGGCCGAGGCGGCGCTGCGCGCCTCCGGCCTCGTCGGCGCGTTCTTCGGGGCCGAAGCCAGGGCGTCGGCGACGGGCGTCGAGAGCGGCGCTGCGCCGGAGCCGGCGCGCTTCGAGTCCGAGACGCGCTTCGGGCGCGAGCGGCGGGAAGTCGCGATGCGGTGGGAGGAGAACCCCTCGATCGTGATCGAGGCCGACCCGCCGCTGCGCAGGCGCCGCTACGACGCGCCGCCCGAAACCCTCAGGGGCGCGCTCGACCCGGTGAGCGCCGCCGTCGCAGCCCTGACGCCCCGCCCGGTCGCCGAGGCGTGCGGCCGTACGGTGCCGGTGTTCGACAGCCGCCGGCGCTTCGACATCGCCCTTGGCGAAGGCGCGCTCGACGGCGACACGCTCCGGTGCGAGGGGGTCTACCGCCGCGTCGCCGGCTACAAGACCATCACGGCGGAGAACGTGGACCACCCGTTCACCGCCTGGTGGACGGTGGTCGACGGCGTGGCCCACTTCGAGCGCCTCCAGACGCCGACGCCGATCGGCCACGCGGTGGCGCGGCGGCGGTAGGGCGGGGCGGGCCGCGCGGCGGCGCGGGGCTGCAACGGCGGCGCGAAACGCGCGCCTACGCTTCCGCGGCCCTGTTGATGAGCTGCGTCCGAGAACCCGCGATC